>NZ_POTY01000203.1 GCF_003236315.1 Micromonospora craterilacus
ACGCTGGGGAGGCCGCGGCGGACGATGCCGGCCCAGTCGGTGTCGCCGCGCAGCACCGCTGCGGCGGTCTTGCGTACCTGCTCGGCGGTGAAGTGCGGCGGCATCATCAGCTCGGCCGGGTCCACCAGGGCGTTGATCACCGTCGGGCGGTCGGCGCGTAGCGCCCGGTCCCACACGTCCGGCACCTGGTCCGGGCGGTCGACCAGTTCGCCGCGCAGCCCCAGCACCTCACCCCAGCGGTGGTAGGCGATGTCGGGCAGCTGCTGGCTGTCCGGGAACATCGGCGTACCCTCGGTGGAGCGCTGCTCCCAGCTGACGAACGCCAGATCCCGGTTGTTGAGCACGAGCACCACGAACCGCGGATCGGCCCAGCCGCGCCAGTACTTCGCCACCGTGATCAGCTCGTTGATCCCGTTCATCTGCATCGCCCCGTCCCCGATCAGGGCCACCAGCGGGCGGTCCGGGTGGGCGAACTTGGCCGCCAGGGCGTACGGCATGGCGCCGCCCATCGACAGCAGGGTGCCGGAGAGGCTGGCCAGCATTCCCGGGCGGACCCGCAGGTGCCGGGCGTACCAGGCGGTGGTGGTGCCGCAGTCGACGGCGAGCATCACGTCGTCGGGCAGCCGGTCGCTGAGGCTGGTGTACAGCAACTGCGGGTTGACCGGGTCGGCCTCCTGCTCGGCCAGGTCCCGTTGCGCCTGCCGCCACGCGGCGGTGGCTCCGGCGATGGTCTGCCGCCAGCGGGTCGGCCCCGGCCCCGGCCCCAGCTCCCGCAGCAGGGCCCGCAGGGTGGGCGCGGCGTCCCCGGTCAGGTTCACCTCGGTGGGGTACCGCAGGCCCAGCTGGGTGCCGTCGTGGTCGATCTGCACCGCCCGCGCCTGGCCCGGCGACGGATAGAACTCCGAGTACGGCATGTTGCTGCCGACGATCAGCAGCCGGTCGCACTGGTTCATCAGCTGCCAGCTCGGCCGGGTGCCGAGCAGGCCGATGGCACCGGTCACCCACGGCTCCCGGTGATCGACCACGGTCATCCCGAGCAACGCCGTCGCCACTCCCGCGCCGAGCCGGTGGGCGACCTCGCGTACCTCGTTCTCGGCGCCGAGCGCGCCCTGCCCGACCAGCATGGCCACCCGCTCGCCTCCGCGCAGCACCTCGGCGGCCTGGCGGACGGCCTCCTCCGGTGGCACCGTCGGACCGCTGCTCGGCACGCTGCTGGTCTGGTAGTAGCCGTGCGCGTGCGGCGGGTTCGGCATGGCCGCCAGATCCTGCACGTCGAGGGGGAGGACCAGCGCGGTGACGGTACGCCGGGCCAGCGCGGTCCGGCAGGCCCGGTCCACCAGGTGCCGCACCTGGGAGGGATGGTCGAGCTGGGCCAGGAACGCCGCCGCGACATCCTTGTAGAGGGCGAGCAGGTCCACCTCCTGGTAGTAGCCGCCGCCCTCGGCGGTGAGCGCGGTGTGGCCGAGCAGCGCCACCACCGGCTGGTGGTCCAGCTTGGCGTCGTAGAGGCCGTTGAGCGCGTGGATGGCACCCGGCCCGCTGGTCACCAGTACCGCACCGATCGGCCCGCCGCCGTACTTGACGTGCGCCGACGCAGCGAACCCGGCCGTCTCCTCGTGCCGCACCTGGACGAACTGCGCCTGCTCGTTGGTGCGTTGCAGCGCCGAGGTCATGCCGTTGATGCCGTCACCGGGGAAGCCGAAGTACCGGCGGACGCCCCAGCAGGCGAGCCGCTGCACGATGTGGTCCGCGACGGTGGCCTCGCGGGGCAGGGGCCACGGGTCGGCCGGCACGAGCGTGCCGACGTGATCTTCGCTCACCTGGTCCGCCCTTCGCTCCCGACTGGTGGCCCCGGATTCCCCTTCTTACCCGGACAAAACCACCGCATCGGGGACGTGTTCGACGGGGCAGCCGACCCTGGCGGAGCACTCCTACCATGAGCCGATGATCGAGCAGGTCGAGCCGCGCGTCCCCATGCCGGTCGCTGTCGCCGTGCTGATCATGGTGCTGGTGATTGCCGGCTCGGTTGGCGAGACGCTGACGACCCCTCCGTTCGGCGTCACCGAGTTGATGCTTCCGGTTCTCTTTCTGGCGTTGGCCTACGGCCTGTGGCGCCGAAGCGGGCGGGCCCGGTTCTGGACGACCGTATTCCTCATGTTGGCCGTAGTGCAGGACTTCGAACCCTTGTGGCTGTTGCGGATGGCCGGGGCTGCGGTCATCGTCGGCCTCTTGCTGGTACCCGCGTCGTCCCGTCGGTGGTTCGGGGACATCAGGTAAGGACACGTACTTACCGACGAGAAGGGGCCGATCTCAGTTTTCGGCGCCGTCGCCGTCCGGGAACCGCGTGTCCGCACACCAGAGGCGGGAGTGGCTGTGCCAGATGCTTCCTCGCGTGGCAATCGGGTAGCTGACCTCCGTGATCATCTCGTCGTCGGTCTCGACCGAGAAACGCATCGACAATGGCTCGTCCCCGAACGCGGTTGCGCAGTCAAGGTGCACCTCGATGTCGATCGAGCCGGTACCGCCGGGGCGTAGTACCGGGGACCGGCCGGTGTCACGGACCTGGACGCCCGTTCCGTGGCCGCTGGCGGCCCGAATCGTGACCGGTACCGGGCCGGCGTTGATCACGGTCAGCTGACCGTTCAGTTTGAGTACGCCGTTGCCGTTGGCAGTGCCGTCGCGGACCGAGTCGGGAAAGGCGACGAGAGACACCGCAGCGAGACGCTCCCGCTGTTCGCGCGAGTCCCGCAGCTGACTGACACCGACACCACCGAGCACGACACCGGCCACGAAGGCGGCGACCAGGCGCAGGACCGTCTTCCGCCTGATCGCCGAACGGGCAGCGGCGCCGGCCGATTCGGCCGGCGGGCGCCCGTCCAGGTCGATCACTTCCGGCTCCGCCGACATGGCCACAGGGTAATCTCCCGACGACGCCCTCGATCGGCCTCGCCGCCCGCTCTGCTAATCCCGCAGGTATCCGGTGGCGGGGTCGATCTCCGCGAGGAAGTTGCGGATGGCCTCCTCCATCTCAGGCAGGGTCATGGCGGAGCCGGCGGCTCTGGTGATCCCGAAGCCGTAGTCGTGCGGCCCGCTGAGCCAGTCGAAGTCGTACTCGCCGGGCTTCTCGGCACGCTCATGAATGCGAAAGCGCTGCCCGTCGACCGTCATCACGATCGGATCTTCGGCATAGCGGGGTCTCGTGTGCTCGGGCGCGCGGCCCGGCTCCGGCTCAGTTGACATGCCTGCTCCTTTTTACACCCGCCGGGCGCGCCACGGCTCGGCATCTTGCTGGTCGTCGGAGATGCGGCCGGGTAATTAGAACGGATCGTCGGCGCCGGTTTCCGGTGGCGGGCCGGCGCCGGGATCGGCAGGATCGGGGGCATGACCTCCGAACCGCACCGGCGGGCGATCGGCTCACTGCGGGCCGTGGCGCTGGACGCCCCGGACATCGACCTCCTGGCCACGTTCTACGAGCAGCTCGCCGGCTGGCGACGCGCCTACGGCGACGACGAGTGGATCACGCTCGTCTCCGATGACGGCTGGCGGATCGGCCTGCAACGGGCCACCAACCACGTGCCGCCCCGCTGGCCGGGCCAGGACCATCCGCAGCAGGCCCATCTCGACTTCCGGGTACCGGACATCGATGCGGCAGCGGAACGCGCCCAGCAGCTCGGCGCCAGCCTGCTGCGCCGCAACGAACGGTGGCACACCCTGGCTGACCTGGCCGGCCACCCGTTCGACCTGTCCGCCAACCCGGATGATCCGCGGACCACCCTGATGGGCGTCATGCTCGACTGCCCCGACGCGAAAGCGCTGAGCCACTTCTACGCGGCGCTGCTCGGCAAGCCGTTGACCTACGAGGCGGACGGGATGGCCATGCTCGGCGAGGACGGCGCGCAGCCGGTGCTGTTCCAGCAGGTGGAGCAGTATACCGCGCCGCGCTGGCCGGATCCGGCGTACCCGCAGCAGATCCACCTCGACGTGACCGTCCAGGACGTGGACGCGGCGGAACGGGCCGCCCTCGACATCGGTGCCACCCGACTGGACGGCGCCGGCTCGAACTGGCGCGTCTACGCCGATCCGGCCGGCAAGCCATTCTGTCTGGTGTGGGACTGACTGGTCAGCCTGCCAGTGCCGGCGCGGAGGGGCGGGCCATGGATCTGGTGGTGGCGCCGGCTCGGTGGCTCAGCGAACCCATCGCCCGGCTGCTGGGCTTCGATGGCAAGACGCGACAGGACCGACGGGCCGAGCTGATCGAGTACCTCACCCTGCCCGGCGACGACATCGACGATCTGGGGCTGCGGCACATGTGTCGATCAACGGTGTGGTTCGTGATCCTCGGCGTGGGCTTCGTCGCCTCGATGGCGGTGGCGATCCCGGTCTCGCTGCTCGCCGAGGAGTTGACCGATCCGGCGTACTTCGTGAGCGGGCTGCTCACCTTCTTCCCGTTCTTCATGGCGTGCCTGCACGGCACCAAGGCGTTGATCGTGCACTACCTGCCGGAGCGTTGGTGGAATCCACGCAACCGGCTGTGGCGGGTGGCCATGCTGGCACAGTTACCGGATCTCGTCGTCGCCTTGGCGCTCGCGTACCTGGTGGCCGCGTCCGCGATTTCGTAGCTGACGCGTCGGAAGGCGAAGGCCCCGCAGCGCGCACGCTGCGGGGCCTCTTGGGGTACGCGGTCAGTGCCGCTTGGCGAAGCCGAGAAACGACTGCCAGGCGGCGGGCTCGAAGGCGAGCACCGGACCGGCCGGGTCCTTGCTGTCCCGAACGGCGACTACGCCAGCCACGTTGTCGGCCACCTCGACACAGTCACCGGCGGACGAGTTGCTGCGGGTGGACTTCCGCCAACGGGCGCTACTGAGGTCCATGCTGGCTCTCTACTTCCTTAATCAGGGCGATCGAGAGGTCTTCGGGGAGGGCGATAGCCCGCACGCACTCCCATACACCCAGAAGTTTAGCCACCTTCTCCTCGGTGTCGGATGCCTCGCCGCCGAGCTGGCTGTCCAGATGCCCGATCCAGGTGCCGTCCGGCAGCATGGCCAACAGGAGTGGCCCACACAGCCCGATGTGCAGGCCAGCGCTGGCCGGGATGATGTGAATATGGACGTGCGGTAGCTCGGCCATCCGTAACAGGTGGGCGAGCTGCTCGGCCATGATGGCATCGCTGCGCCGTAGGGCGGACTCGTCGATCACCGCGACGACCTGCGGCGGGCGTTCGCGTTTCAGGATCTCCTGGCGCTCCAGCCGGGCCGCCACCTGCTGTTCGATCTCCTGCTCCGGGCGCGTGTCGTCGAAGCGCAGCACTGCTCGGGCGTAGTTCTCGGTCTGAAACAGGCCGGGGATCAGCGTCGGATTGAAATAGCGCAATTGCCGGGCGGCGCGCTCCGCCTTCAGCCAGGGCATGAACCAGGCGGGCTGGCCGTCCTGCTGGGCGGTGCGTAGCAGGGACTCGAAGAGGCCGCCGGTCTCCAGGATCTCGTCCGCCCGCCGGGCGTAGGGCAGGTCGACCGGACGGGTTCCGGTCTCCACAGCGGACACCGTGGAGCCCGAGTAGTTCGTCCGCTTGCCGAACTCCTCCTGGTTCATGCCGGCCAGCGCCCGCTGCTTGCGTAGCTGGACGCGGATCAGATCCACGGTCTGCTCACCTTCCATGCGCCCTCCAAGGGATTGCCAAGATCGCCAAGCGCCGCCGGGTGGCCGTCAAGATCCGCCGACCGTCACCGTGACCAGGCTCGATGCCTTCCGAGCGTATCGGTGCCCTCAGCAGACTGTCACGCATGCGGATCCGCTCCACGCCGGGGAGGGCTGGGGCGGGTTCTGCTCGGGGCCGTCCCGGTGCTTCCCCCGTGTCGGGACGGCCCCTTCCAGCCAGCTGTCGTGGGTACATCTGTTGCTGCTCTGGCGACAAGAAACGTACCCACAGTGTTCTCTGTGGGAGGTCGATGTGCGGGTCCCGTGGTTCCGATGCCGAGTTGCCCCGCAGCGGTTGCTGCCGTCGCGGCCGGTGTCGCCGTCGCAGTCGGTGCTGCCGTCGCAGTCGGTGGTGCCGTTGCCGGGAGTGTTGCCGCAACGTAGGGCCGGCTCGCACCTGCCGGAGTGGATGCTTCAGCCAACGCGGCCGTTGCCGCTGCAACACCCGGGCCGGCCAGGTTGGCTGACGCTGGCTCAGGAGTGGCGGGCGAACGGGGGTCGCTGGTGATCACGACGCGGCTGCCGATGCCGGGCCGTGGCCCCCGCCCGATGCGGCCCGGCGGGGGCGGTGGCGAGCTGCCGCACACTCCGTTGCGGCCGATGTGGTGCTGCCGGGTGGACGGGCAGCCATGGCCGTGTGCGGAAGCACGGCTGTTGCTGCGGGTGGAGTACGACGGCAATCTGACCGGTCTGTCGATCTACCTGGCCGGTCTGATGTACGAGGCGATGCGGGATCTCTATCACCTGAACCCGCACGACGGTCCGGAGCCGAAGGTGTTGTTCGACCGGTTCGTCGCCTGGGGCCCGGCCCGCCGGCCGCCCGCCGAGCCGGCATGACCCGCCCGGAACTACTGTGGACGGCCCTTGGGTGGCCAGCCGGAAGCCGTCGGCGGAGTCGGCATCAGGTGTCGTACGAGCCGTCCCACGGCTCGCTGAAGGCCATGTAGTCGCCGGGTTCGACGGTGACCCACCAGGTGTCGTCGTCTCCCTCCGGCTCACGGGGGATCAGGCCGAAGGTCGTACCGAACCGGTCGACCGCGAAGGGCTCGACCTCGATGGGGGCGAAGGTGACCTTGCCGAGTTCCGCCAGCCGGGCCTCGTAGACCGCCCGCCGTGCCGCGCGGTCCATCCGGGCTCGGGGACCGAAGGCGTCGATCCTGGCCTCCTGGAATCGGCCGTCGGCGTCGAAGAGGTAGAGCGCGACGAACTCCTGACCGTCGTCGTCGCCGTCCATGGCGGGTTCGAAGGGGGTGGTGAGGAAGAACTGCCGGCCGTCGGCGGTGCGCCCGACATGCTCCGCGTGGTAGTCGTCGTTGTCGATGGGAATGCGGCTCGGCAATCCGGCGCTCATCCGACTCGTCCTCTCCGCGGTACGCCGTCGCCACCGCCACCCCCGCAGCATGCCGTCGGGGTACGACAGGGCCGACCGTCGCTCGGGGTGTCGGACCAGCGCGGATCAATGATGCCGGTGGCATGATCACGAGATGTGCGCCTCCCAGGATCGTCATGACGGCCAGCCGGAGTGGGCGGCCGACCCGGCCGAGGGCGACCGCTACCTCGGCTGGCGTGACCTGACAGTCTGGAAGACCAGGCTCGGCCGGATCGTGGCGGCGCTGGCCAGCCGGGCTGCCCGGTGGATCGGCCCGTACCCGGTGCTGGCGCTGACCCTGCTGGTCGGCGTCGTGCTCGTCGTCGCGCTGACCGCCGTGTCGGTGGAGATCTACGAGGCGGTTGTCGAGACCGACGGTGTCGCGGGCCTCGACGAGCCGGTGCTGCGGGCGGCCATGGCCGCGCGTACACCGCAGCTCAATGCGGCGGTCACCGCGTTCACCGACCTCGGCGGGCCGGTCATCATGCCGATCCTCGCCGCCGTCGCCGCGATCGCGCTGGCGATCTGGCACCGGCAGGTCGGCCCCGTGGTGCTCATGGCGGTGGCCACCGCCGGGTCGCTGCTGATGACGACGGTCGGGAAGGCCCTCGTCGGGCGGATCCGCCCGCCGCTGGCCGACGCGGTCGCACCGTATGAGACTTCAGCGTCGTTTCCCAGCGGGCACACCCTCAACGCCGTGGTCGTCGCCGGAGTCGTGGCCTACCTGCTCGTACTACGCCAGCAACGGTGGCGTACCCGGGCGGCCACCGTCGCCGCGGCGGTGGTGTTCGCGGTCGCCATGGGCCTGAGCCGGGTGTTCCTCGGCCACCACTGGCTCACCGACGTGCTGGTGGCATGGACACTCGGGCTGGCCTGGCTGGCTGTCGTCATCACCATGCACCGGCTGTATCTGACCGTGCGGCACGTGCGGCCGCGCCGGTGACCGCGCGAACCACCGTCAGTGGAGCGATCGGGTGACGAGTCGTTCGACCTCGGCCCAGGTGGGCGCGGGACGTCCGTAGCCGGGCACCGGCCGGCGTTGCGGCCCGAAGAAGTACTGGTGGGTGACGGCGCCGCGAATCGCGGCGTGCACCTCGGGGTGGTCGTCGACGAAGTGGGTGAGGGCGAGGTCGAGGCAGTGCACCCGCTTGTCGGGCCGGGCCCGGCAGAACCGGACCTGGTCGCGGGCGACCCCGCTGCGCCGGTAGAAGTCGTGGCCGTCCAGCCACCGCAGGGTACGGGCCTGGACCCGGGGGCCGCACTTCGAGATCAGCCACACCCGGCCGTCGAACAGGGGGACGAGGCGGGCGATGGCCTCGACGGCACCGGGCACCTCGGGAGTCGCCAGCATGGTGGCCTCGTCGCCACCGAAGAACGCGGTGTCACCGCCGCCCGGGTGGGCGGCACCGTCGATGATGACCCGGCCGATGTCGATGCCGAGCCGCGCTTCCCGTCGCATGGTGTTGTCGATCATGCGGCCAGGATGCGGCGTCGGGATGCCGGCGCGGAACTATTGTTCGGCCACCGCTCTATAGTTGTGCACTATGACCGGGCGGGACCTGCTCGAAGCCGACGCGCTGCGCTCGTTCGCGGTCTTCGCCGAACACCGCAACTTCACCAGCGCGGCGGTCGCGCTGCACATCAGCCAGCCCTCCCTGCACGTGAAGATCAGGAAGTTGGCGACGGCGCTCGGCGTCGAACTCTACGAACGGGACGGTCGGCGGTTGACGCTGACCGCGGCCGGTGAGCGACTCGCCGCGTACGCGCTGGACTCGCGGCGGCGGGCCGACGAGTTCCTGCGGGAACTCCACCACGATTCCACGCCCACGGTGACCATCGCGGCGGGCCGGGGCGCGCTGCGCTGGGTGATCGCCGAGCCGATCCGGCGGATCGGCGGACAGGGTCGCCGCGTACACGTCATCACCGCCAACCGGGACGCCGCCCTCGCGGCCCTCTCCGCCGGCCAGGCCGACCTGGCCGTCATCGCGCACGACCCCCCGACGCGGCAGTTCGAGGCGACCCAGATCGCCGCCTACCGGCAGGTGCTCGTGATCGACGACCGACATCCGCTCGCCGCCCGCCGGCAGGTCCGGCTCCGCGACCTCGACGGCCTGGATCTCGTCGTACCCCCGGCCGGGCGGGCGCATCGGCGCGCGTTGGACCGTGCCCTGCTCGACGCGGGCGTGCGCTGGCAGGTGGCCGCCGAGGTCGACGGCTGGGACCTGCTGGTGCACCTGGCCGGACTGGGCGTCGGCGCGACCATCGTCAACGGCTGTGTCGGGCTGCCGGCCGGGCTGCGCGCGGTGCCGGTCGACGGCCTACCGAAGGTCCGGTACTGGGCGACCTGGCGCCCACAGCGCCAGGCCCTGGTGCAGGGCCTTCTCGACCAGATCCGGCACCAGCCGTGACCGACCAGCTCACGGCGCTCAGCAAACTCCTCGCGTACGTGCTGCGCCACCGTCCGGGCGCCGTCGGGGTCGCCCTCGACGACGGCGGCTGGGTGGACGTGGACGTCCTGCTCACCGCGCTGGCCCGGCACGGCCGGCCCGTCACCCCGGACCTGCTCGACCGGCTGGTCGCCGGCACCGACAAACAGCGCTTCGAGGTCCGGGGCGGCCGGATCCGGGCTGCCCAGGGCCATTCGATCGCTGTCGACCTGCGACTCGCACCGGCCACACCCCCGCCCGTGCTCTACCACGGCACGGTCGCCCGCTTCCTGGCCGGCATCGGCGTCGAAGGACTCCAGCCGCGCGGCCGTACCCATGTGCACCTCTCCGCCGACCAGCGGACCGCCGCGACGGTCGGCGCCCGACGCGGCGAACCGGTGATCCTGAGCGTCGACGCCGCCGGCATGCATCGCAGCGGGTTCGCCTTCTACCGGGCCGTCAACGGCGTCTGGCTGACCAGCCACGTACCACCGCCTTGGATCACGTCGCCTCGTTCCGGCAATGATTGATGCATTCCGATCTCTTGATATGTTATCGCTCACACGTTACTTTCGAGGCGGGAGTCAGGGCGCGCTTGGCCGCCCTCACCGGTTCCGGGTTCCGGTGAGTGGCCGAGGCCGCGACGTCGGCTGACGGCAGCACGGGTCCCGCTGGGATGCGCCGGTCCGTCCGTGTCGACCGTGCATGCGGGGCATGGCGCGTATCGCGCGAGCCCCTCCAATCACCTCCAAGGTCCACAGTCGGACCTCCTGCGCGTCATCGTGACGCGGGAATGAGGTACATGATGTTGAGGTACAGATCATTTTTCGGACCCGCCGCAGTCGCCGCGCTGCTCGTCCTGGCCGTGGGGGGCGTGACACTCGGCACCAGCCCCAACGCGACGGCGTCGTCCGCGGACGTCGGCACGCTGGCGGCGACGGCGGGTTGTGGTCGGGCGCCGGGGCTCAGCAGCGGCACGCACACGATCCAGAGCAACGGCAAGAGCCGCAGCTACATCCTGCGGGTGCCGGCCAACTACAACAACAACAATCCGTACCGACTGGTGTTCGGGTTCCACTGGCTCGGTGGCACCGCCGTGGACGTGGACACCGGGCAGACCGTGCAGCGGGACGTGTGGTCGTACTACGGGCTGCGGCAGTTGGCGAACAACAGCACGATCTTCGTGGCGCCGCAGGGGCTGAACAACGGCTGGGCCAACTCCGGCGGCGAGGACGTGACCTTCGTCGACGACATGCTGCGGCAGATCGAGGCGAACCTCTGCGTGGAGACGACGCTGCGGTTCGCACTCGGCTTCAGCTACGGCGGTGGGATGAGTTACGCGCTGGCCTGCGCCCGGCCGAATGTGTTCCGCGCGGTCGCAGTGTATGCCGGCGGGCAGATCAGCGGATGCAGCGGCGGCACCGGCCGGATCGCCTACTTCGGGGCGCACGGCATCCGTGACAGCGTCCTCAACATCTCCGGCGGACGATCACTGCGCAACCGGTTCGTCACCAACAACGGTTGCACCTCGCAGAACCCGCCCGAGCCGGCACAGGGCAGCCTGACCCACCGCACCACCACCTACTCCGGATGTGCGGAGGGCTACCCGGTGGTGTGGGCCGCCTTCGACGAGGGTCACATCGCCGCACCGCAGGACGGCGCGCCGGGAGACAGCGGCTCACGGACCTGGCTTCCGGGCGAGACCTGGCGGTTCTTCACCCAGTTCGGCGGCACCAGCGCCTGCCGGGTCGCGGTGACGGTCAACGCCTGGAACAACGGCCTGACCGAGGACATCACCATCACCAACACGGGCAGTAGTGCGATCAACGGTTGGTCGCTGGTCTTCACCCTGCCCGGTGGGCAGAACATCACCGGCGGCTGGAACGCCAGCTACTCGCCGACCTCGGGGCAGGTCACCGCCCGCAACGTCTCGTACAACGGCGCCATCGCCCCGGGCGCCTCCGTCGGGATCGGCTTCCAGGCCACCCACACCGGCAACTCCGCAAGACCGTCGTCGTTCACGCTCAACGGCGCCACCTGCACCACCGCCTGACGGCGGCGAGACGCCCCGGTCGGAGCCCGCGCGCCGGCTCCGACCGGGGCGTACACCTGTGGGGGCGCGGCGACGGCGGTCGGGCAGAATCGGCGGGTGCCCGTCCACCTGATCACCGATCCCGACGACGAGCGGATCGCCGACTACCGCGCGCTGACCGACGTCGAGCTGCGGACCCGCTGGGAGCCGCCGCACGGCCTGTTCATCGCCGAGGGTGAGTTGGTGCTGCGCCGGGCGCTGCGGGCCGGCTACCCGGCCCGGTCGTACCTGGTCGACGCCAAGCGGGTCGACCAGCTCGCCGACCTGGACACCGGCGACGCCCCGGTGTACGCGGCCACCCCCGAGGTACTGCGCGAGGCCACCGGCTTCCACGTGCACCGAGGGGTGCTGGCCTCGTTCCGGCGCAAGCCGCTGCCGGCCGCCGCCGAGGTGCTGGCCGCTGCCCGTCGGGTGGTGATCCTGGAGGACGTCAACAACCACACCAACCTGGGCGCGATCTTCCGGGCGGTCGCGGCGCTCGGGGTGGACGCGGTGCTGCTCTCCCCGTCCTGCGCCGACCCGCTCTACCGGCGCAGCGTACGGGTCAGCATGGGCGAGGTGTTCGCCGTGCCGTACGCCAAACTGGAGCCCTGGCCGGCGGCGCTGGCCGACGTGCGGGCCGCCGGCTTCACCGTGCTGGCGATGACCCCGGCGCCGGACGCGGTCGCCATCCAGCGACTCGACCCCGCCCAGCGGGCCCGCGCCGCGCTGCTGCTCGGCGCCGAGGGCGCCGGACTGACCCGGGCGGCCATGGAGGCCAGCGACGCCCGGGTGGTGATCCCGATGCGGCGGGGCGTCGACTCGCTCAACGTCGCCGCCGCCACCGCCGTGGCCTGCTGGGAGCTGGGACGCGACGACCCGTGGTAACCCGGCCCCGACGGTCGAGGTTCGCGGTGACCTGCGGGTACCGTGTCGCCCGTGTTTCCCACCGTCCGTGAGGTCCTCGCCCTGGACCCGGTCCGCCACGGCGCCCCGCGCCTGGTCGCCGGGGAGGCCGGGCTGGACCGGCCGGTCCGCTGGGTGCACGTGGCCGAGGTGCCGGACATCGCCACCCTGCTCGGCGGCGGGGAACTGGTGCTCACCACGGGTATCGGGCTGCCGGGCGACGACGCCGGGCTGCGCGCCTTCATCGGCGACCTGGCCGGTGTCGGAGTCTCCGGGCTGGTGGTCGAGCTGGGCCGGCGCTACCTGACCGGGGTGCCGCGGGTGATGGCCGTCGCCGCCGAGCGGCACGGCCTGCCGTTGGTGGAACTGCGCCGGGCCACCCCGTTCGTCCGGATCACCGAGGCGGTGCACGCGCTGATCGTGGACGCCCAGCTCACCGAGCTGCGCGCCACCGAGGAGATCCACCAGCGGTTCACCGAGCTGTCCGTGGAGGGCGCCGACCCGGGGGAGGTGGTCCGGCAGGCCGCCGAGCTGTCCGGCTGCCCGGTGGTGCTGGAGAACCTGTCCCGCCAGGTGCTCGCGTACGACCCGGCGGGGGAGAGCGCCGAACTGCTGCTCGACGGCTGGGAGCAGCACTCCCGGCGGATCCGGCCGGCTGGCCGCACCGCGTACGACCCGGACAGCGGCTGGCTGGTGACCATGGTCGGGGCCCGGGGCGAGGACTGGGGTCGGCTGCTGCTGCGCTGGCCCGCCGCCGGCGACCTGAGCCCCGGCCGGGTTGCCCTCGACCCGGCCGGCGACGCGCTGGCG
>NZ_POTY01000204.1 GCF_003236315.1 Micromonospora craterilacus
GGCTTCGCGGGACCCGCCCCAGTCGCGGTGGTGGTGCGTCGGGTCAGCTCAGGGCGACGGTCACGCCGCCGGAGAACATCGAGTCGTGCAGCTTGAGCTTCGGGAGCTTGACGTCCTTCGGGATGTCGAAGACGACCACCCCGGTAACCTGGTTGCCGGGGTTGATGTTGTTGAGGAAGGTCTCGGCGTTCTTGTTGGCGTAGATGGCCGCCTCACCGTCGGCGGAGTACTCGGTGCCGTCGGCCGCGTAGGCCTTCTGGCTGCTGCCGTCGAACATCTGCGCTTCCTTGCCGATGTTCTTGACGTTGATGGTGACCAGGCAGAACTGGCCCTGCGCCTTCGCGCCGAGCAGGTCGCTGCCGACCTTCTTGACGCCGCACTTGTTCGACTTGACGGTGAACTCGAACTTGCCGTCGCGGGCGGAGTCGCCGATCTTCGCCGTCTTCGCGGCCTTGTCCTCACCGTTGGCGCCGGCGTCGCCACCCGCGCCGCCGGCCTCGTCGGTGGCTCCGGCGCCGCAGCCCAGCGCGACGAGAGCGGTGGCAAGCAGGGCGAAGGTCATGGTCTTTCGCATTTGAGAGCTCCGATTCAGAGGGACGCCGCGGCTCGGTGATCGCCAGCGGCTCGCTGATGCCGACGAATCACAGCAGTCGCCGCAGCTTGACCGCCAAGTTTCGACGTACGGAACGTTGATAACCGGGGTTACCAAGGAGCAAGTAGTGTCGGCGTCGAGAATCCTCTACAGTCGACCCACTACCGGCGTGATCAACAGATGAGGAGGTGACGTGGCTGCCGTCGACCTCATCTCCCTGCCCGAGATCGCCGAGCTGGCCGGGGTGCAACGCCCAGTGGTTACCACCTGGCGCCGCCGCTACCCGGCGTTCCCCGCTCCGGCACAGGCAGACCGGGGTAGGCAACTGTTCAAGGCCCGCGAAGTCGTCGACTGGCTGGTCGACACCGGCCGTGCCGACCGTCAGTCCATCGAGCCGGACCTCCGGCTTCACCTGCTCACCTGTCTGGCCCTCCAGGCAGGTCCGTCGTCGACCAACGGGCGGCGCGGCGGCTTCACCTCACAGGTACTGGTGAGCGCTACAACCGCGCTGATCTGCCTGCACCACCTCGACGACGAACCGCTGCGTCCGGACGGCCACACCGACCGGCACGTGATCGAGGCGCTCCGCGAGCGGGCCGCCGAGGTCGACTGGGACGACGAGCTGCTTCGGTCCGAGATCGAGGCGCTGCCGTCGGACGCGGCCTGGCTGGCGGAGGTGGTCGACGAGCTGATCGAGGCGGCGTGGGGGACGGCCCAGGCGTACGAGCGGCTGCTCGCCGCCCGGCACCGGTTCGGCGTACCGCAGCTTTACGAGGAGGCGATCGTCCCGCAGCTGGCGCGTCTGATGGCCGGGCTCTCCGGCGCCCGCGAGCACGCCGACCTGCACGGCATCGTCCAGGTCGCCGATCCGCGCGCCGGCACCGGCGACCTGCTGCTGGCCGCGCGCCAAGAGCTCGGTGAGCACGACTCGGTGATGTTCGCTGCCGAGGCCGACCCACTGCTGGCCCGTCTGGCCCGCCGCCGGCTGGTCGTGCACGGTATCCCACGCGGCAGTTGGCAGTTTGACATTGCCGCAGGCTGCCCGGCGGGCTCGTCGGCTGCGGGCGTGCTGCTCCTGCGGCTGCCCTACCAGCCGGCCGAGGCACGCACCGATCACAATCCCTTCGCAGAGCTAGCCGAGGTGACCGGGGCCCTGGCGCCCGGGCAGACCGCGGTCGTGGTCGGCCCCGCCGAGCTGCTCGCCGGCGCCCTGCCGCCCTACAAGCCGGCGGCGCGTTCCCGGAACGAGCTGCTGGCCACCGGCCGTGTCGAGGCGGTCGTCCAGCTTCCCGGCGGCGTGGTGCCTTTCCGGCCGGGCTATCAGACCGCACTCTGGGTGCTTCGGCACGAGGAGACACCCGAGTGGCAGGGGCGCGTCCTGTTGGCGGATGTCTCCGACCGACCGCTCACCGACCGCGTCGTCGAGGAGCTGATCATCGATATCGCCACCTGGCGGCGCGCGGGACACCGCCCTGACGAGCACCTGAGGGTGTACGCCAGCCAGGTGCGGATCGCTGACTTGACGATGCCCCGGCGCCCGCTGACCTCACGCCGGCCCGCCATGCTGCGTGAGCTGGTGCGCGACGGGCGGGTGACGATCGCGGAACTGGCCGACACGGAAGTGGAGCTCAACCAGCTGGCCGAACCGCGCCCGCACCTGCGCACCCACCTGGCCGCACAGGGCGAGATCCGCCGGGCACCGACGAAGTCCATTGGCGCGCTCATTCGGGACGGCCATCTTGCCATGGTCAAGGGCAGCCGGATCGCGGCCGGTCACATCAGCAGTGTGGGCCACTACCCGGTGATCGGGCCGCCGGAGCTGACCGCGGGCGCCCAGGTCGGTTCCCGCCGGATCGACCGGGCGGTCTTCGCCCAGCGCTACCCCCGTGCGCGGCTGAGTGAACCGGGCGACGTCCTGGTGACCATGGTGCCCCGGCTCGGGGCATATCACGACGAGGAGGGCACCTCGGTTGTCGACTATCCGACCCGGGTGCTGCGGATCCGGCCGGACGGGCGCGACCGGTTCACCCCTCGGGTGCTGGCGGCGTTGGTCAATGCTGTACCCGCGCAGCGGCCGACCGGCGCGGTGCGGGCCGCGGCCCGGCTGGCTGACTTGCAACTTCCCCTGCTTCCTCCGGCCGAGATCGTGCGGCTCGACGCGATGCTCTCGGCGATGGAGGAGCGCCGCAACCTTGCCCGCCGTGAGCTGGCCCTGCTCGACGACCTTGGTCGTCGGGCTGTGGCCGGGCTCACCGACGGCACCCTGACCATCACGGCGGGCGCACCGCTGGCTGGACCACCCCGCCGCGACCAGCAAGACTGACCGCACCGCACGAACGGATACGAGGAGCACCATGCCCCCCAGGAAGAGGGCGGCCGGGCAAAACGCACTGCCCGGCATGCCGACGATGGCCGACCTCCGCGACACCCTCTGGAAGGCTGCCGACAAGCTCCGCGGCTCGATGGACGCTGCGCAGTACAAGGACTTCGTCCTGGGCCTGGTCTTTCTCAAGTACGTGTCCGACTCGTTCGAGGAGCGGCGCGACCAGATCAAGCAGGAGGTACTTGACCAGGGCATCCCCGAGGGGCGGGTGGACACCTTCCTCGACGACGTCGACGAGTACACCGGCCACGGCGTCTTCTGGGTGCCGGGGGAGGCCCGTTGGTCCCACCTGGCGGAACGGGCAAAGGCTGGCGAGATCGGGCTGCTGCTCGACAACGCCATGGACGCCATCATGAAGTCCAACCCGGCGCTGCTCGGCGTGCTGCCGAAGATCTTCAACCGGGACAACGTCGACCAGCGACGGCTGGGCGAGTTGGTCGACCTGATCAGCGACGCTCGGTTCACCGGTCACGGCGACCGGGCGGCCCGCGACGTGCTCGGTGAGGTCTACGAGTACTTCCTGGAGAAGTTTGCCCGCGCCGAGGGTAAGCGCGGCGGTGAGTTCTACACCCCGCGCAGCGTTGTCCGGCTCTTGGTCGAGATGCTGGAGCCGTACTCCGGCCGGGTCTACGACCCGTGCTGCGGGTCGGGCGGCATGTTCGTCCAGGCGGAGAAGTTCGTGCTCAACCACCGCGGCCGGCGCGACGACATCGCCGTCTATGGCCAGGAGTCCAACGAACGTACGTGGCGGCTGGCGAAAATGAACCTCGCCATCCACGGCATTTCCGGCAACCTTGGACCGCGCTGGGAGGACGCCTTCCACGCCGACAAGCACCCCGACCTGCGCGCCGACTTCATCCTGGCTAACCCGCCGTTCAACATGTCGGATTGGTCACGCAGCGTCGAGGATTCGCGGTGGCGCTACGGCGTGCCTCCGGCCGGCAACGCCAACTTCGCCTGGCTGCAGCACATTGTCTCAAAGCTCGCCGAGCGCGGCACGGCAGGCGTGGTGCTCGCCAACGGCTCGATGTCGTCCAAGCAGTCGGGCGAAGGTGAGATACGCGCGGCGATGGTCGAGGCCGACCTGGTCTCCTGCATGATCGCGCTGCCGCCGCAACTCTTCCGCACCACCCAGATCCCGGCCTGTCTGTGGTTCTTCGCCAAGGACAAGGGGCCGCAGGGGACAAAGCGGCTTACCGACCGGCGCGGCGAGGTGCTTTTCATCGACGCCCGGAACATGGGCAAGATGGTCGACCGCACGGAGCGTGTCCTGACTGACGAGGACGTCGCGAAGATCGCTGGGACGTACCGCGTATGGCGCGGCACGGCGTCCGCTCGAGCTCAGGATCAGGCGTACGAGGACGAGCCTGGCTTCTGCTACTCAGCGACTCTGGACGAGATCCGTGAGCACGATCACGCGCTCACACCGGGGCGGTACGTGGGAGCGGCCGCGACCGACACCTCGGGCGACGAGCCGATCGCGGACAAGATCGAGCGCCTTAAGAAGGAGCTGTACGCCCACTTCGAGGAGTCTTCTCGCATCGAACAGCTGATCCGTGGAAAATTGGAGCGGCTCAATGTCTGAATCAGTCATTGGAAGGGTGCCCTCGGGTTGGGCTCTCGCCACGCTAGGCGACCTTTGTAGGTCGGGCGGTGGTGAAATCCAGACGGGCCCATTCGGTAGCCAGCTCCATGCGTCAGATTATGTGGTAACTGGTATTCCCAGCGTGATGCCGCAGAACATTGGCGACAATGTAATTGTGGAAGACCGGATTGCCCGGATCAGTCCAGAAGACGCGGAACGCCTCTCTCGCTATCTGTTAAGAGACGGTGACATCGTCTACTCCCGTAGGGGGGATGTGGAGCGCAGAGCTCTGGTAAGCGCAGCGCAAGATGGCTGGTTGTGCGGCACTGGCTGCCTACGTGTTCGGCTTGGCGACTCTGCAGATCCGCGGTATATCTCGTACTACCTGGGCCACCCAAAGGTCCGGCAATGGATCGTTCGCCACGCGGTCGGCGCAACAATGCCCAATCTCAACACCAGTATCCTATCTGACGTCCCAGTTGTCTCCCCGCCCCGCGCAATCCAGGAGGGCATCGCATCAACTCTTGGCGTGCTGGATGACAAGATCGCGGTCAACAAGCGTATCGATGTGTCCGTATGCGAGTTGGCTGAAGTGGAGTACGCAAGAGTTGTTTCCATGATTGGAGAGCGGGCGACCCTAGGTGACCTAGTGGACTTGAAGTACGGCAAGTCGCTCCCTGCAGGTCAACGTCGTTCGGGAGACATCCCGGTCTACGGGAGCGGCGGTGTGGGTGGTTGGCATGACGAGTCACTGGTTGCGGGGCCAGGAATCGTGGTGGGGCGTAAGGGGACGGTTGGCGCAATTCACTGGGAACAGGGCAACTTCTTTCCGATCGACACGACCTTTTTTGTGCAGGTGCGGCGGCCGGACGTGCCCTTGGAGTTCGTATTCTTTGCCATGAAGAATCTTGGCCTTGCCTCCATGAACTCGGATTCTGCCGTTCCGGGGCTAAATCGGACCAACGCTCTAGCGGCCACGGTACCGTTGCCGCCCATCGAGGAAGTTGGGCGATTCGCCCGAAGGGTCAAAGAGCTTTTTGAGTTGAGGCATTCGCTGCTCTCGCAATCGCAGCGCCTTGCGGACTTGCGAGACGCGTTGTTGCCAGGCTTGATGTCGGGGGCAATTCAGGCGCGGGACGCCGAGAAGGCCGTGGAGGACGCGACATGAGTGCTGGACCGTTCGCTTATTCCGGTGACATGACGGAGGCGCATTGGGAGGCGCTCGCGCTGGACATGTTGGCCGAGGCGGGCTGGGAATTTGTGTCAGGGTCATCGATCGCGCCGGGGACTGGACAGCGCGACTCGTGGGCGGAGCCGATCCTTTCCGGCCGCCTGCGCGATGCGGTCGCCCGGCTCAACCCGCAGCTTGCGCCCGCCCAGATTGACGAGGCGGTGGCCCAGGTGCTCACTGCGCGGTCGCGCGATGCGCTCGCCGAGAACCAGCGGCTGCACGAGCTGATGGTCAAGGGCATTCGCTCGATTGTCTACACCGACCAGCACGGCGCCGAGCACAACCCGATCATCAAACTCATCGACTTTCGTGACGAGGCGGCCAACGACTACCAGGTCGTGAGCCAGGTGACCGTTACCGACGGTGACCACAAGCGTCGTTTCGACGTGGTCTGTTACCTCAACGGGCTGCCGGTCGGGCTTATCGAGCTGAAGAAGGCCGGCGACGCGTACGCCGATCTGCGGGGTGCCCACCGGCAGGTCGGCACCTACGTCGAAGAGCTGCCGCTGGCCTTCCGGGCCAACGTCGTCTGCGTCGTCTCCGACGGGATCACCGCTCGCTATGGCACCGCGTTCACACCGTTCGAGCACTACGCGCCGTGGAACGTTGACGACGCCGGCAAGCCAGTGCCGCAGCCACCGAAGAGCGACGAGGACCTAGCGCTCAACCTGGTCCTCTACGGCCTGTTTACGCCGCGCCGGTTCCTGGAACTGTTGCATGGGTACGTCGCGTTCGCCGAGGCGAGGGGTGGGGCGATCAAGCGGATCGCCAAGCCGCACCAGTACTTCGCGGTGGAGAAGGCCGTCCGCAAGACCGTCGAGGCGACCCGCAGCGACGGCAAGGCGGGCGTCGTCTGGCACACGCAGGGCTCCGGCAAGTCCATGGAGATGGAGTTCTACGCCCACCAGATTGCCACCCACCCGAGCCTGGGCAACCCCACCATCGTGGTGATCACCGACCGCACCGATTTGGACGAGCAGCTGCTGGAGTCGTTCGCCGCAAGCGAGCTGTTGCCAGAGCGGCCGGTACAGGCGGTGACCCGGGAGAGCCTGCGCACCGAGCTGACCAACCGTCGCACCGGCGGGATCATCTTCACCACCTTGCAAAAGTTCGGGCGTACCCGGGAAGAGCGCGACGCGGGCCGTAAGCACCCGCCGCTCTCGGACCGGCGCAACGTCATCGTCATCGTGGACGAGGCGCACCGCAGCCACTACGACAGCCTCGACGGGTATGCGCGGCATCTGCGGGACGCCCTGCCGTACGCCACGCTGATCGCCTTCACAGGCACGCCAATTTCGGAAGCCGACCGCGACACCCAGGCCGTGTTCGGCGACTACGTCGACATCTACGACCTGACCCGGGCCGTCGAGGACGGTGCCACCGTCCGGGTTTACCACGAGAGCCGGCTCATACCGGTGGACCTGCCGGCCGGCATCGACCCGGAGACGCTCGACGAGCGGGCCGACACGTTGACCGCAGGCCTGGACGACGCTGAGAAGGCCCGCGTCCAGCGCACGGTTGCGGTGATGAACGCCGTCTACGGTGCACCGGACCGGGTCAAGACTCTGGCGGCCGATCTGGTCGGGCACTGGCAGGCCCGGTCGAACCAGATGCGCAAGTACATCGACGGGCCAGGAAAGGGAATGATCGTCTGCGCGACGCGCGACATCTGCGCCCGCCTCTACGACGAGATGATCGCCTTGCTTCCCGAGGGCTGGCACTCGGACGCCGACGACCTCGGCAAGATCAAGGTCGTCTACACCGGTGGCCCGGACGACGAGCCGCACATCCGTAAGCACGTGCGGCGACCCTCGCAGACCAAGGTGGTCCGGAACCGCGCTAAGAAGCCCGACGACGAGCTGGAACTCATCATCGTCCAGTCCATGTTGCTCACGGGGTTCGACTCCCCGCCCCTGCATACGCTTTACCTCGACAAGCCGATGCGCGGCGCGGCCCTCATGCAAGCGCTCGCCCGGGTCAACCGGACCTTCCGTGGCAAGCAGGACGGCCTCCTGGTCGGATATGCCCCGATCACCCAGAACCTGCACGAGGCGCTGGCCGAGTACACCAAGAGCGATCAGGACACCAAGCCCGTCGGGCGGGACACCGGTGAGGTGGTGGCCCGGCTCCGCGACCTGCACGGCGTCCTCTGCGGCACCATTCTGGCGGGCTTCGACTGGCAGGGTGTGCTAGCCTCCGGCACCAAGAACGCCTTCATCAACGCGGTGGTCGGCACAATCGACCATCTGCGTGACCCGAGTCTGCCAGAAAACCAGCCGGAGCCGGGCGAGCCGAGCCTGGGCGAGCGCTTCCGCCGTAACGCCGCCAGCCTCGACCGGCTGTACGCGCTCTGCGCCAGCAGCGGCGAGATCAACGAACTACGCGACGACATCGCCTTCTTCCAGGCGGTGCGGGTCTGGATGGCAAAGTACGACGTGGAGGACCGGCACTCTCGTGGCCTACCTATCCCTGCAGAGATCGAGCTGTACCTGAGGCAGCTCACCGCCGGCATGATCGAAGCAGGCGGGGTCACGGACATCTACGCCGCTGCCGGCATTGAGCGACCCGACCTGTCTCACTTAGACGAGGCGTACCTGGAGAAGCTGCGCACCTCTAAGACGCCGAACCTGGCGATTGAGGCGCTACGGCGGGCTATCGAACAGACCATGCGCCAGGTCACCCGGCACAACGTCGTCCGCCAGGAGGCCTTCTCCGCACGCCTGCTGGAGCTGATGCGCCGCTACACCAATCAGAACCTGACGTCCGCTGAGATCATCGCGGAGTTGGTGGCGATGGCGAAGGAGGTGAGCGCGGAAGCCAACCGCGGGCGGCAGTTTAGCCCGGCACTCACGGATGACGAACTGGCCTACTACGACGCGGTCGCCGCTAACGAATCGGCCGTGGCCGAGATGGGAGAGGGGCAGCTTGCGGACATCGCCCGCGACCTGGTGGCGTCCGTTCGCCGATCTATCACCGTCGACTGGACTTCCCGCGACGACGTACGCGCCAAGCTCCGCTCCACCATCAAGCGGCTGCTCGCCGTCCACGGCTACCCGCCGGACGCCGCCGAGGACGCGATCCGGCGGGTGCTCCTGCAGACCGAAACCTTCGCAGAGGACTGGTCAACCGACGCGCTAGGCTGACCATTCTCTCCACCACCGTCGAGAGGCACCCTCATGCCACATCGCGTCCTCGACCAGCGCCCGCTCGACCAGCGCCCGCGAAGGCGTTGTATTCGTTCCGTACGGCCTGCCTCGCATTCGCGGGGGGTCGTCGATGAGTGACCTGCGTGCCGTCGTGGAGCAGTGCGTGGAACGGCAACGGCGCTACCAGCAACGCGGCCAGCGGCTCAACGAGCAGAACACCAAGGCCGCATTGATCGACCCGGTAATCGGGGCGCTTGGCTGGGACCTCTTCGACACCGACGAAGTGCACCGCGAGTACAAGCGGGGCGGTCACGAGAATCCGGTCGACTACGCCTTGCTGTTGCTGCGGACGCCGCGGCTGTTCATCGAGGCGAAGGGCCTAGGGGAGAACCTTGACGATCCGCGCTGGGCCAACCAGACCATCGGTTACGCGACGATGGCTGGCGTGGAGTGGGTCGCCCTGACCAACGGTGCAGAGTGGCGGGTTTACAACGCTCATGCCCCGGTGCCGATCGAGGACAAGCTCTTCCGTTCGGTGCGGCTTGAGAACGACATAAATGCCGCGGTCGAGTTGTTGTGCCTGCTCAGCAAGGAAAACATGGGGGACAACCGGATCGAGGAGTTGTGGAAGAGCTTCTTCGTCGACCGGCAGGTCCACACCAAACTGATGGATCTTTTCGCCGGATCGGATCCCGCGCCCGAACTGGTCGACCTGCTTGACAGCCGAATGCCGAGGCTGAGCCGCGAAGAGATCCGCCAAAGCCTTGTCCGGGCGCGTGCCACCTTCGACTTTCCGACGTCGGTGGCTGTCGTGGCGCCGGTCCAAGGGCGACCCCATCCATCGCAGGCGTACGAGCCTCCCGGACAGAGGGTGGCGCCCGGGCCGGTCCCGGCGATGCCGGCGTATAAGTCGCCTGTAACCAGAAGCTCGAAACGAGGACCACGCGTGACGCCGGACGAGCGGAGGCTGAAGCTCGTGGATCTCCTCGCAGCCGGGCGGCTGCGGCCGGGGACCAAGCTGTCTGGCCGTTACCTCGGTGAGCAACACACTGCGGAGCTGTTGGCGGATGGTCGGGTCCGGTACCGGGGAGAGGTTCACAACTCACCCTCTCGCGCGGGCGAGGCGGTGAAGATCGCCGTTTATGGTCGGGACATCACCGACACCCGCAAGGCGACGGACGGGTTCGACTTCTGGCAGGCGCAGGATGCGGTGATGGGTGACGTGGTCACGCTCAAGGAGATCCGTCGTCGCGTCGCGTCGGGCAGGTAGCAATGTCAATCGGTTGGCTTGGACTGCCCGACATCATTGCCGTGCTCGATGACGAGCGCTCCGTCTCCGACCTGCGGCGCTATTTCGCGCCCGGTGCGTTCACCGGCAGTCAGTTCGAGGCGTTGGGCACCGCCTCCAAGGCCCTGCATCGGGACGTTGTGGAGGCCGAGGATCTAATCGCCGTCGAGCTCCTGAACGCGCGCGTACCTGCCGGGGTCGCCCTCGACCTCCTCCAAGGCGATCTCGGTCTGCGGATCAGCGACGAGTTGCGCAAGATTCCGCTCGCCGTGAATCTGGGCGACAAGACGGCGAAAACGTACATCGAGGACCGAGGGCCGGCAGATCGCGCGTGGCGGCTGCTGACGGAGCATCGCGGATTGAAGAAGGCCATCGCTGGGAAGCTCCTGGCCCGCAAACGTCCGAAGCTGATCCCGGTTTACGACGACGTCGTAGCGTGCGCGCTTCGCGGCCGCCCAGGGTACTGGCTCTGGCTCCATGAGCATCTCCGGGCTGAGGACCTCCGGCTGGCGCACAGACTGCGGAACCTCCGGGTTCAGGCCGACGTCCCGGCCGAGGTATCCGATATCCGGATCTTCGACATCGTCTTCTGGATGCGGCATCAGGGCGATCACCAGCGCCGACGTTGTCCCGGGCTGGCGGGCTTCGGTCCCAGCCTATGAGCCTTGCTCTGACGCTCGCTCCCCGGCGGACTTCGGTGGCCGAGGACGAGCAGCAGGTCCTTCGCCACCGCGTGTTCTTGCGATGTGCGGCTGAGGGGTGGTCGACGCTGCGCGTTCCGCAACGGCCACCAGTGCGCGTTCCCGCCGCATGCGTCGATGACGCGAGGGCTGTCGGACAATCAAGCACTGTGGACGTGGGCGGGTTGACGGGTCATGATGCGGTGTGCGACTCGTTTCGAGCCAGGTGATGAAATCGATCTGCGAGAAGGCCGAGAGCAGGAAGATCAAGGCTGCCGTCGCCTATGCGGGTGACGGGGCAGCCGAACTGCTTCCGGTGAAGGCTGGAGATCTGATCGTCGTCAACGGCAGCGGGAACGCACTTGCCAGCGGCGCTACCTCCGCTCGGCTGCTGCGGGCCTGGTACGAGCAGGACGTCCAGCTCTACGCCCACGAGACCCTACACGCAAAGGTCTTCGTGATCGGCCGCACCGCCTTTGTGGGATCGGCCAACCTGTCGCTGCGTGCCTACACGGACGGCACGGTCGAGGCTGCGATCCAGAGCACCGATGCCGCAATCGTTTCCGGTGCCAGGCAGTTCATCGACGAGATGGCTGCCAACGCCACCGAGATCGATGCAGCCTGGCTCGATTGGGCGGAGCAGGTGCCGGTACGCACCAGCGGCGGCCCGGTGCTGTGGAATCCGAACCCGCCGTTCGAACCGAACGCACCGTACGACATTTGGGTCGGTCCTGAGGTGGACGTCGGCTGGACTGATGAGGAGACGGCGCTGGCTCAGGCGGGGCGCCGGATGCATCGAGTAACGGGGGCCAGGGGCAGGTACCACACCCTCGCCGTCAGCGAGTCTGCCACGGACGAGAGCCGCCTCGAGCAGCCCGACATGGTTGTGCTCGTCCGTTCTCGCAGCGTTCAACTGGCCAGGTTCCTGGAACACCGCCGGCGCGGACGGGCGGCGATGGGCTTCTATCGCACCGACCGGGAATCCGTACGTCGGACGCTCGGCGAGGTGGCTGCCGCTCTCGACAGCACCCCAACCATGCTGCGTGAGGAGGAGTGGGTCCGGGTGGATTCGGCGCAGCGCGAGGCGCTTTGCGACCTGTTCAAGCTGCCGAAGCTCCAGGCCCGGTCACGATGACCATTGGCGGCGTGTGAGCTACCGAACACAACCGACTGCGCGGCTCCCATCTCCTCCCAGCACCGTGTCAGGCTCTGGCCGGTGACGATCACAACGCTAGGCGCGCGTTTCCTCGCGGCGTTCAACGACATAGAGAAGCACGTCAGGGCCCACCTCAAGGTCGATGAGCACATCGGCTTCATACAGCTCGTACGGAGTACGCCGAGAAGAGGCGGCTGCCACACCAGCATCGAAGCGCCCTGATCGCGTTCGCTTCCCTGCGGAACGCGATCAGCCACGGCACCTACTACGGCGGTCGACCGATCGCGGAGCCGGTCGAGGCCGTCGTGCAGGAGATCGAGCGGTTACGACAGCTGATCCTCGAACCACCGCGGGCGCTGGGCGCTCTTCCCGCCAGCGAGGTCCGCGTCGTGGGTCCGGACGACTCGATCGGCATGGCGCTGGACCATGTCCGGACTCGGGGGTTTTCGCAACTGCCCGTGTACGACGGCGGCGGCTACGCCGGCGTACTGACCACCAACGCCATCGCTCGGTGGCTTGCTGACCAGTTGACCAGGAACACGGGAATCGCCGAGGAAGAGCCGGTCAGTCACGTGCTGAGGTTCGCCGAGCCGGGCGAGGACGCCATTCTGGTGCCTCGGGCGATTACCGTGGTCGAGGCGATCGACCGGCTGAGCCGTGGGAGGCAGGCCGGCCAGTTGACCACGGCGCTCATCATCACTGAGAACGGCCGGAGGACGGACAAGCCACTGCGGCTCGTCGCCCCCTACGACCTTCCGGTGCTGACCGCCGCCCTTGCCATCACGTGAGCACCTACAGGTGAAGCGGTTGTGCCGCTGGCTCGGTGCCCCGGAGCCGAGCCAGCCGCGACCCCTAGCTGGCGAGCGAACCGAGGTCGCGGCCGTCGAGCAAATTGATGAGTTCGTCGTCGCGACTCACGTCGTAGCCGCATTGGCGCAACTCGGCCACCAGCACGAATTCGCAGTCGAACGGGAGCTCAACGTAGTAAAGTGATCTCAACGACTTTGCGGTAGGTACTTGTACTCGAAATGGGTCAGGTGCAGGGCTGCGGCGATGATGTCGCCGATTCGGCGGGGGCTGGCGGTCGTGTGGCGTAGCGTCTTCCAGCGTCC
>NZ_POTY01000205.1 GCF_003236315.1 Micromonospora craterilacus
CCCACCCGGGCCCGCGCGTCGGCCGGGAACGCGTACCCGGGACGCAGCGTCAACCCCAGCCGGCGCAACGGGATCAGCAGCGACAGCGACAGCACCACCACGCCGAGGGTGGTGCCGCCCGACAGGATCAGCTCCGCACCGCGGCCCGCCTGCGCCACGCTCGCCCCCGTGCCCGCGACGGCGGCGAACGCGACGTACGCCACGATCACCGTGACGCTGGACAGCAGCGGCGCGATCACCGGCCAGGCGAACCGGCGGTGCGCCTGGAGCACCCCGGCGAGCACGATGCCGATGCCGTACAGCGGCAGCTGCGGCGCGAAGACCCGCAGCATCCGGGCGCCCGCCGCCAACTCCTCCGGCGACCGGCCCTCGCCGATCAGGGAGACCACCGGGCCGGCGCCCACGGCCAGCAGCACCGCCAGCGGCACGAGCAGGGTCACCGTCCAGGTGAGCAGCGCACCCGTGGTCGCCGTCACCGCCCGCCGGTCACCGGCCGCGACCGGCCCGGCGAGCAGCGGTACGACCAGGCTGGCCAGCGCCCCACCAGCGACGATCTCGAAGATGATGTTGGGCAGCGTGTTCGCGATGACGTACATCGCGCCCAGGTCGCTGCCCTGCACCACCCAGGTGAACACGGCGGTACGTCCGAACCCGGCCAGCCGGCTGACCACGGTGAGTACGGCGATGAGCGCGGCCGCTCCGGCCACCCGGCCGGCGCCGGCGAGGGGTGCCGGTCTGGTCACGTCAGTCGGCGCGACGGCCCAGCGCGTCGAGTTCACGCAGGCCCGGGGTACGCGCGATGACCTGCGTGAAGCTCACCTTCTCGCTGGCCGCGGTCAGTCCGGCGAGCACCGCGAGCAGCCCGGCCCGGCCGAGCGGGCCGCTGCGGGCGGCCAGCGCCACGCCGAGCACGGCGCCCAGGGCGTTCGCGCCGCTGTCGCCGAGCATCACGTCCTCGTCGAGGTCGGCGGGGAGCAGCCCGGCGGCCGCACCGACCGCGCCGGCGGCCATCCCACCCTGCGGGCCGGCGGCCAGCGGCACACCGAGCAGCAGACCCGACTTCAGCGCCCGCCCGGGACGCAGGTCGAGCAGGTTGAGCAGGTTGGCCGTGCCGGCCACCACACCCGCGCCGAGCAGCACGTCGACGCCCCGGCCCAGCGCGCCCTGCCGCCGTCGGCGGCGGTGCCCGGCCACCCGCGGGTCGGCGGCGAGCAGCGTCGCGGCCCCCAGGCCGGCCGCACCCACCCCGACGATCTTCACCAGGCCGGCGGTGACCCGGCCCTGCCGCAACGCGGCCAGGTGCCCGGCGAAGCCCTTGGCGGCCTTCTGCTCCGGGCGGGCGCCGACCACGTCGTCGTAGAGCCCGACCGCGCCGGCACCGAGTCCGGCCACCAGTGCCGCCGCCCCGGCCGGCACGCTCGCCGCGCCGCAGGCCGCAGCGCCGGCCGCGCCGGCCGCCAGCGCCGGGCCGGCGGCCAGGGTGACTGTGCGGCCCCGGAAGTTCGTCCGTTCCAGCCCCGGCCCGGCCGGGGAGGTACGGACCTCACGCAGCGCGTACCGGGCGGCAGCCGCCCCGATGCCTGCCACCAGCAGTCGACCGAGCACGCTCACGCCACCGCCCCGCTCCGCGTGTCGGAGGCGCGAGGCGCCACGCTGCTGTGCCTGATGGCTCGCTCACTCCGCTCGCTCACGCCACCGCCCCGCTCCGCGTGTCGGCGGCGCGAGGCGCCACGCTGCTGTGCCTGATGGTCAGCTCGCTCACGCTGTTCCCTCCCGCCCGCCGGCGGCCATCGTCAGATTCGGACACCAGGGTGCACGTCGGCTCACTGGGGCAGTCTAGGCAGCAACGAGGCGGCGTTGTCGCCCACGCCGTACTGCCCGGCCTTGCGCTCGGCGAGCTGCTGCACCAGCGCCAGCGTGGTGACCAGCTGGCCCTGCACCGTGTTGGCGTTGTCGATGGTCGAGATGGTCTGCGCGAGCACGGCGTCGCCGCGGACGAAGGCCACCAGGTTGCCACCGGCGGAGCCGTTGCCGGCGATCACGATCCCGCCGGTCCGGTCGAACTGCTCGGCGATCTTGACCACCGACTCGTCCTTCTTCGCGGAGTCCTTGTCCACGTACGGCTGCCCGCTGACCACCACCACCGCCTCCGCCGGGGCGGTGACCCGCTCGGCGGTGGTCAGATAGTTCGCGTTGCTGTACGCGGCCAGCACCGCCCGCCGGTCGGCCTCGGTGACCGGCTCCGCGCCGGCGGGCCGGTCCAGCAGCACGGTGGCCAGCAGGGCGCTGGAGGTTTCCACGCCGTGGCCGTTGCCGGGCAGGCCGGCGGTCGGGGCGCCGGTCGGCCGGGCCGCGGTGACGGCCAGCTCCAGCAGGTTGTTGTTGTTCTCCGGGTTGATGAACTTGTCCTGCAGGTCGATCCGCCCGGTGAGGTCGGCGCCCGCCAGCTGGAGCATCTTGAGCACACCCTCGGCGTGGTCACGACCGGTCGGCGTGGTCAGCACCAGCACCCGCTTGCCGGCCAGCTTGCCCGGCAGCGTGATCTGCGCCATCTCGGCCGCGAAGGTCTCCTCCAGTTCCAGCTCCCGCTGCATGCTCTGCATCTGCTGGCGCATCTGCTGGTTGTCCTTGCGCAACGAGTTGACGGTCTCCTTGAGCGAATCCGCGACCGGACCGTTGAGGGCGGCTGTGCCGACAACCAGGCCGATCGCCAGCGCCAGGAAAACCGCGGTCAGGGACACCACGTGGTACCGGAAGTTGATCACGCTTGCAGCCTCTTGATCGATCGGGAGCTAGAAGAGCTGGCCGAGCTGGAACACAAAATTGTCCCACCACTCGGAGACCACACCCAGGTATGCCTTCCCCACGGTGGAGACGGCCACCGCCGAGGCCATGGCCGCGACCGCCGAGAGCACCAGCAACAACAGGGAGGAACCCGAGATGCCCTGCCGGTAGAGCCGGCTGACGCCCTTGGCGTCGACCAGCTTGCCGCCGACCTTGAGCCGGGTGAGGAACGTCGACGCCATGCCACCGCGCCCCTTGTCGAGGAACTCGACGAGGGTGGCGTGGGTGCCCACGGCGACGATCAGCGAGGCGCCCTTCTCGTCCGCCAGCAGCATCGCGAGATCCTCGCTGGTCGCGGCGGCGGGGAAGGTCACCGCCGACACCCCCAGGCCGTTGACCCGGGGCAGCCCGGGGGCCCGCCCGTCGGGGTACGCGTGCACGATCACCTCGGCGCCGCAGCGCAGCACGTCGTCGGTGACCGAGTCCATGTCGCCGATGATCATGTCCGGGGTGTAGCCCGCCTCGACCAGAGCGTCCGCGCCCCCGTCGACGCCGATCAGCACCGGCTTGAACTCCCGGATGTACGGGCGCAGCACGTCCAGGTCGGCCTTGTAGTCGTAGCCCCGCACCACGATCAGGCAGTGCCGGCCCTGGATCGTGGTGCCGATCTCCGGCACGCCCACACCGTCGAGCAGCAGGTCGCGTTCCTGCCTGAGGTAGTCCATGGTGTTGGCGGCGAACGCCTCCAACTGCACCGACAGGCCCTCCCGGGCGTCGGTCATCGCCTTGGAGACGCTCTCCGCGTCCTGCAGGCTGCCGTGCGCCACCGGGTCGTCCCCCAGGTACACGGTGTTGCCCTCGATCCGCACCGTGTCGCCCTCGCGGATCCGCTCGAAGATGCCCTCGCCGAGGTCGTCCAGCAGCGGGATGCCCGCCGTGATCAGCACCTCCGGCCCGAGGTTCGGATAGCGGCCGGACACCGACGGCTTGGCGTTGAGCACCGCGCCGACACCGACCGCGACCAGCGAGTCGGCGGCGACCCGGTCCAGGTCGACGTGGTCGATCACCGCGATGTCGCCGGGGCGGAGCCGGCCGACCAGGCGTTTCGTACGACGATCAAGGCGTGCGGTGCCGAGGATTCGTCCCGGTTCCGCGTTCCGGGTCCGGCGCAACGTGGGTAGACGCATCGTGACCATCCTGGCATGTGAGGCAGGCGAATCTGTCGCGACATGCCTGAGCAGGGCCGCCTACCCAGGGAAGCACATGACGGCGAAGGCTGGTGTGCCTCCGCTCACAATCGCGGCCTCACGGCCGCCGCTCCCTGGCCGCCACGACCAGCAACTCCTCCGCGTGTGCGATACCCAGATCGGAATCCGGCAAACCTGCCAGCATCCGGGCGAGCTCACGAGCCCGCTCGGTGTCCTCCACCACCCGCACCCCGCTGGTGGTCACCGCGCCGCCGGTGTCCTTGGCCACCACCAGGTGCCGGTCGGCGAAGGCCGCCACCTGGGGCAGGTGCGTCACCACCAGCACCTGGTGGCTGCGGGCCAGCCGGGCCAGCCGCCGGCCGATCTCCACCGCCGCCTGGCCGCCGACCCCCGCGTCGACCTCGTCGAAGACCAGGGTGGGCGGCCCGCCGGAACCGGCGAAGACCACCTCGATGGCGAGCATCACCCGGGACAACTCGCCCCCCGAGGCACCCCGCTGCAACGGCAACGACGGCGCCCCCGGGTGCGCCAGCAGCCGCAACTCGACCTCGTCGCCACCATCCGGACCGACACCGACCTCCACCCCGTTGACCGGCAAGGTGGGCTCGGCCCGCCCGGCCGGACGGGGCAGCACCGCCACCTCGACCCGCGCGTGCGGCATGGCCAGCCCGGCCAGCTCGACGGTGACCTGCTCGGCGAAACGCACCGCCGCCTCCTGCCGGGACGCCGACAACCGGCCGGCCACCTCGGCCACCTCGCCGGCCAGCCGGGACGCCTCCCGGTCCAGCTCGTCGAGCAGCTCGTCGGAGGTGTCCAGGTCGGCCAGCCGGGTCCGGGCCCGATCCGCCCAGGCGATCACACCGTCGACGTCGTCGGCGTACTTACGGGTCAACGCGCGCAGCGCGGCCCGCCGCTCGTAGAGGACCTGCAGGCGGGCCGGGTCGGCGTCCAGCCCGGCCAGGTACGTCGACAGCTCCACCGAGACGTCGGCGACCAGGGTGGCCGCCTCCTCCAGCCGGGCCGCCAGCTCACCGAGGGCCGGATCCGTGCCGGTCTGCGCCTCCAGCGTCCGCCGGGCGGTGCCCAGCAACGTCGACGCGTCCGGTGTGTCGTCGGTGGCCTCCAACCCGCCGGCCACGCACTGGTGGGCCAACTGCGCCGCGGTACGCAGACCCTCCGCGTGCTCCAGCCGCTGCGCCTCCGCCTTGAGTTCGTCGTCCTCACCCGGCTGCGGATCGACCCGGGTGATCTCGTCGAGGCCCAACCGCAGCAGATCCGCCTCCTGGTGCCGCTCCCGCGCGTTGCGCCGCCGGTCCGCCAGGTCGTCGACCAGCCGCCGCCACTGCGTGTACGCCTCCCGCGTCGCGTCGAGCAGCTTCTCGTGCTCCGGGCCGGCGAACCGGTCCAACGCGGCCCGCTGCTCGGCCGGGCGCAGCAGGCGCAGCTGGTCGGACTGACCGTGCACGGCCACCACCTGCTCGCCCACCTCGCCGAGCATCGACACCGGCATGCTTCGCCCGCCCAGATGGGCCCGGGAGCGACCCTCCACGGTGACCGTACGGCTCAGCAGCACCGAGCCGTCCTCATCGGGCTCGCCGCCGGCGTCGGTGATCCGGGCGTGCACCGCCTCGGCCACCCGACCGTCGAGCCGCAGCCGACCCTCGACGACGGCCCGGCCGGGCTCGGCGCGAACCCGCCCGGCGTCGGCCCGGCCACCGAAGAGCAGGCCGAGACCGGTCACCACCATCGTCTTGCCGGCACCGGTCTCGCCGGTGATGACGTTCATGCCGCCAGTCAGCGGCAGCGTCGTGTCAACGATGACGCCCAGTCCGGTGATGCGCAGCTCCTCCAGCACAGCAACCGACAGTAGACGCGTGCCCCGACACTTGACCAGCCGGCACGGCGCCCGCCGTCCAGCCGATGCCGACACCGGGCACCGTCGAGCGACCACACCGAACCGGGCCCGACCAGCGACATCCCAGGCCGGGCCGGCAGCCACACCGGGACGCCCCGACGGATCCGATCGGTCCGCGGGCCCACCCGGATCCGCTCAGCGGCGGTTGCCCCGCCAGCCGTGCACCGGCAGGTCGAACTTGGCCACCAACCGGTCGGTGAACGACCGGTCCCGCAACCGCACGATCCGCACCGGCAGCGCACCCCGCCGCACGGTCACCCGAGCCCCCGGAGGCAGGTCGTACACCCGCCGCCCGTCGCAGCAGAGCACCGCGAGGGTAGTGAACGGGTCCACGGTGATCGAGAACGTGGAGGTGGGCGCGGTCACCAGCGGCCGGCTGAACAACGCGTGCGCGCTGATCGGCACCAGCAGCAACGCCTCCACCTCGGGCCAGACCACCGGTCCCCCGCCCGAGAACGCGTACGCCGTGGAGCCGGTCGGGGTGGCGCAGACCACCCCGTCGCAGCCGTAGCGGGACAGCGGACGCCCGTCGACATCGACGAGCAGCTCCAGCATCTGGGCCCGCTCACCCTTCTCCACACTGATCTCGTTGAGCGCCCACGACTCGATCGTCGGCCCGCCGTCGAACTCCGCGGTCACATCGATGGTGAGCCGCTCGTCGACGTTGTAGTTGCGGCTCACCACGTCGCGCACCGCGAGGTCGAGATCACCGATCTCCGCCTCGGCGAGGAAGCCCACCTTGCCGAGGTTGATGCCGAGCAGCGGCACCTTCGCCGGCCGGGCCAGCTCGGCGGCGCGCAGGAACGTGCCGTCCCCGCCGAGCGCGAAGACGATTTCGGCGCCTTCGGCCGCTTCCAGGCCGGTCACCGGCACCACGCCCGGCAGGTCGAGGTCCTCGGCCTCCTCCGCCACCACCCGCACCTCGAAACCGGCGGCGATGAGGTCCGCGGCGACCGTACGCGCGTGCTCGGTGCTGCGCCGACGCCCGGTGTGGGTCACCAGCAGGGCGGTGCGGGTCACCTGGCTACCTCCTCCGTCGCCTCGTCCGGCGCGTCGCCGAACGCCGCCAGACCCTGCGGCCCAGCCGCCACCACGGCCCGCACCCGTTCCGGGTCGGCCGGCGGCGCATCCCGGCGTAACCATACGAAGAACTCGACGTTGCCGCTCGGCCCGGGCAGCGGACTCGCGGCCAGATCCACCAGCCCCAGCCGCAGCGTCGCGGCGGCCGCCGCGACATCGAGCACCGCCTCGGCCCGCAACGCCGGATCGCGCACCACCCCACCCGCGCCGACCCGCTCCCGGCCCACCTCGAACTGCGGCTTCACCATGAGCGCGAGGTCGCCGTCGGCCCGGGTGCAGGCGGCCAGAGCCGGCAGCACCAGCCGCAGCGAGATGAACGACAGATCGGCGACGGTCAGGTCGACCGGACCACCGACCGCCTCGGGGGTCAGCGTCCGGACGTTGGTGCGCTCGAAGACCCGCACCCGGGCGTCGTTGCGCAGCGACCAGGCGAGCTGGCCGTAGCCGACGTCGACGGCGACCACCTCGGCCGCGCCTGCGCGCAGCAGCACATCGGTGAAGCCGCCGGTGGACGCGCCGGCATCGAGACAGCGCCGGCCGGCCACGGCCAGCCCGCCGGCGGCGAACGCGGCGAGCGCCCCGGCCAGCTTGTGCCCGCCTCGGGAGACGTACTCCGCGGTGGGGTCGTCGCCGGTGACCAGGAGCGGATCGGCGGGGTCGACCATCGCCGCGGCCTTGCGGGCCGGCACCCCCCGTAGTTGAACCCGACCGGCCTCCACCAGTTCGACCGCCTGCTCGCGGGAGCGGGCCAGGCCACGGCGGACGAGTTCGGCGTCCAACCGGTTACGACGTGCCATGGGTGGACGGCCTCCTCAGGCCTGGTCGATGGTGGCGAGCGTTTCCCGCAACGTCTGGTACGCGGCCTCGTACTGCGCGATCTGGTCGGCGGGAGCCAGGGTCGCGGCGTTGGCCATCGCCTGCACCGCGGCGTCCACCGCCGGGTGACCGGCGTCGTCGGCCTCGTCGCCGGACCATCGACGCGGCGGCGGCCCCGGTCGGGGGCCCGGCGGCGGCCCGGGCCGCAGCGGCGCGCTCACGCGGCTCCGTCCGGTCTCGGCCGGCGCGCCGGCGCGGCCTTCGCCGGTGCCACCGCATCGCCATCGGTACGGGCCACCGTGCCCGGCGCCTTCTTGGCTACCGCCTTCGTGGCCACGGCCTTCTTCGCCACGGCCTTCTTCGCCACGGCCTTCTTCGCCACGGCCTTCTTGGCTACCGCCTTCTTCGCCACGGCTTTCTTGGCTACCGCCTTCGTGGCCACCGCCTCGGTCGGGGGCGGCGGCGTCGCGGCCGCAGCCCCGCCGGCGGCCTGCACCTCGCCGGTTGGGGCGGTGGCCCCGCCGGCGACGCCGGCAGCCGCACGAAGCTGGCGCTCCAACTCGCGTACCCGGCGGTCCAGTTCAACTACCTCGTCGGCAGTGGCCAGCCCCACCGCGCCGAGTGCGCGCTCGACCTCGAACCGCACCAGCTTGGTCAGCGCCTCCCGGTTGGCCGCCCCGGTCGAGCGCAGCTCGTCGGCGAGCATCTGAAGCTGGGCGGCGGTCGCGCCGGTCGAGCCCATCGCCCGACGTACCGCGTCCTGCGCCTTCTTCCGGGGCGCCTCCGTCAGGCCCATGGCCAGTTCGAGATAGGCGCGCCACGCGTCCTGCATGCCTGAGTCCTTTCACCCGGCGGGTCTGCAGGTGTCACGCTACCGGGCCGCCAGGACCACCCCGTGCGGTACCGTGCCCGGGAGACGACGTGGTGTGGGGCGAGGAGACGATGTTGGCCACCGTGGACGAGTGTCGGCAGGCGTTGCAGGATCTGGCCGCCCGGCTCGCACGCAACGCGGAGACCGTCCGCGAGCATGTCGACCTGGACCGCACCCTGGCCTGCCGGGTCACCGACCTGGAGACCGCCTTCCACGGCCGGCTCACCGACGGCCGGCTGATCGATCTGGCCGACGGCGACGACCCGAAGGCGAAGATCGCCATGACCACCACCAGCGACGACCTGATCGCCCTGGTCCGCGGGGAACTCGACGTCACCCGCGCGGTGGCCAACCGCCGAGTGTCGATCAAGGCGAACCCGTTCGACCTGATGAAGCTCCGCAAGCTGCTCTGAGCACGCCAGACCGGTCAGCCCGCCAGACCCGGTCAGGTTGCCGGGCCGGCGTTCAGGACGCCAGACCGAGAGACTCCAGCGCCTTCGCCGCCTCCGGCGACGCCGATCGGGGCCGGCCGCCCAGGCCGCGCCACCACGCCACCGCGCAGAGCGCCGCGAGCGCGTCCAGCGGGCGTCCGGACCCGGACAACTCCCAACCGTCCGCCCCGGCCACCATGTGCCAGCCGCCGTTGTCCGCCCCGGCTGCCGGCACCCGCACCACCTCGGCCGGGTCGAAGAGCCCGGTCAGGTTCCAGGAGACGTACGTCGGTCGCTGCTGCGACGGGGCGGCGAGCAGCTCGGGGACGTCGCTGACGCCGGTGAGCACCAGCAGACTGTCCAGGCCGGCGCGGTTGGCGCCCTCGATGTCGGTGTCCAACCGGTCGCCCACGACCAGCGTCCGACCCTCGCCGGCCCGCCGGGCGGCGGTGGCGAACAGCTCCGGCGCGGGCTTGCCCACGACCTCGTCCGGATCCCGGCCCAGCGCGGTCGCCAGCGCGGCGACCAGCGCACCGTTGCCCGGCAGCGGCCCACGCCCGCTGGGCAACGTCCGGTCGGTGTTGGTGGCGACCCAGGTCGCCCCGCCGCGTACGGCCACTGCGGCCTCGGCCAGGTCGGCCCAGCCCACCTGCGGGCCGTAGCCCTGGATCACCGCGGCAGGCGACTCGTCGGCGCTGGACACCGGGGTCAGGCCCGCCGCGCGGATCTCGGACCGCAGTGCCTCGGCACCCACCACCAGCACCGGCGCGCCGGCGGGCAGCCGCTCGCCCAACAGCTGGGCGGCGGCGGCCGCGGCGGTCAGTACCTCGTCCGGCCGTGCCTGCACACCCATCCCGGTGAGCAGGTCGGCGACGTCGCCGGCCCGGCGCGAGGCGTTGTTCGTCGCGTACGCCACGGCCCGGCCCTCGCCGTGCAGCCGGGCGACCGCCTCGACCGCGCCGGGAATCGGCCGGTCGATCAGGTAGATCACCCCGTCCAGGTCGAAGACGACCAGGGCGTAACCGTCGACCAGCCGATTCCCGGTATCGGTCATCGCGGCTGTGCCTGCGACTCCTGAGGGCGCTCGCCCTCACTGCGGTCCCCACCGTCGGTCGGCGCGACCTCCGGCTCCGCCTCGAGCTCCACAGCCGGGCCACCGGCCGGGCCGTCCTCGACCGAGTCCGCTCCGGTCCGCTCGCCCTCAGCGACGTCGTCCTCGGCGAGGTCGTCCTCGGCGAGGTCGTCCTCGGCGAGGTCGTCCTCGGCGAGGTCGTCCTCGGTGAGGTCGTCCTCGCCCAGGTTGTCCTCCGGGAGATCGTCCTCGGCGAGATCGTCCTCGCCCAGGTCGTCCTCAGCCGAGTCGTCCTCGCCCAGGTCGTCCTCAGCCAGGTCGTCCTCTTCGGTGCGGTCGTCGATCGCTGCCCCGGACGCGTCAGCGTCCGGTCGCGCCGGCAGGGCGCCCGGAGCATCAGGATCGGCGGCCAGTTCCTCGGCCACCTCGTCCTCGTCGTCGCCCTCGATGACCACGCCATCGAGTTCGAGCAGCCGCTCCGCCGCGTCGGTCTCCGAGTCGGTGTCGACCTCCGCCGCACGGGAGAACCACTCCCGGGCCTCCGCACGCCGTCCGACCGCCAGCAGCGCATCGGCGAACGCGTACCGCAGCCGGGCCGTCCACGGCTCGGCCGTCTCGGTGGTCAGCTCGCGCACCTGGAGCATGGCCACGGCGGCATCCCGCTGGCCGAGGTCGCCCCGCGCGCCGGCCGCCACGATCAGCAGTTCGATCGCGACAGCCGGATCCAGCTTCTCCTGCTCCGCGCCGCGGAACAGGTCGATCGCCCGCTCGGGTCGGCCCAGCGCCCGCTCGCAGTCCGCGATGACCGCAAGGTGGCTCTGCAGGCCGGTCATCCGGTGGTACGTCCGCAGCTCGGCGATCGCCGTCTGCCACTCGCCGTTGTGGTACGCGGCCAGGCCGACCGCTTCCCGAACCGCCGCGATCCGCGAGGCGAGCCGACGTGCGGCCAGTGCGTGGGCGAGCGCTTCGGCCGGGTCCTCGTCGATCAGCTGGCCGGTCGCCACGAGGTGCCGAGCCACGGTCTCCGCGACCGGCTTCGCCAGGGACAGCAGTTCGGCGCGGACATCCTTGTCCAGGTCGGTCGCGACGATCTCGTCGGGCAGCACCGGAGTCGACGTACCCCCGCCCTCGCCCTGCTCCGGGCCGTCCCGCCGCTCCCGGTCGTCCCGGAAACCACGCTCGCGGCGCTCGCCGCCCCGCTCCTCGGCCCCCCGGCGGAAGCCGCCCTCGCGGCGGTCACCGGAACCGAAGCCGCCCTCGCCGCGCGGGGAACGGTCCCGATCCCGGAAGCCACCCTCACGGCGCTCACCGCCGCGGAAACCGCCCTCACGACGCTCGCCGCCGCGGGACCCGCCGTCACGGCTGTCGCCGCCCCGGAAGCCGCCCTCACGACGGTCGCCGCCGCGGAAGCCGCCGTCACGGCTCTCGCCGCCGCGGAAACCGCCCTCACGACGGTCGCCGCCGCGGGATCCGCCGTCACGGCTCTCGCCGCCGCGGAAACCGCCCTCACGACGCTCGCCACCACGGAATCCGCCGTCACGGCTGTCGCCGCTGCGGAAACCGCCCTCACGACGGTCGCCGCCGCGGAAACCGCCTTCGCGGCGCTCGCGGAAGCCGCCGTCACGGCTGTCGCCGCCGCGGAAGCCGCCCTCACGACGCTCACCGTCGCGGCGCTCGGGCCGGTACCCGCCCTCACGACGCTCGCCACCACGGAAGCCGCCTTCGCGGCGGTCGCCGCCGAAGCCGCCCTCACCGCGCCGGAAGCCTCCACTCTCGCGGGGCCCACTGTCGCGCCGGTCGGCGCGGTACCCGCCGTCGCGGCGCTCACCGTCGCGGCGGAAGCCGCCTTCCCGGCGCTCGCCGGAGTCGGAGCCACCCGCACGCGGGGCACGGTCCCGGTCGCCGAAGCTGCCCTGGCGGCGCTCCCCGTCGCGGAAACCGCCCTCGCGACGCGCGAAACCGCCCTCACCGCGTTGGCCCTGGCGGTCGCCGTCGTAGCGCCCCTGGCCGCCGCGAGAGCCGTCCCGCTCGTCGGAGCTTCGGCGGAAGCCGCCGTCCCGACGCTCGCCACGGAACCCGCCCTCGGAACGGTCACCGCCGTCACGGCGCTCCCCACGGAAACCACCGTCGCGACGGTCACCGTCACGGGAGCTGCTGTCGCGCCGGTCGCCTCGGAACCCACCCTCGCGGCGCTCACCGTCGCGGCGGTCGTTGCCGCGGAAACCGCCGTCACGGCGCTCTCCGTCGCGGAAACCGCCCTCGCGGCGCTCACCGCGGAAGCCACTCGCACCGCGCTCACCGTCACGGAAGCCACCGGTACGCCGGTCGCCGTCACGGAAGCCGCCGGTACGCCGGTCGCCGTCGCGGAAGTTGCTCGGACGCTCGCCGCTGTCGCGGCTGTCCCGACGGAAGCCGCCCTGCCGGTCGTCGCCGTCGCGGCGCTCGCCACGGAAGCCACCCGTGCCACGGTCACCGTCGCGGGAACCCTCGCGGCCGGCGCCGAAGTCACGGTCGCGGCGCTCGCCACGGAAACCACCACCGGCACCGCGGTCGCCGCCGCGGAAGCCGCCCTCACGGCGGTCGCCGTCCCGGCGGAAGCCACCGGACCGGGAACGGTCGGCGCTGTCGCCGCGTCCGCCGTCGCGGGAGCCACGCTCCCGCCCGCGGTCGTCGCCGTCCGACGGGCGGTCGTCACGACGGGATCCGCCGTCACGGTCGCCGGGCCGACCCTCGTAGCCCCGGGGACGGTCTCCGCCCTGAGGTCCTGAACTCACAGGTACATCCTTCCTGAGTACGCCGTTTTACGGCGCAACGCAGTCGAGGGCCAGCCCATTCCGGGCGGCCCTCGACTGTAACGTGTGTCCGGCGGTGTCCTACTCTCCCACACCCTCCCGGGTGCAGTACCATCGGCGCTGGAGGGCTTAGCTTCCGGGTTCGGAATGTGACCGGGCGTTTCCCCTCCGCCATGACCGCCGTAACCTTATC
>NZ_POTY01000206.1 GCF_003236315.1 Micromonospora craterilacus
GGGTTGGGTGTGGGCGGCGTCGGCGACCGCGCGGGCGTGGGAGGCGAGGTCGACCGGTTGGGCGGACACCACGACCTGCGTCGGCGTCGACAGCGAGTTGAGCCATCGGCCGTAGCCGTCGATCAGGGCCGCCTGCTCCCCGGCGGTGCGCAGGGACAGGTTGATGCTGGTGGCCGCGACGATCGCGGCCCGCTCGCCGGCGAGGGTGATCTCACCGTTGTCGGCGATCGCGTCGGCGGGCAGCTTCAGCGGCGCCGGCATCGGAACCCGCGCTGTGGGCGGCTGAATCCAGTCGGGGACCGTGCCGCCGGGCTCAGCGGTCGACAGTGCCTTCGGGGCGCGGGCGTGCCGAATCGCGTGCAGCAGCCACACGTCCATCGGCATGCCGTCCCGGCGGCCGACCACCACCGCGAACACCACGCCCCCGAGCACGATGGCGGCGAAGACGATGACCTGCGGCGCCACGTAGGCGCGCAGGTGGGTCCACGCGCCGTAGAACAGCAGCGCGGCGACCGCCAGAATGGCCAGTTGCCGCCAGGTCAACCCGTAGGCGACCTTGTCCGGGGCGTCGACGTCGGCGGGCATGCGTGCCCGGTCCACCGGGTTGGTGCTGTCGTTGGTGATCATCGGATGGCCCTTCTGGCTAGACCGGGGACGGTGCGGGTGATCTGATTGACGGCGGCGATCCGCACGAACCCGCCCACCACGCTGGTCCCGCCGCCGCGTCCGCCCTGGCCGGCCCACCGGCCGACCAGGCCCGGGATCTTGACGGTCGTCCAGAGCAGGACGATCACGATGAGCAGGTTCACCACGCCCCCGGGATCGCCCGGCAACCCCAGTACCGGGAACATGTGGGTGGGGTCGAGGAGCATCCACTGCCCGGCCGTCAACGTGAACGCCTGCGCGGCGGGTATGGCCAGGCATCCGGCGTAGGCACGCCACCACATGCGGGCGATGCCGTCGAGCGCCGCTATCGCGTGGCAGGCCAGGGGCAGCGGCGCGACCATCGTCAGGATGATCAAGGTGACGATCCGGCCGATGAACTGGACCGCGGTCATCGCGATCAGGACGGTGATGATCAGGATGAGGATGAGGAACAGCAACGGGGCGGTCGGGTCGCGGGCGGCCTCGATGTGCCGGCGAATCGCGGAGAGGACGGTGCGTTGGTGGTAGTGGTCCCTGCTGATCGCGCCCGTCACCGCGTTCGACAAGTTGATCAGTTCTCGGCAGACCAGCTGTGAGAAGTGGGCGGCGACGAACCCGACGACGAGGCGCGGCGCCAGATCCTTGAGCGTGTACTGGGAACGCTCGTCGCCGCCGGAGACCATCACCAGGATTCCGGCGGCGACGAACATCAGGACGAACACGGTGTCGACGATCCAGACCGACCTGCCGGTCAGCGCCTGGACCTGCGGCAGGGCCGTCACCTGCGGGGTGGTGAGAAGGACGCCGGTGATCAGCCCGAAGACCGCGTCGAGGCACACCAGGACCGCCTCGATCAGCCAATTGACGATCGCGTCGAGGAACGTCCCGGTGACGGGCGTGAACACGGTGTCACTGCCCGACGATGACGCGGGCGATGTCCAACAGCACGGGCGCCAGGACGGCCAGGCCGTAGCCGATCATCGCGTTGCGCAATGCGCCCTTGGCCTTGTCGACCTGGCCGGGGTCGCCGCCCGCCGTCGTCCAGTAGACGCCGGCGAGGACCAGGAAGAGCGTGGCGATCCCGCCCAGCAGAAGCATGATCTGCCGCTGCAGGTTCGAGATCACCGTCGGCAGGCTGTTCGCCGCCAGGTGGATGCCGCCCTCGGGTGCGGCGTGAGCCGCAGCCGGAACGACGAGGATCAGCGCCGCGGTCGCCACGGCGAGGACTGCGTGAACGGTGCGGCGCAGGCGGGTGCGTCGCGGGGTCGTGATCGCGCCGATGCGGAGCATGGTGGTCACCTCCAGCCCCGCCGGTAGGGCGCCGGTCCGGCGCCCTACCGGCGGGGCAAGATCGCAAGGGATGAGGGACCCGCCGTGGGCGCGAGGTGACCAGAGCGCGCCGTTCCCGGGAGGAGCTCGTCCTCCCTTGTGGGTGGTTGCGGTAGTCGATGAGGTGTCAGCGCATCCGATGACGCGGCACCCGGGGCGGCAACGACGGCCACCCCACGCTCGACGGCGGGGCGGGAACCAGAGACGATCCGCACTCGACCGATCCCCCTTGGTCCCACACCCTCCAATCGGCGTTTGTCAGACGTGGCGAACACGTTCCGATCTGACAGCGTTCTGACAAAGACGCCGAGCGTCTGACAAAGCTCTGCTCCTCCCAGTTGACCTGGGCTTTTCTCAGTGCGTCTGCTCCGACCGGCGAGTTGTCTCAGTTCAGGTGCTCCGGCCGGCGGACGGGTGGTTCGTCGAAGCTGAGGCCCGTTTGTCAGATCCGTGAGCGCTGCCGGGGGCCGCCGCCGCGGTCGACGTCGACGACGGCGCCGAGTTTCGTGCTCAAGTTCGTCGGTGTGGCGGCGGGTGTCCCGTGAGCCGCTGGCGCGGTGCGGTAGGGGCGCGATTCGAGGACATCGCGCTGGTGCGGGCGTTCTCGACGTTCAAGGGCCGACGGAACTCCCGGGCCGGGTTGTGGGCATCGACGCCAGGCCCGTGTGCGGGCTACGAACCGCGGCTGGAGCGCGATCACGAGGTGCTGCGGAACGTCGTCCGGCGGCCGGTGGAGCAGGCGCTTGCTGCGGTCTTCGGCTGCGGTCTGGCAGCGGACACCCCGGGCGTGCTTACCGGCGCAGACGCGTGTGGGCCTGGGCGTCATACGCCCAGGCCCACACGCGGATGGTGGGAGCGCGTCAGGCGGCAGCCGGAGCCACCTTCCCTGCGGCCCTGCCGGCGCGGGTGGCCGCGCGGTGTTTGGCCCTCTTTGCCGTCTCCTCCTCCTCCGGAGGAGTCAGGTCTGCGAGGTACCCCTTGGCGAGCGCGTCGGCGAGTTGGGCGTCGGCGCGGGCGAGCCGCATGCGCAGGGTGTCGGTGCTGATGCCGAGGCGAGCGGCGATGGGCTCCGGGGCGCGGTGACCCAGCCGGACCTCGATCCACGGCTGCATGTCCTCCTCGTTGATGATCTTTATGGTGGCGGCACGGAGGACCAGGAGATCGGGGTGGCCGTAGGGCATCTTCGGGGTACGGGAGCCGGGGACGACGTGTTCGATGTCGTCGACCGGCACCGCCTCCTCGCTCTCGACGCGCAGCCGCCGTCCGGCCCGCCACGCGGCCATGGTCAGCGACGCGTACAGCGCGGGTTGGGTCAGATCGACATGATCGCGCAGTGCCTCGAGGAAGCCGGTGAGGACCTCGGCGTCGATGTCGGCGGGTTCGCCCCGGTAGCCGACCGAATGGGATGCCGCTATCCGCACCAGCGCAGGCATCGCCATTCCGACTGCGGCGATTGTCCACTCGCGGCCGTGCAGTCGGGCCCGCAGGATCAGTTCCCGCCACACGGCGTCGCGGCCGGCGAAGTCGTGCCGGCGCTTGAGCAGCCAGTCCCGCAGGACGGGAAGGGGCACGACGCCGGAGGGCAGGCGAACGTCGACGCCGGTGCGGCGGGACAGGCTGTCACAGTCGAGTGTCAGCGGCGCCGGGCCGCGAGTCAGCGCCACGAAGGCCGCGTCGGCGGCAAGGAGGTGAGAGGTGGGCCAGTCCGGGGTGTCGGACGAGGACATGTCAGCACTCCCATGAGCAGACAGACAGGAATCTGGGGATGCCGCCTGCCTTCAGCGGCACCCGCGCTGGCAGTAGGCCACTGGCATCTGGCACGGATCTGACAGTGCAGGCCATGGCCACGCCCGGATGGCCATCACCACCCGTGTCAGATTCGGCCAGTCGGTCCGGCCGACTCTGACACGAACGACTTCTGCACCATGGCCAGCTCTTTCGGTGGCCAGGTCGGGTGGTGACCACCAGCAGGAGCAGGGTCGGCCAACGCTGTGCCACATGGCCAGGTGCCAGCGGCATACCGCTCGGCCGCCGCCTGGGCCACGGCCGCGCGAGCTGGGCCAGCGCGGCCATGAGCTGGCCACATCGGCTCGCACCGCTGCGGCCGACGCGCACCTCGCTCCGCAATCCATGCCGGTGATCGATGAGGCAGTGGCCGCGCACCCTTCCGCCACCGGCGAACGCATGTCGTGCCTCGGCGGCCAGGTCAGCTGGACGACACGAGTCGAAGGCGTCCGAGGTTGTCGCCTTACACGCCGTCGACGGCAGGCCTCCTGGTCACGGCCCATGACGCCCCAACGCCGCGCGTGTTCGTCCTTGTCCCGTTGCGAGGACAAGCACGGGGCTCGACCTGCCGACCAGTACGTCGGTACCGGCCCTGCGCGCCGGGTGAGCAGCTTCGAGACGCCGCGGTGTCGGCTCCGCCTGAATAGTTCAGCCGGCGTTGACACGCGGCCGGTGCGGCGGTGGCCATCCCTGGCCAGTCCGGTTGCTCTTGCCTGTCCCTCATGGCCATTCGCGACGGAGCCGGGCTGTGGCCACAACTACGAGGCTTGCTGTGGCATGGCCGCGTCCGCCACGTGTCCATGCCGGCGACCAGTTCTCGGGATGCGGCCACGGTGGCCGCCCGCGGCCATGGCCAGGTCTCGGAGACCACTGCGGAGCCGGGCCAGACGGGCCACGCCGAGATGGCCTGCCACCCTCGCCGCCGCTGTGCACGCGCCAGCCTTGGCCGCCGAGGTCCTCTGACCCGACCTGCCGCGACCGCCGAAGCACGGCGGGAACGAGAACGCGCGGTCGGGGCCCGCGTCACCGACACCGGTGTGCCTGCGTCCTTGGCGGGCTCCGGCGCGAGCCCGCCCCTGACAGACACGGTGCGTATCTGTCACATCGGTGTCGAGTTCCCGAATCTGACACCACGACGATCCGGCAAATCGGCGCATATGGGGACTGTCAGACGGTCGGAGGCTCCTGTCAGATCGGAACGTGTTCGCCACAGCTGACAAACGCCGATTGGTAGATGTCAGCGCACCAAGGCGCGGCGCGGAGCCGACACCACATGAGCGAGCACTCCATGCCGCAGCCCGCCCACCAGGGCGGCATCCCCCACATCCCTTCGATCGATCTGGTCGCCGGTGATCCTCCGGTGCCGATCTCCGTCTGGCGCACCGCCCGAACCGACGGCGACGCCGGCCTGGGCGTCGGCGCCCGGCTCGCCTACCGGCTCGTGTCCGCCTACAGCCAGCCCGGCGAGGTCGTCGTCGACCTCACCGCCGGTCACCGTCTGGCCGACGCCTGCGCCGCTGGCGGTCGCCGGCACCACCCCGCGTGGTTCACCGACGCCGCCAGCATGATCATCGGCGGGGCCACCCCGCCGGCCGAACCCGACCCCAACGAGGGGGGTGACGACGAGGACGACCTGCCGGATCTGGACACCTGGTTCGGCGACGACCTCACCGACCCCGACCTGCCGCCGTCCGGCGAGCCCGTGGCCGATTTGCCGCCCGGCAGCCCACTGGAGGCGGCGACCAGCCTCGTGGTCGCCACGTGGCCCCTCGACGACAGCGACGCCACCAACCGGGTGCGTCTGGCCTGGCTGCTCACCGCCTGCGCCGGGTTGCTGCGCCCGGGCGGCTGCCTGATCCTCGTGGTCACCGCCCCGACCGGCGCCACGCCGGAAGACTTCACGCCCGTCGTGCAGGCCGCCGCCGGCGTCGGACTGGGCTACCTGCAGCACATCGTCGCGGTCACCGCCGACACCGACGGCGACACGTTCGTCTACCACATCACCGACGAGGAACTGCTCACCCTCGCCCAACAGAACAGCGACCAGCCATGGGCGGTGGCGCACCTACGCGTGCACGCCGACGTCCTGGTGTTCTCCCAGCGACAGGCGCCTGCGCAGGCCGGACGGCGGACGGGCGGTCGCCGTGGCTGAGCACACCTCTTCCTCAACCGGCCCGGACGAGCCTACGCAGAACAGCCATCAGGGCCGCCACCGCAGCTACGAGGGACGGCACCGCCAGTCCACCGACGGCCACCGCGCCCCGGACGGGCCCGACAGCCTGTCGGTCTGGGCCACCGCACAACGCACCGGGCCGGTGCAGCGCCGCGGCCGGTACGTGCCCGAGTCGGTCAAGCATCCGGCGCGGATGCTGCCGGCGATCGCCGCCCACGCCGTACACGCCTACACCCGACCCGGCGACCTCGTCCTGGACCCGATGTGCGGGATCGGCACCACCCTCGTCGAAGCCGTCCACGCCGGCCGTGACGCCATCGGCATCGAGTACGAGCCGCGATGGTCGAACATCGCCGACGCCAACATCCGCCACGCGCACCAGCGCGGCGCTACCGGCCGGGCGTCGGTGGTTCGCGGGGACGCGACCCGGCTGCGGTCCCTGCTGCCAGCCGCCCTGGCCGGGCAGGTCTCCCTCGTGGTCACCTCGCCGCCCTACGGGCCGACGGTGCATGGCCTCGTTCGGCCCGGCGCCGACGGAGTGGCGAAGTTCGACAACGCCTACAACGACGGCAGCGACCGGGGGAACCTCGCCTACCGGGACCTCACCGGCCTCGCCGACGGATTCGAGCAGATCCTGTCGGGCTGCGCCGTGCTGCTGCGCCCCGGCGGCACCGTGGTGGTCACCGCCCGGCCCTGGCGCAAGAACGGTCAACTGGTCGACCTACCCTCCGCGGTGATCGCGGCCGGCCTGCGCGCCGGCCTGGTCCCGACCGAACGCTGTGTCGCGCTCCTGGCCGCCGTCCGCGACGGCCGTCTGGTCGCCAGGCCGTCGTTTTTCCAACTGCAGCAGGTACGCCGCGCCCGGTCCTCCGGCACGCCGATGCATCTGATCACGCACGAAGACGTGCTGATCTTCCAACGGCCACTGAGCTCCGCGAGTTCGGCTGAACCCAAGCGCTCCGACAGCGGGGTGGTCGGATGACCGCACGCTCAGCCAGATACTTGAGCCTCGGCGCCGGGGTGCAGAGTTCCACCCTCCTGCTGCTAGCCGCGCAGGGCCGGATTCCGACGTTCGACGCGGCCATCTTCGCCGACACGGCGTGGGAGCCAGCCGCGGTCTACCGGCATCTGAACCGGCTGACCTCGATCGCGGCGCGGGCTGGCATCGAGGTCGTACGCGTCAACTCCGGCAACATCCGGGCCGACGCGCTCGACCCGGCGCACCGCTTCGCCTCCATGCCGCTGTTCACCTCCGGCCCGCACGGGGAACGCGGAATGGCCAGAAGGCAATGCACGTCCGAATACAAGATCAAACCCATCAAGGCGGAGGTGCGGCGCCGGCTCGGCTACCCCCATCCGCGGCGGCTGCCCGCCGGTGTCGTCGCCGAGATGGCCATCGGCATCTCGGTCGACGAGGTCCACCGGGCCCGCGACGCCGACGTGGGCTACATGCGAAACGTCTTCCCGTTGCTCGACCTGGGCTGGCGGCGCGACGACTGTCTGCGTTACCTGCACCAGCAGGGACTCGGGGACACCCCGCGCTCCTCGTGCGTGGGGTGCCCGTACCACGACGACGGCTTCTGGCTCGCGCTTCGCGAGAACAGTCCGACCGAGTGGGCGGACTCCGTCGCGTTCGACCACGCGATCCGCAACGGCTCCGCGCGGGCCAACGCGGGCGGGCAGCCGCTGCGCGGGCAGTTCTTCCTGCACCGGCAGCGAGTGCCACTCGACGAGGTCGTGCTGCGCCCACGCCCGCAACCGGTGGACACGCCGGGGTGCGGGCCGTGGACCTGCCCGCACGACGCGTCAACAGCAGCGGACGCGGGTCGCGGGGAGGTGGCGTGAGCATTGCGCACACCGTCCCGCGGATCGGATCGGTCTGCACCGGCTACGGAGGCCTCGACCTGGCCGTCGAGCTGGTGCTCGGCGGCCAGCTCGCCTGGTACGCCGAAACCGACCGACACGCCGCCACCGTCCTCACCCACCACTGGCCCGGTATCCCCAACCTCGGCGACATCCGCACCGTCGACTGGACGACGGTCGCACCTGTCCACATCCTCACGGCCGGATTCCCCTGTCAGGACATCAGCAACGCCGGCAAGAGGGTCGGCATCACCGGCGAACACTCCAGCCTCTGGACACACGTCGCCAGAGCCGTTCGCGACCTTCGACCCCGGCTCGTGTTCGTGGAGAACGTCGCCGCGCTCCTCCGGCGAGGGCTCGACGTCGTCCACGCCGACCTGGCCGCGCTCGGGTACGACACGAGCTGGTTATGCCTACGCGCATCCGACATCGGCGCCGCCCATCGACGTGACCGGCTGTTCCTGCTGGCCACTCCCACCGAACGAGGGGGTGCGGACGTTGCCGACTCCCTGCGCCCGTGACGGCAAAGGCCCCGGCCACCAGTACGGATTGCCCGATGTCGTCGAACCGGGAGGTACCCGCCACAACCTGCTGCCCACACCCACCGCACAGCCGTACGGGTCGAACCAGTCCCCTTCGGCGGGGGCGGCACGCCGGCCGAGCCTGGCCGGCATCGCCGGGCAACTCCTCCCCACTCCGACCGCCGGAGGCGGCACCGGCTACATGAGCGGCACCCACCGCGACACCTGGCGACCATCGCTCGAATCAGCCGTCCACGGCTACCGACCTCACCACGGCGGGAAACCCCCGAAACCTCAGGCCCCACCGCCGTCGGCGGCGGCCGGCGGCCACTCGGCGGAAGATGTCCCCGGCCCGCTGCTGCCGACCCCACGCGCCAGCGACACCGGCACCTCGGGGCGGCGGGCCGGCGCCGGGTTTCGCCCGCCGCTGTCGCAGGTGCTGCTGCCCACCCCCCGAGCCACCGACGGAACGAAGGGTTGCCCGGGACAGCGCGGCTCGCACGGGGACCTGACCCTGCCGTCGGCGGCGGTGCGGGTGCCCGGGCGTACCCTGCCCACCCCACGCGCGTCCGACGCGCGTGGTCCCGGACGGCACGGCGACGGTGGCGCCGACCTGCGCACCACCGTCGCCGACCTCGCCAGCGACCTGGGACACCTCGACGAGCGGCGGTGGGGCGTCTACGCCGCCGCCGTCGCCCGCTGGGAGCTGCTCCTCGGCCGGCCCGCACCGGAGCCCACACAGGTCGGCACGCACGGCAAGCCGGTCCTCGCGCCACCGTTCGTCGAGTGGCTCATGGGCCTGAACAGCGGTCACGTAACCGACCCCACGCTCGGGTTGCCGCGCACCGCCGCGTTACGGGTGCTCGGCAACGGCGTCGTCCCACAACAAGCCGCTGCCGCGCTGCGGCTGCTGCTGTGCCCGCACCGGTGGGAGGTGCCGGCATGAGCGACCAGATGTCAGGCGACCCACTGTCCGGCTACGAGTACCACCGGTCTGGTCCGGTCACCCTGTATCTCGGCGACGCCGTCCAGGTGATGTCCGTGATGCCGGACGCCAGCGTCGACTGCATCGTCACCAGCCCGCCGTTCTGGGGGCTGCGCGACTACGGCACCGGCGCCTGGGCTGGCGGTGATCCCGACTGTCCGCACCGGACCGGGCGCGTTCGCCGCGTCAACGGCATCACCTGCCCCGCCTGCCGGGCCCGATGGATCGACCCGCAGTACGGGCTGGAAGCAACCCTGGACGACTACCTCGACCACCTCGTCGCGGTCTTCGACCAGGCCAGACGGATCCTCACACCGACCGGCACCTGCTGGGTGAACCTCGGCGACTGCTACAGCAGCGCCTCCGGCGGAGCGCCCACGGCCGGCCGCCCACAGCCCGGCGGGCTCCGACCACCACGGCCACGGGCGCAAGACACCCTCCCACCGAAGAACCTGGTCGGGGTGCCCTGGCGGGTCGCCCTCGCCCTGCAGTCACGCAGGTGGTGGCTTCGCAACGCGATCGTCTGGTCGAAACCCAACGCGATGCCCGAGTCCGTGCGTGACCGCCTATCCGCCACCTACGAACTGTTGTTTCTCCTTACCAAGTCCCATTCCTACTACTTCAACCTGGACCCGATCCGGGTACCGCTGTCCCGGCCGGAGGCCGCTGACGGCACCCGGGTCATCGGCGGCTCACGCAAGGGCCACAGCGGCGGAGTCGGCGCCACCGCCCGTCGCCGGGGCGCCACCACCTACGGCGCCGGCAAGTACAGCGGCGACGACGTCGGCGTCGAGCCGCGGGCGGGACGAGGCAACCTCGTTCCGCTCGGTCATGCCCATACCGCCTCCCACCCGAGAGGACGCAATCCGGGGGACGTGTGGCGGATTGCGACGCGCCCCTACCGCGGGTCACACGTGGCGCCGTTTCCCGTCGATCTGCCTCTGCGAGCCATCGCGGCCGGCTGTCCGCCCGGTGGTGTGGTCCTGGACCCGTTTTCCGGCGCCGGGACCACCGGGGTCGCCGCGCTCCAGCTCGGCCGTCGCTACGTGGGTGTCGACATCGGGGCCTCGTTTCACGACCAGGCGCTGAGTCGGCTCCGTCCGCACCTGCCCGACACGTCGAGCGAGGAGGGCGGGTGAGCCTACGGACCGTGCCCGTCACCCTCGCGCAGGCGTGCGCTTTCGTGCAGGACTGGCACCGGCACCACCGGCCGCCGCGCGGACACAAGTTCAGTATCGGGGCCGCCGACCAGGACGGCGTCCTGGTCGGCGTCGCCGTCGTGGGGCGTCCCATCGCCCGGATGCTCGACGACGGCATGACCTTGGAGGTGACCAGGGTCGCCACCGACGGCACCCGCAACGCGAGCTCGCTGCTGTACGCCGCGGCGTGGCAGGCCGCCCGAGCACTCGGCTACCGGCGCCTGGTCACCTACACCCAGGACGGCGAGTCCGGAGCCAGCCTGCGGGCGGCCGGATGGCGCATCGTCGCCACCCGCCCGCCAGCACCAGGCTGGTCCCGACCGAGCCGGCCTCGCACCGATCACGGCACCGCGCACATCGGCCGCCAGCGGTGGCACGCCCCGAGCTAGGCCGCCCCTTTCCCAACCATCCCCGACTCCTTGACCACCCCTGACCGGGGGCGGCGGCACATCCGTGGCCGCCGTCCCCGGCCCACTCTCATGCAAAGGAAAGTGCCATGTCTGGCATCCATGACCACAACTCGGCTACGGCCCCGACAGCTACCCAGCCTGCCCGAAAGGGTCGACGCGCCCGCACGCACCGGTCCTTCCCGGTATCGATTGTGCGACCGGCGACGGCTCGCGTGCCGGCTTTGAACGCCGGTCAACGGGAGCGGTGCCAGGACGCCAATCGGCTCGGTAGCGAGCTGACCAAAGCTGCTCAGCGAGGCCGTCAGTGTCTGTACACCGTGATCGCTATCGACGCCTCGCTAAACCAGTTCCCAAAAGCAAAGGCCGTCATCGCTGAGGCGCCATCGATAGCCGCCGCGCCGCCGCCCGCCAGTCTGCGGGTGGGTCGGAACCTACGCGGCAAACCCATCGCGGTAGTGCTGCACGGCGATCGCTGGAGCCTGGTCGTGCAACCCGGCGCCGTACACCCGACGAGTTGGGCGTTTCTTGACGGCTACGGGGCGGCACTCGAGCTGTCCCACGCCGTCTTCTGCTTCGACGACGACCCAAGCCCACTCGGTATGGCCTGGACCGACATGATCGCCCAGGTCTTGACGCTGACTACCTGAACCACACCATGGGGCCACGGCGTGGCCGGACACCCCCTGCTGTCCCTGGTAGGCCGTCCCTCGGTGCATGCGATGGCAGGCAGAAGTAGAGGGCTCGCAGAGCCATCGCAGCATGTCACCACTACCTCGGCCCCACTGAAGCAGGACAGCCATCATCCACGACGCCGCCCAGCACCTTGTTGGCGCGCGATCGTGCCGCCGGGCAGCCGTTCGTCACAGCTGCTCGACGTCCTTTACGACCCATGTCAGGAGTAATCACCGTGACCAGCCACAACACCGACCCTCGCGAAGATTCCCACACGACCGCCAACGGTGGGGACGTATGGACCGAGGAACGCATCCGCGCTCTCGGCGCGATCACCGATCTGCCCACCGCCGGCCGCATCTTCGGCCTCGGCCGTGCCCTGTCCTACGAACTCGCCCGCACCGGCGACTTCCCCGTTCCCGTCATCCGCGCCAGCACCCGCTACAAGGTGCCCGTCGCAGGCATCCTCACCTCCCTCGGCCTACAACCGTCCCGCAGCGACTTGACGCCGGGCGACATGCGAAGCGTCGATCACCACCACGAAATCCGCAGCATCGACCCGCCCCACAGCGGCGGCGACGGAAAGAAGGAACCGTGACCCGCGCCCGCAGCCCCGAAGGGGCCCTCACCAAACGCTGCACCTGCACCGACCCCGACACCGGCAAGAGGCTCGGCGGCCGGTGCCCGAAGCTACGCCGCCCCGGCGGCGGCTCCTGGCATCCCACCCACGGCGTGTGGGGCTACCAACTGGAACTGCCGATCCGGCCCACGCAGCCCCGCCGGCAACTACGCCGCTCCGGGTTCGATGACCGCGACGCCGCCACCGCCGAACTGCGCCACGCCCGCGCGCTGCTCGACCTCGCCGCCGGCGACCCCCACCTCGCCATCGAGGTCGGGGACCTGCTGCACGCCTGCCGGCCCGGCACCCCGCTGCCCGACCGCGACGCGATCGCCGCCCGCATCCGCGCTGGCGTGCCCGCCTCCGTGCCCACCACCACCGGCGAATACCTCACCACCTGGCTGGAGGGACGGCGTGGGCTGGCGGAGAAAACCCTGCGCGGCTACTCCGACCACATCCGCCAGTACCTGATACCCCACCTCGGGAAGATCCCCATCCAGAACCTGCGCACCAGCCACATCGAGGCCATGTTCACCGCGATCGGCCGCCAGCAGGACACCATCCGCGCCGCACGCGCCAGCACCGACCCCGAGATACGGGCGAAGGTCAAGGGCGTGCGGCCGATGGAAGCGGCCAGCATCCAACGGCTCTACGCCACCCTGCGCAAGGCACTCAACGACGCCGTCATCCGGGCCAAGCTGATCCCCACCAACCCCGCCCTCGGCATCGAACTACCCACCGCGCGTCGCCCGAAGGCACGGGTATGGACCGCCAAAGCGGTCGAGCACTGGCAGGCCACCGGGAAACGACCTAGTACGGCAGCCGCCGTTTGGGATCATGGCTGGAGTTCGAGGTTGAGGCGTCGGGTGTAGTGGGCTTGGCGGGCTCGGGCTTGATGGCGGCGGCGCCAGTCTGACCAGCGGAGGCGGTGGGTGAG
>NZ_POTY01000207.1 GCF_003236315.1 Micromonospora craterilacus
GAAGATGCACGGCGGCATCAGTCGTTCACCGCCCGCGGGTCGATCAGGCGGTCGATATCCACGACCCCATCGCCGCCGTGCATCTTCTGGTCGTGCTCAGCCCACAGTCGGACCAGCCGGTCATGCTCGTCTGCGTCGCCGTTGCCTCCGCCGACCAAGCCGTGGTGGCTGCACCGCAGCGACCACACACCGTCTGCGAAGGTGATCTGCCCGGTGACGCCGTTGCCGGCGAGCGGCAGCGCGTCGAGTGCGGCGACTACCGCAGCGGCGCGAGGCCAGATGACGGGCTTGTAGAACTGCACCCGCCACACCCGCACGGCCTTGACCAGGCGCAGCATCGGGGCGCGCTCGGCGACCAGCCGGTCCCGCTCGGCGCGTAGCTGGTCCAGTTCGGCTTCCAGTCGCTCGTTCTCGACCCGCGCCGCGTCTAGCTCCGTGTCCTTGGTGCTGTCGGGCCAGATCAGGTCGATACCGGCCTCGGCGATCAGCGTCAGGGCTTCGGCGACCACGGCCGGGTCTACGTCGCGGTCCTCGTACGCCTGCCCGATGTGGGCCCAAATCTCGGTCTCGGTGACGTCGCGGGCGTTCATGGTCATGATGTCGGCGGCGATGGTGCGGGCGTCGAGGGTCGTCATGCCGGCACCTCGGCGGGCACGGTGGCCGGGGCCAGCGGGAACGACCACGCCGACCTTTCCGGCTTGCCATCCTCGGCCGGCATGACGATCTCCCACGGGCCACGGAAAAGCCCGTACGCTGCCCAGTCGCAGCCGCGCACGCCGCGCTTCGTACCGTCGGGGCGTGGCGTCAAGCCGCCGAGCAGCCGACCGATGCACTCCTGCCCGGCCCGGTTGCCGTCCCCGGCGTCGATGAAGTCCTGAATGGTGGCGATGTCGTCGCAGTTCGGACACTGGAAGGCGAACGTCCGAACGTCGGGGCCGAAGCGGCGGTACGCCTCGTCGGTCAATTCCTGCTGGGTTAGCTTGCGGTGCTTCATGCGGTCGCTCATGCCGGCACCTGCGCTGTCTCAGCGGCGGCGGCATCCTCGCGGGCCTCGTCGGCGGCGTGAAACTCCGACAGCTTCCGGGGCGTCCAGCTGCACTTGCCGCTGTCGAACTCGACCGTGCCCGGCTCGGCGTCGTAGAGCGCCCACAGGGTGCCGTCGTGCTCGAACAGCCTCGGCGCGACAACCCGGTACCCGAGGTCGCTGCCGCGAGGAATCCACGCCGCCCGGGGCAAGCCGTGTGACTCCATGGCGTGCCGCACGTCGACCGGTTGGTGGTCGGCCAGCCACCGCCGAGCATCCTCGCCCGGCTTACCACGACGCGGTTCCAGGTTGCCCCGGACGAGCCGCCAGCCATCGGGGATGTGGTCGCCCTGCTGCTCGATCGCGGTAATGGTGTCGGCGGAGCCGGGGAACGTGCCGGCGTACGCCTTGACGCGCGGGCCGGCGCCGAGCGTTTTCAGGTCGGCGGAGAGCCGATCGAACGCGGCCTTGCGGGCGGCAACGGCCCGCCGGTAGGCGGCGACGATGGCCGGGTCGGCGGTGGAGTAGGCGCGCTCGGTGCTCACCGGCCCGCCTCCGCCGAGGGGACCAGGCCAGCGCAGCCCATCTGGCGCAGGTTCGCGTCCACGATCGCCGCCGACTGCTCGGGCGTCTCGATCGGCGCGGCGTCGACCGGCACGGCGGCGACCAGAATGGCCTCGTACCCGGCGGCTCGCGCCCCCGTCAGCGCCTCGCCGCCCGCAGTTTGATCGGTGTGGACCTCTGCGTCCCAGTTGTCGCACCAGCGGTCGTGCTCGCGGATGAGGACGATGTACCCGACCGGCTCGGTGCTCATCGGCCCGCCCCTGTCGCAGCGGTCGGGCGGGCGGCGCGGTTCCTGACCGCGTGGTGGACCACTGCGGTGGCCGCCAGGTTGCGGGCACCCGTCGGGTTGAGGAGCCGGAAACCCAAGCCGAGCATGGCCACGGCTTCCTCCGGCGACGTGCCCTGCGCGAGGATGGCTTCCGCCGAGCGGATGAACGCGTCCATGTCTCGTCGGATCTGGCCGACCTTCGCGTCCAGCTCGGCGCGCACCCCGGGGGACAGTGGGCTCCGGGCCGCGGTCGGCCCGGGTCGCGCGGCCTGTTCCTGCGCCGCTGCCTGCGCCTCTACGTGCCGTTTGATGTGCTCCCAGCCGGTCATTCGACAGTCCGGCCCGCTCGGCGAGTCCTGTCGCGAACTCGCGGACCATCTCGGCGCGGCCGGTGTGCCTCGCGCGGTCGATTTCGCTGTCGGCGGCTCCGGCGGCGAGCAGCTCCGTCCGGTACTCGTCGCCGGCTAGGCCCAGCATGTGCAGGGCGGCGGTTGCCGTCCGCTGGTCCTCGGCCGTGTCCTCGGCGATGGACCAGTCGTGCTTGCCGTCGTGGTCGGGACGCAGCCGGCACGGCGCGGTGTGCACCGGTTCGTCGTCCGGGAAGCTGGTGCCAACCTCCCCGCACGCCCAGCCGATCGGCCACTGTCGGGGGTCGCCCGCAGTGACCGCGTCGGTCAGGGCGCGGCAGGCCAGGGCCAGTTCCTCCTGCGCGTGCTCGTGCGTGGCTCCGGCGTGCGGGTCCTCGGGGCGGGCGTGCCGGTCGGCGGCGATGACCGCGAGCACGGCCTGCTCGACCTTGGCGGCCGGTGCGTACGTCGTCTCATCCATGGGTGCGGGTCTCCTCAGGAGTTGTGGATAGGGCTGTGGACAGGGGAGGGGTGGACGGGCCGGACCTCGCGTGCGGCTCAGTCGCATGTCGCCGCTCATGCCGCAACCACCGGAGTCCAGTCGCCATCGGCGGTCAACAGGACCGGCTCCGGCCGGTGCCGGGTCAGGACCGGCGTCGCGGCGGCGTCCTGGTGCTCGCGCAGCAGCCAGCCCATCGACTCGGCCAACACCCGGTCGTCGCCGGTCGGGTTGGTCACGAAGTCGTGGTGGGGTCGGCACGCGCCGAGCAGCCACGGCACGCCGTTGATGCGTTCCCGGGCTGCGCCGTGCCGGCCGCCGATCTTCCGGTTGAGCCGGTGGTGCCGGTCGACCTGCGGGCGTCGGCAGCCGGGCCACTCGCACCAGCCGCCGGAGCGGCGATCCACGATCGCCTCCACCTCGACCGTGGGGCCGGTGTCAACCCAGCGGGCCGGCTTGAACGACGACTGGGCCAACTGCCCGGACCGGTTCGGCCCGCCCGTACGCGCCAGGCCGGCAACGCGGTTCAGCGTCGACCGCCGGAATACGCCAGCGGCGGCGTCGGCGGCGGCACGCTTCGCGGACCGGGCAGGCAAGCGGGACGGCTTCACGACGGGGCCACCCACTCCCGGACCGGCCACTGCGTGGACACCCCGGCGGCACGCTGCCGCAACTCCTCGACGTCAGCGAGCGCGGTTACCCGCTCCGCCTCATCGGTGGCCCGGTCGGCGCGGTGCTCCAGCTCGTTGGCCTTCTGCCGCCAATACTGGGCGCGCCCTTCGACCTGCCCGGCGTGCCAGCCCACCTGAGCCATGTGGACCTCGGCCAGGGTCAGCTTGGCGAACTCCTGGAAGCCTCGGACAATCCGGTCCGGGTAGCGGCGGTCACCGTACATGTCCGCCACGTCGAGGGGGGCCGCCAGCGCCCTCTGTGCCCGCTGCCCGATCTTGAAAGCCACGCGGGCGACGGCGAGCGCGTCAGCGGTGCAGTCGTGCGCCTGATCGATGCGCGTCCCGTAGGCGGCGCACAGGTCGACCAGCTTCCGCTTGCCGGGCCGGTACCGGTCCAGGGCGTGATCCAGGACCATCGGGTCGATGACCGGGGCGATCGGACGTCCGCCGAGACGCTGATCCAGGGTGGCCAGGCCGTGGCGGCGCAGCTCCCGGTCGAGCAGCGTCAGGTCAAACGGCGCGTTGGCGATCACCAGCGGCGTGCCGGCGGCCAAAGCGGCAGCGAGGTCGGCGGCGATCCACTCCAGTTCCTTGGCGGGCTCCCAGCCCTCTGCCTGAACCCGTTCCGTCGTCCAGCCGTGAATCTCGGCCGCCTCGGCGGGCACCTCGACGCCGGGGTTGATGACGGTCGAGCGGATCGATGGCTGGCAGCCCGGTTCGATCTTCACTACTGCGGCGGTGACGATCCGGTCCGTCTCGACCTCGACGCCGGTCGTTTCGCAGTCGTAGGCCAGCATCGGCCCGAGGTGCCACATCAGATCGTCCATTCCGGCACGCCGGAGGCGGCGGCCTTCCGCTCGTCGTCGTCGGCACGCAGCTGGTCACAGCGGCACTCGTCTCCGCCCTTGCGGGCCGGGCACGTCGACCAGTGGCGGGCATGCGCGGCCAGCGCTTCGAGCTGCACCGAGCAGTCCGGCAGGCCGGCGACCAGCGCCCGGTACAGGGCGGTGACGCGGATCCAAGTGACCGGGTTGGTGGCGATCTCGAAGCACTGCTGTTCGATGTCGCGCTCCAGCGAGTCGGCGGAACTCTCCGACGGGCCCAGCGGCGAAGCGATCACCGCCGTGAGCCACAGGTGGGCGGCGAGCATGTACCGCGCACCGATCTTCGCGGCGCGCTTCTCCAGCCAGCGGGAGGCGTTGTACCGCCACGCCGGGTCCATGTCGGCGATCTCGACCAGCGGGCGGCCGTTGGGCTGCCACTGCCGGTCCTGGTTCAGGTACTCGAACCACGACATGCCTCGGGCTGCGGCGCGGGCCTTCCGCTCGGCCCGCTCCGCCTCGACCTGCTCGACGGTGCGAACCTCGCCGGCCTCGATCTCGGCGAGCAGCGCCAGAGCCGCCTGCGCGTCGGGCTCGTGCTGGCACGGGATGCTGGCCTGGACGCCTCGGGCGCAGCAGCCGAACCACGGCGGCGCGGTCGGGTCCGTACCCCGCGCGGCCTTGCAGTCGGCGAGGCTGCCACCGCAGCCCACACACGGCGCGGACTCCTGGATGTGCCGTCGCCGGGCGGCGATGACCTCGGCGACCGTCACTGGATCTCGCCCTTCGCCACGGCGGAGATGAACGCGGCCATGTCCCAGCCGGTCATCTCGTCGCTGGTCCGCTTGAACCGGTCGTAGATCCGCTTCTCCAGCGCCTCCGCGTTCCACCTCCGCGAGCCGGCGATGCCCTGGATCTGCACCCACAGGGCGTTCTTGTCCGGCTCCGACTCGACCTCCCCGGACACCGCCTCCACGGCCTCGGCCGTAGGCGCACCCTCGGCTGGCTCCTCGGACGGCTGGGCGGGCTGCTGGCGGGCCATCTCCAGTTCGGCGGCGCGTGCCTTGAGCACGGCAACCGTGTCGTCGGTCAACGCCTTGTCCTTGTGGGCGTCCTTCCAGAGCGCCTGCAACTGGTCCAGGGTCTTCGTGTACGGGGCGAGCCGGACCACGTCCGCCGGGGTCAGCTTGTCGCCGTCACCGGCCGGACCGTCGGCGGCCGGACCAGCCTCGATCGCGGCAAGCTGCGCGGCGACCAGCTCCCGTCGTTGCGCCGCCGCGATCGCCGCGCCGATCTGCCCAGAGAACGCCTGCGCTGGAGTCATGATGTTGTAGTGCACGACGGGCACCATGTACACCCGCGACTCGATTTGCTCGTTGGCCGGCTTGTTCGGGTGGAACAGTTTCTTCTCTCGCCGCTGCACCTCCAGCAATGCTGGGATCGGACGCGGCGCGTTGGCGACGGCCTCGGCGAGCCCCGGCAACTCGGCGGCGGCGTTCCAGCCGTGCGACTCCAGTTTGAACACGCCGAGTGACGGGATGTCCGCGACCATCAGCGACATACGGGTGGTCGGCTTGCACACCTCGCCCGGCTTGAGGTTTCGCCCGGCCGCCTCGGCGGCGACCCGGACCGGCGCGCACAGGCAGCCTTTCTGGCTGATCCGCTCGGTCTCCCCGTCGCACATGCGGCTGCGGAACCCGTTGCCCCACAGTTCGTAGTTCGGGTCGATCTGCTGCGGCGGCACGAGCACGCGGATCTCCCGCGCGTCGGTGATGACCTCGAACTGCGGGCCACCGACCGGGGGTGTCCACGGCTGGACGGTGCCACCGAACTGGGCGGCGGCGGCCTCCACGATCGCCTTCGACGGGGAGGTGAACCGCAGCGTCTCCAGCTTCGACGGGTACGGCTTGTTGTTCTTCGACATGAGCTGCTGGCCGAGACGGATGACCCCGACCTGTGTGAGCCGGCGCTGCAATTCCTTGATCGGCATATGGGTACCTCGATTCACGCGGCGGGGTGGGTGATGGTCTGCGGGGCGACGGCCGCCTCAGCGGCTTCGCGTTCGGCCTTGCGGCGGCGGGCGGCCAGCGTCTCCGGGAGCACGAACGTCCGGGAACTGATCGACGCCGGGCCCTGCTCGAACACCCACAGCGCGGTCGCCAGGGCCGGCAGGAAACCACTCCGGTAGGTGTCCTCATCGGTCAGGACCAGCCGGGCCGTGAACCCGTCGGGGCGAAGCTGCACGAGCATCCCGCCATCGGTGGGGATCATCGGCTGCTCGATGTCGGTGCCCTTGATCCGGATGGTCTTGGCGTGCCGGTAGGCGGTGAGCTGCAACGCCTGCGGGGCGTAGAACTGGGGGCCTTCGCCCTCGCGGGTCTTGAAGTCGATGACCAGCACGACGGTGATGCCGCGCTTCTTGGCCTGCTTCCACGGGATCCCGGTCACCCGGGATACGAGCTTCGCCGCGGCGTCGGTCCGGTCGGCACGGATGATCAGGACGCCGTCGGTGGTGCCGGCGTACCCGTCCGCCCGGTTCACCACGATCGCTTCGGACACCAGGAAGTCGTCCGGCGTCAGCCCGTACTCGACAGTGAACGCTTGGAACGCCTTCACGTACGGGGTGATGTCCGCGTCGTACGGCCGGATCTCCCCGTGCAGCGACCACCACTCGGCGACATCATGGGTGCGGGTGCCTTCGTCGGCGCGGCGCCGGGTGTGGTCGGTGTGCCGGGAGGCAAGCCACCGGGTCATGCACGCCTTGCACTCCAGGCAGGGGCAGCGGTCGCAGCGTTCCTGCGTGTCGTGGCCGCCCTCGCCGGCGCATTTGCTGCCGGTGTTTCCGCATGGCTTGATCCGGGAGGCGATGACCACTACGGGTAGCTCGGCGAAGGCGGCCTCGGCGGCGAGCTTCGCGGCCCACCGGGTGAGGGCGTCCTTGCTGATGATCCCGGCGACGGTGGACGCGGAGATGAGCCGGAGGTCATCGATCAGGTACCAGCGGTTGTCGTCGGTTTCCTCGACGCCGTGGAACACGGACGTTGTCGGCGTGGCTGCCGGTTCGGCGGTGACGGTCACTGGTCGTCGTACCTCTCGAATCGGGCGTCATCGCGGAGGTAGGCGCTGCGGCAGTCGGGGGAGTCGCAGCTACCGGCGAGCAAGCCCGGCATGTCCCGGACCAGGCAGTACGGGCAGGTGGGGCGGTGGGCGACGACGCCCGGCCCGGCGGAGACGGTCGGTGCCGGGGTGAGGCCGGCGGGCGTCATGCCGGCGGGCCGGAGCGTCGTCGCGGTCATTCGCCGGACTCGTTCGGCTCGCAGAGGGTGGCCAGGATGTCGACCACGTCGAGGAACGCCTCCAGGGAAACGTCGCCCCGGTCGCACTCCGGGTCGTCCAGCCACAGCAGCTCGCCGAGTGATTGGCGGCGGCGGGGCTTGGCGTTCTCTTCGGTGCGGCCACCGACCGGCCAGAACAGCGGCACGTTGTACGCCGGGTCGGTGGGGTCCTCGGGAAGATCGGAGCGGAGAAACACGCGCTCCGTCTCCGGCAAGTCCTGATGCCCGCCGGACGTGGTCTGCACGATCAGGGTGCCGTCGGCGGGGATGTTGTCGCCGCGCCAACTGGTGGCTTCGCACAGGTCGACCAGCCGGTGGAGGGCGGCGCGCATCTGCTCTGGGGTCATCTGGTCGACCAGTTCGGCGACGGTCGTGGTGGTCACGCGTTCCTCCTGGTGGGTGCGGGTTTCGGGGCTTCCTGACATGTCTGACCCTACCGGAATTCCTCAGGAATTTACACGGAACTAGCTAAGGAAGTCCGCGTGTTTTGGGGGGTGGATCATCCCGCCGCACCGAAGCCCGGCCCGCCTCCCACAACCCGGCAGCGAGGAACCCGACCGCGCCCAGGAACACCGGGAACCCGGCCCACCGCAGCAGCACCGCATCCACCACCAGCGACCCGACGAACAATGTCGCGCCGACCGCGATCCGGTCCGTCGCGTTCACCGGCCACCACCGAGACGCCTCAGCCGTTCCCGGTGGCGAGCCCACACCGCATCCACCCGCGCCTGTTCCTCCCGGCTGGGTGGGGGCTGCGACTCGTGCAGTCGGATCGCCGCGCCGATCACGTTCCGCAGGGCACGCCGGCCCTCATCGGTCAGCTCGGGGGAGACGCGGGCAACGGCGATGACCTGGCCGTCGTCGTCGGTGACCACTTCGCAGCGGTGGGCCAGCTCAGCCACGGCCACCACCGCCCTGCCCGTCGCGGACGAGCCAGCCCCGACGCCACCCGAGGTCGTGGAAGAACATCGCGATACAGGTGTGCGCGCCGATGGCCAGCGGAACCTTGAACAGCTCGGCCCAGAACGCCGCCGCCGTGCTCGCCACCAGCAAGACGAGGCCGGCGGCAAGCCACCGCCGCGCCTCGCGGCGGGCAGTCTCGGCGGTACGCGCCTGGCTAGCCACGGCCATCACCGCCTTTGGCTGCGGCGACCACCGTCAGGTGCAGCTCCCGCGCCCTGACCAGCCCGTCAGCGATCCCGCGCTCCCGAATCGCATCGTGGTAGCGGTGGCCGTGCCACGCCCGGTCGGCGCGCTGCCGGTGCTCCCGCTCGGCAGAGGTGACCGCGTGGGCCAGCTCCAGCCACGGCATGACGGCCGGTGTCGCCCCGCCGAGCCCGTCGACCAGGACGCCGGGGGTGACCCCGAGCGCGGCGGCGAGCCGCAGCAGGACCGACACCGAGGTTTCCTGCCGGCCCCGTTCGATGTTCGCCAGCGACGGGCGGCTGATGCCGACGGCCTCGGCAAGTTGGCGTTGGGTCAGGCCGCGTTCGGCGCGTAGGAGTCGGACTCGATGGCCGAGTGCCAGCAGCAGGGCATCGGCCATCAGGGGCACCTCTGCGCGGGCACGGTGTCGCCGTAGACGAGCGGCAGCGGCCACGACGCGGCCGACGCGGCGGTCCACGGCTGCTGGTCCGGCGCGACACGCGGCGCGGGAACGGTCGACAGGGCGCGGATCGCCCGCACCAGCCGGCCGGGCCGACGCTGGCGGTAGGCGGGGTGCCGGCCCCTGGCCGCGGTGCGCGCGGCCTCGTAGCGTGCCTGCGCCTCCCGGCGGGCCAGGATCACCCGCCGCCACTCGACGGCCAGGTGCAGCAGAATGCCGCCGCCGACGGCGACGCCGACGCTCCCGATGACGTACGCGCCGGGGGCGTGCGCGAGAACCCAGCCGATCATCGGGTCACCGCCAGCGGCACCGGTGGGCGCAGCGCGGTGACCGGCCGGGCGGTCCGGTCGTCCGGGCCGGCGAGGCGGGACACGTACGCCGGATTCAAGGCGGGCCAGGGGGAGGCAGGGCGCAGACGGGGTGCCGGTGCCGGTGCGGCGACGGGGGCAGGCCAGTAGTCGACGCACGGCCGGCAACCCATGCCGACCGCGAGGGCGGCAGGCTCCACCCACAGGTCCGTCCGGTACAGGCCGCAGCTGGTTGCCCCGTGCGGGGCGGCAGCCATCCCGTGGTACTGGGCGCCGACGGTGGCGGTACGGGCGAGCAGCACCAAGTCCAGGACCCCGACGCCGGCCGGCAGCGGCGCGGTCATCAGATGCCCAGCCAGCCGGCGGCGTTGACCGCCCACCACGCCCCGGCAGTCAGGGCGGCGAGCGCGGCAACACTGACTAGTCCGGCGATGCGGTCCTCACGTCGTCCGGACCGCTCCTCGGCGGCGTAGTCCCGCTCCGCGACCAACTCGGCGGAAAAGTCGGCGGCCGGTGCGGTGGTTACGGGGATGCGGCGGCCGTTGACGAGACGCCAGCGGCGGCGGCTCACGCGGCCTCACCCCGCACGGCCGCGCCGGGCAACTGCCACGGCAACGCCACCGTGTCCGTCGGCGGGCGCTCGCCCAACGCGACGCCCCGCCAGTACGCGCACGTCTCGTCGCATCCCTCGCCGACCAGGTGCCCGCACAGGAGGTCGGTCACGGTGATCGGCTCGCTAGCGGCCGGGGTGTCGGTGTCCTGTAGATTGATCGTCATTGGGACCACTGCTCCTCTGGTAGTTGGTTCCGATGGACAGCCCCGTCGCCGGTCGCACCCGGCGGAGGGCACACGAGCGGGCCGCGCCTTATGGGTGCGGCCCGCTCGTGCGTGCGCCTGCGGTGACCGCCGCGAAACGGTCGGTGCTTCCCGTGGGCACTGCGGGGGTCGGTGCGGTGCCCACGGCTGGCCGGGCGCAGTCGGCCTCACCCGTGGTGTGCGGGTGACATGTGGAAGTCAGTGCGGTCATGCGACATGCCGCCGGTTCTGGCGGGCGACCATCGCCCTGGTCGCCTCGATCGCTTCTTGGATCGGGTCGGCGGGCGGCTGCTCAACCGGCTTCGTGACACCGACCTGGCGGGACTCCAGCAGCAGCCGCACCTGATGCGGGTACATGATTCGGTGCACCCGCTCGGTGCCCTCACCCTTTGGGGTGTGCTCGATGGCTCCCTTTCGGCATCCGCGCTCGATCAAGCGCAGCGAGAGGCCGGTGACCTGGGCGACCTCGGGGAGGGTGAGCGGCCGGTCGGGGATCTCGATGCTCATGCCGCCGCGACCCTGCTGGCGTGGAGGGTGGTGCGGTCTTCGACGCCCAGCGCGTCGCAGATGGTGATGTAGCGGGCGGGGGCAACGGTGGGGCGTTCGCCGCGTTCGATCGCGGCCAGGTAGCTGAACGAGACGCCGATCTTGCTGGCGAGTTGAACGATGTTGAGTCCGGCTTCTTTGCGGAGTTCGCGGAGTTTAGCCCCATCGATCTCCACGTTGGCGTGCGCGTACCTCATAGTTCAACAAGGTACAACTTCGTTCAACCTTGCGCCAGGATTTGGGCATAACAGCATGAGTCGGCGTCCAACCATGAACAACCTAGTTCAAATGCGCGTGGCCACCTGGCGTTGTACTGGGTTGTACTGCAACCATTCGATGCGTGGCCAACCATGCCAACCGAAGTCCGAGCCTGGGCGAACTCGTGCGACAACGCCGCGAGAACCTACGGCTCACCATCGACGCCGCCGCCACAGCAGCAGGCATCAGCCGTGGCACCTGGATCAACCTCGAAGGCGACGCCCGGCAGACGCACCCCCACAACTACGCCGGCATCGAACACGCCCTCATGTGGGCGCCAGGCAGCATCAGAGCCATCCGCAACGGGGGATCACCCACACCCTTGGATGCCGGCATCCACGACGAACTGGCCCACGTCGAACGAGTCGTCCGCTCAATCAGCACCAACCCCAACCGCTCCGAACGGCTGCGAGGCCGGGCCGACAGCATCCTCGAACAGATCCGCAGCCTCCGCGAAGCAGAGCAGCGGGAAGCTCGCGAGCGCGGCGCCTAAGCCGCCTCGTCCTCCAGCATGAGCTTCTTGCGCCGCCGCTCCGCCAGCTCGTCCAGGATCTTCTTCTTTGGGCCGTCCCAGGCGTGGCCGTAGATGGTGAGGGTCGTCATTGGTGAGGAGTGCCCCAACCGCCGCTGCACGTCGTGGATCTCCCAGCCATCCCTGATCAGATCCGTGGCGTGGGTGTGGCGGCCGTCGTGCAGCCGGGGCCGGCGGCGCAGGATCCCGGGGCAGCCGCACGTCGACACCTCGTCATGGCGCAGCTTCCGGCGCGGCCCCGGGCCGGCTTGGGTGGCTCCGGTGGCGGATGCGCACCGCACCGCATCGCGGCGGCGACGGACGGCAGCCAGTGCCGCCGGTACAAATTGTTCTCGTTCCAGGTCGGCTCCGCGCCCTTGGTGCGCTTCTTGCCCGGACACGGAAAGATCAAATCGCCGGGGCGTTTCCCCTTGCACAGCACCGCGAGCACCTCAGCGACGGCGGTTGACACCGACACCCGCCGGATTGACGTCAACGACTTCGGCAACCCGATCCTGCCGCCGGCCTTCAACGCCCGCTGCACCCGCACCTCAGGCTCGCGGCCCTCCACCGTCACGTCCTGGACCCGCAGCGCCAGCAACTCGCCCAGCCGCAAGCCCGTGTTCACGAGCACGAACCAGATGTCCGCGATCTGCTCGTCGCAGTGCCGCTGGATGCGCTCCACCTCCCACACGTCGAGGAACATCCCCTCGAACGGGGGAGCCTTCGGCAGGCCGAGCCGGTTCTTCCGCTCGTTGCCCTGCCGGGCCACCGGGTTGAACGGGATGAACCGCGGCACGGCAGCACCCAGCACTATGTGCAGCACCGCATGGGCAGCGCGAACCGTGTTCGCCGAGATCGGCTTGCCGCCCGGGTTGCTCTTGGTGCGCTTCACCCGCGACTTGCGCAGCGACCGCATCCACTCCTTGAGGACTTTCTCGCCGTCCTCCTCGGCGGTCAGCTCGCGCAGGAACTTGTGGCCCAGATACGGCAGCACCCGGCAGCGGAGTATCTGCATGTACTTCTCCAGGGTGTCCGCCTGGATGTCGTCCATGCCGGGCACATCAGGAGCGGCGGGCTTGCGGTCCTCGTACCAGATCTTGACCCACTGCGCGAGGGTGATGTCCCCGGTCCGAGGTGCCTCCTCGACGCCCAGGACGATGCGCAGCACCTCGTCGCGGGTGATCTGGTACTGGTACGCCTTCACCAGCTTCTGGGCCTGTTCGGCGAGCTTTCGGACGGCGGTCGGGTCGGAGCCCTTGAACGGGGCGGACATGCGTGCCCCGTCTCGTGTGCCGCCGAGCCGCCAGCACACCCGGACCGATGTGCCCCGGTCTTCGATTGTTGCCACGGGTTCGGACGGTAGCGGAAATCGGTGACCCCATGGGGTCACCGCGTGACCCTTCGGTGTCGCTGGGTGTCGTTGGGTGTCGCTGCGGCACCCCCTCTGACCTGCGGTGGAGCGTTCCGCCCCTGGTCAGGGCCTATTTCGGGGATCGTCTCATAATCCCTCGGTCGCGGGTTCGAGTCCCGCC
>NZ_POTY01000208.1 GCF_003236315.1 Micromonospora craterilacus
GGGTTTTGGGGGTCAGCCACGAGGAGTCGGGGGACTGGTCGGGGTTCACCCGCCAGTCCCGGGCGACTCGGTCGATCGCGATCGGGTAGAGGGTCAGGGTGCCGTCGGGGTCGATGCGCAGGCGTACGAAGCCCTTCGCGTCCTCGATGCCCTGGCCGGCGAACAACTCGTTGACGTTCACCCCGAACTTGCTGGCGACCAGCAGGTACGCGGCCACCAGTTGGCTGGCCAGCAGGCCGCTCACCGGTAGGTAGACCGCCACCGCGGCGACCGCCGGCAGCGGCCAGGGCCAGTCGTGGAAGGGCAGGGCCAACCAGGCCCAGGTGCCGGCGGCGGCCAGCCCGACGTGGGCCAGGCCGTGCCCGACGCCGAGTATCCAGTGTCGCGCGTGGCGCTTGCCGGTGGAACTGGGCGGCTTGGCGAACAGGGCCGCCGCGAGCACCAGCACCAGCACCATCATCACCAGCGGCACGCTGAACAGGCGTTGCTCGGACGCCTCGGACCGGAAGTCGGTCACGCCGGCCATCGACAGCATCAGCAGGGTGTGCAGGATGCCCAGCACGGTGGCGAAGCCCGGGTTGCGGCGAGGCAGCCGGCTGAAGATCCCCCAGCCGTACCGGCGGGAGCGGGCCGCGTCGGGGTAGCGGCCGGCCAGCTCGTACGTCCGGGAGGGACTGGACCGACGGGCCATTGTGTCCCGTGGTGGCACCTCGATCCGCTCGGGCAGCTGATGCGTCGGATAGAGGTACGCGCCGCCGCTGCCGGAGGTGACCAGCTGCCGGCCGTCCGGCCCGGTGTACCGGGCGTAGTGGTGCAGGTCGCCGGAGATCAGCAACCGGACCTGGGCCCCGGTGGGCGCGATGATGGTCCGGATGAAGTAGTCGATCGAGTCGTACGCCGAAGGCTCGTCGACGGCCTTCACCCACGCCGGTGCCGGCACCGCCAGGATCACCCGGCTCTGCGGTCCCAGCTTCTTGGCCACCGTGTCGAAGTAGGTGAGCTGCGGATCGTCGACGTACGAGCCGGACTGGTCGTCGAGGCCGAACAGCCACCAGTCGGCGGGCAACTCGGCGGCGAAGTACGAGCGGGACTGACCGGTACGCCAGCCGCCGAAATGCCGGTCCCGGGTGCGGACGAACAACCGGAGGAACGCGGTCAACCCGTCGTACCAGTCGTGGTTGCCGGGCACCGCGAAGATCGTCGGCTGCTCCGGCGGGCCGACCGGCAGGGCCGCCTGGTAGGGCCCCTTGCAGCGGTCCTCGTACGCCTCGTAGGCGGCCGACGGGTAGACCTGGTCACCGCCCATCACCAGGGTCTGCGCCCGGGGCAGCCGGTGCCCGTCCACTTCCAGCTCCCGCTGGGCGAGCAGGTACGCCACCGAGTACGTGGCGTTGAAGCCGTCGCCCAGGTCGGCCACGTAGTCGAGCCAGAGCCCGCCGTCCGGCCCGACCTGCTTGGCGACCTCCGCGTCCAGCGCCTTCTGTAGCTCCCGCTTGTCCAGGTAGGCCCCGAAGAGCAGAGCCAGCAACGTACGCAGGCCGGTGCTGATCAGAAGGAACGGCGCGAGCCACGGCACCGGCTTGCGCGGCGTGAAGCCCAGCTCCAGCGGGTCGGTGCTGCGAGGCCGCCGCGTCGCCCGTCCGCCGCCCGCCTCCGCGGGTGGGCTGTCGACCGGTTCGTCGCGGGGGATGTGATCGTCGGTCATCCGCCGCAGCGTAGTCGCGGTGAGCCCGAAACGCCTCGGTGTCCGGTTCGCCGACTCGTTGAATCCCACTCGGCCCCGCGCCGACGCGTGCCGTACACTTGGCGATCGTTGCCGCCTTAGCTCAGTCGGCAGAGCGACGCACTCGTAATGCGTAGGTCGACGGTTCGATTCCGTCAGGCGGCTCCACAGGAAGGCCCAGGTCACCGGCTTGATCGCCGATCATGACCTGGGCCTTTGTGGTGTCGCCGTGCCACGGCCGGTGGCCGGACAACCATCCGAACCGCCCAGTTGGCGTCCTGGTCGCGGAGTTCAGCTGCTGGGCACCACCTGGATGATGCTTTCCCCGCTGACCTTGCTCTCGCGGTCGGCCACCGAGTTGACCAGGTTGTAGTAGCCCGGCTTGGCCGAGGGCTCGATCACGATGGTGCTGACGGGTCGTTCGTCGGGCGTACCGGCGGGTCGAACCGGCTCGGCCGTGAAGGTGACCAACCCCGGAAGGTTCTTGGTGCCCATCGCCACCGCCTTGAGGTCGTCCACGGTCGCGAACGGGCCGGTCAGGTGGGCGTTCAGCTCGACCTGCGGCGGGGCGGTCGCAGTCGGGTCGTCCAGCAATTCGACGATCCAGTGCAGGATGAAGGTCTGCCCCGGCTCGTAGAGCGTTTCCACATCCGCAGTCTCACAGCAGGTGTACGTGACCGACGGCCGTGCGGCTACCTCGGAGGGGCCGGCGACGCATGCCGCTAGAAGTGGCATGACCAGGCAGGCCGGCAGCCAGACGCGGGACATCCTCATGCGCGGGATCGTATGTTCAGGTGGCAAGTCTGCAGGTGTCGGCATGATCACGCTCGATCCTGGATCGAGTGGTATCCCCGTGGCGTCGAGCCACTCGATCCTGGATCGGGGCGTGACCTCGCCAGGGCCGCCGGTCGACCGCGCGGGTCAGACGTAGAGCGTGCTGGCGTACTCCGGGCCGTAGTGGCGCTCCAGTTCGGTCAGCGTCTCCGCCGGCGCCTCCACCTCCTTGATCAGCCGAGCCCGGCTGGGCAGCGGGTCCACCGGCCAGGTCTCGGGCTGCCACAGGTGGGAGCGGAGGAACGCCTTGGCGCAGTGGTAGAAGATCTGCTCGATCTCGACCACCACGGCGAGCACCGGCCGGTGCCCCTTGACCATCATCTCGTCGAACCAGGGTGCGTCGCTCAACAGCCGGGCCCGGCCGTTGATCCGCAGGGTGTCGGTGCGCCCGGGGATCAGGAAGATCAGCCCGACGTGCGGGTTCGCCAGGATGTTGCGGTAGCCGTCCGCCCGCCGGTTGCCGGGACGCTCCGGGATGGCGATGGTCCGGTCGTCCAGCACGAGGGCGAAGCCGGCCGGGTCGCCCTTGGGCGAGACGTCGCAGGTGCCGTCCGCCCCAGCCGTGGCCACCAGGCAGAACGGGGACGCGGCGAGCCACTGCCGGTCACGCTCGTGCAGCGTGGTGCGTTCCTTCGCGGCGGCGCGGGGTGCCGGGACGCCGAGCAGCTCGGTCAACTCCGCCGCCGACGTGATCTCCACCGTCACTGTCTGCCTCCCCGTGGCGTTGACCGTGGTGACGGCACCAGGACGGGAAACCGTCACCGTAAGTGTAGTCGTGTCCAGCGCCAGGTTTGTCCCGTGGTGACCGGGGTACGGCCGCACCGAGCGCCGGAGCGTGCGCCCGCGACCCGAGCAGTGGAGGCCCGCAGATGGAGAGTCGGCTCAAGGTTCTGGGTCACGCTGTGCATCCGATGCTGGTGATGTTCCCGGTCGCCCTGCTGGTCACCGCCGTGTTGTTCGACGTCATCGACGCGCTCGGCGGGCCGCGCTTCCTCGGCGAGGTGGCGTACTGGAACCTCACCGTCGGTCTGATCGGCGGCGTGCTGGCCGCAGCGGCCGGGGCGGTCGACCTGCTGGCCATCCCGGCCGGGACCCGGGCGAAGCGGGTAGGGGTCACCCACGCCGCCGCCAACTTCGCGATGCTCCTGCTCTTCGCGGCGGTCTGGGTGGTGCGGCTCAACGCCGAGTACCGGACCGCCGGCGGCGCGCTGATCGCCATCGAGGTGGTGGCGGTGGCCATCCTCGGCGTGGCCGCCTGGCTCGGCGGGGAACTCGTCGGCCGGCTCGGTGTCAGCGTCGAGCGCGACGCCAACCTCAACGCACCGAGTTCCCTGCGGCCCACCGGCTCCGGGCAGCCGACGGGAGGTGCCCGATGACCAGGCCGGGACGTGGTCGGCGGGCCGGCCAGCAGGGCTGGGACCCGCTGGGTGAGTTGCAGTCGTTGCGGGCCGAGTTGAGCCGGCTGGTCGGCGGCCGGCCGGGGCCGCCCGAGGTGGAACTGGGCGAGACCACGGACGGCTGGGAGGTGGTCGTCCGGCTGCCCGGTGTCGCGCCGGAGGAGGTCGCGGTCGAGCTGGACGAGCGCGAGCTGTGCGTACGCGCCCGGACGGAGGCCGAGGTGAACGCCGACCACGGCATCTCCGGCGGGTTCGAGACCCGGGGCTTCGAGTACCGCGTGCACATGCCGTCCCGGGTGGACCCGGACGCGATCGACGCGGTGATGGACCACGGCCTGCTCCGGGTCAGGTTGCCGCGGGCGACCCGGCCCCTGCCGCGCACCATCACCGTCGGTCGGACCGGCCCACACCACGCCGGCCGGCCTGGGAGCAAGCCGCGGAGCATCGACCCGGCGGCGGATCGGGAACTGCACCAACCCGACGTCGCCGTCGGCGAACCCGGTCGGTAGCGGCCCTGCCGTGGCCGCGCCGGCCCTGCTCGCCCCGGTCGCCGGGCTGGTGCCCGACGTGGCCAGGATCGCCGTGCTGCGGGCCAACGCGCTCGGCGACTTCATCTTCGTGCTGCCGGCGCTGGACGCGTTGCGTTCCGCGTACCCGCGGGCGGAGATCGTGCTGCTCGGTGCGCCGTGGCACGCGGCGCTGTGGCGCGACCGGCCCGGCCCGGTGGACCGGGTGCTGGTGGTGCCCGCCGCGCCGGGGATCCGCGCGCCGGCCTCCGGCGAGCCCGACTCAAGCATGATCGACTTTCTGGCCGCCGCCCGCGCGGAACGCTTCGACCTGGCCCTCCAACTGCACGGCGGCGGTGCGAACTCGAACCCGCTGGTCGCCGCGCTCGGCGCCCGGGTCACCGCCGGACTGCGTGCCGAGGACGCCCCGCCGCTGGACCGTTGGCTGCGCTACGTCTACTACCAGCCCGAAGTGATCCGCTACCTGGAGGTGGCGGCGCTGGTCGGCGCCCCGGCGACCACGATCACCCCGGCGCTGGCGGTCACCGACGCCGATCGTGCCGAGGCGCGATCCGTGCTGGGCGAGCGGGAGCGCCCCCGGGTGGCGCTGCACCCGGGCGCCACCGACACCCGCCGCCGCTGGCCCGCCGACCGGTTCGCCCAGGTGGCCCGGACGCTGCACGCCGACGGCTACGAGGTGCTGGTCACCGGGACCGCCGCCGAGCAGGACGTGGTCGACCAGGTGGTGGCGGCCGCCGGCGTGCCGGTCCGGCCGCAGGTGGGCACGCTCACCCTGGGCGGGCTGATCGGCTGCTACGCCGGCTGCGAACTGGTGGTCTCCAACGACACCGGCCCGCTGCACCTCGCCGCCGCGGTGGGTACCCCGACGGTCGGCATCTTCTGGGTCGGCAACCTGATCACCACGGCCACCGCGCTGCGGGACCGACACCGGCCGATCACCTCGTGGACGGTGCACTGCCCGGTCTGCGGGGTGGACTGCACCCCCGGCATCTACCCACACCGGCCCGGCGACGGTGACTGTCCGCACCGCGACTCGTTCGTCACCGACGTACCGGCCGTCGAGGTGCTCGAAGCCGCCCGCGAGCTGTTGTTCGGGTAAGGAAGGGCACCTTGTTAACACCGGTCAGGCGTCGGCGTCCGCATCGGCGAGGACGACCTCCCACGCCTCCACGTCGCGGTCGGTGACCGTGGTGGGCGACTCCAGGTGGTACGCGCCGCTGGGCAGGACGCCGGCGCCGCCGTGGCGCGCCAGTACGGCGAGCTGGGCGGCGACGTCCTCGCCCTGGTGCCGCTCCTGCACCCGGCGCCAGAAGTCGAAGCCGCCGGAGTCGACCAGCTTCGCCCGGTCGTACAGCACGCAGCCGCCGATCCAGGAGACCTTGTACGCCCGCCAGCTCCCCTCGGGCAGGGCCAGCGACTCGGTGACGTGCAGCAGGTTCGCCGCCGAGTGGATCTGCGCCCGGTCCCACTGCGACGTGCCCGGGCGGATCCGCTCCGGCACCGGCCGGCCGACCCACTCCTGGTAGTGCTGGTGCGTCTGCGGCCGAACGTCGTGCAGGTAGGACAGTCCGTGCACGGCGTTGCCGACGAACCCGCAGCCCAGCTCCTCGATCGCGGTGACCAGCCGGTGCAGCGTCCCCGGTTCCAGCCAGACGTCGTCGTCGAGGCAGAGCACGTACCGGGCGCCGGACGCGGCGAGCAGCCAGGCCCGGTGTTCGGCCAGGCCCCGCCGGGGCAGCCGGCGGGTCAGCAGCACCGGATGCCCGCGGTGGCGCAGCGCACGGACCATGGTGGCCGCCGCCGGATGGGCGTACCCGGGCGCGCCGTCGGACTGGTCGCTGACCACCACCCCGAACCCGGGCACCCCCTCCTGGGCGGCGAGCCCGGAGAGGGTGACGGCGAGTTCTGCGGGGCGGTCCCGGGTCGGGACCAGCACGTCGAGCAGACGGTCGGCGCGGAATTCCGCGCGGGAGCCGGTGTCGAGCGGCCGGTTCACGGCGCGGTCAGCGGTGGCGCGGCCGAGCCGGTCGCCGGTCCGCCGGCGCGGTCCGCCGCTACCGCCGGATCGGGCGAGGTCGCACCGGTCGCGGGTGCCACCGCCGGTTCGGGTGCGGTCACGCCGGTCGCGGGCGGGCCGGCCGGTTGGGGCGGTGGGTCGCCGTCTGCAGTCTTTGGCCCGGTCCCCTGGCCGTACGCGCGGATCCGGTCGATGATCGCGGAGGTGGAGCGGTCCGGCACGTACCCGAGGGTGCGGACCTGGCCGCCGAGCCGCTGCACCAGCGGTGCCTCCGGCACCAGCTCGGGCGGATAGTCGCCGCCCTTGACGTAGACGTCCGGGCGGATGTCCTCGATCAGCGCGGCCGGTGAGTCCTCCTCGAAGACCACCACATGGTCCACGCAGGACAGCGCGGCGAGCAGGGCGGTGCGGTCCTCGACCGGGTTGACCGGCCGGTCCGGCCCCTTGAGTCGGCGTACGCTGCCGTCGGAGTTGACCGCCACCACCAGCAGATCGCCGAGGGCGCGGGCCTGTTCCAGGTACCGCACGTGTCCCCGGTGCAGCACGTCGAAGCAGCCGTTGGTGAAGACGACGGAGCGGCCCGCGCGGCGGTGCTCGGCGATGATCGCGCCCAGGCCCTCGCCGCCGACCTGCACCGGCTGGCGGTCGCTGCCGGACCCCGGCCGGCCCAACGCGGCCAACAGGTCGTCCCGGCGGCACACGCAGGTGCCGGTGCCGGTGACGGTGCTCGTCGCGGCGAGCTGAGCCAGCTGAGCGGCGGTCGACAGCGGTGCGTCGGCGGCCAGCGCGAGCGTCATGGCGGCCAGGTACGCGTCGCCGGCGCCGACGGCCTGGCTGGCCGGGACGGGGGTGCTGTGGCTGCGCCGGGGCTGCCCGTCGGCACCGCCGACCACCGCGCCGTCGGTGTCCAGGGTCACCGCGACCACGTCCGCGCCGGTGTGTGCGCGTAGCTCGGCCAGTCGGGACTCGGCCAGGACGGCCCGGTCCACACCGGCACCGGCGTCGGCGTTCACGGTCACGCCGGTGCCGGTCACGCTGAGCCCGTCGTGGGTCATCGCCACCCGACCCTCGCCGGGCGTGGGCTCACCGGTCGGCCCGTCGGTACGCCGCAGCCCGGCCCCGCCCGGCGCGGTGCCCACGGTCAGCTCGGAGGGCCCGTCGGCCCCGTCCATCTCGGGATGCTCCAGGTGCAGCTCGCGGCCACCGGCAACCGTCGCAGCACCGGGAGCCGTCGCGCCGCCGGGAGCCGATGCGCCGCCGGCAACCGTCGCAGCGCCGGCAGCCGATGCGCCGCCGGGAGCCGTCGCGCCGCCGGCAGCCGTCGCGCCGCCGGCAGCCTTTGCGCCGCCGGCAGCCTTTGCTGCGCCGGGAGCCGGCCGGTCGGCGGTCAGCGCGGCGGTGCCGGCGCGGGCGAGCAGCCGGGTCGCCTCGGCGAAGCTCGGGGTCACCACGGTGGGGGCGAGGCCACGCCAGTCGGCAAGGTCGTGCGCGTCCAGCGCGACCGTGGCGTACCGGTCCCGCTTCGCGACCAGCCAGGCGCGTACCGGCGCGGGCAGGGCACCCAGGCCGTAGTCGCAGACCACCAGGGTCGGAGCTGCACCGCCGGCAGCGGCCCGCAATTCCTCGGTCGCGCAGTCCAGGGCGGTGAGCAGGCGGTCCACACCCTCGTCGCTGAGTGGGTCGTCCGGGTCGCCGGAGTCCTCCCGGAGCAGGATCTGGTCGCCGGCGAGCATCCGGCGCTTGACCGGGGTGGGTCGGCCCGGCTGGCTGACCGTGCGGTCCCAGACGCCCGCCCGGTCCAGACAGTCGTGCAGCTCGTCGCCGGCGACGTCCGCCCCGACGGGTGCCACCAGCACCGACCGGCCGCCCAGCGTGGCGATGTTGACCGCGGTGTTTGCCGCGCCACCAGCCGCGGAGATGCGTCGTCGCAGGGTGAGGACCGGGGCCGGGGCCTCCCGGCACAGCCGGTCGGAGTCGGCGAACCGCCACTCGTCGAGCATGGCGTCGCCGATCACCAGGACCGGGCGCCCGAGCCAACTCTGCACGACGTCGGCGAGCCGGAGTTGTTCCGCTGCTGCTCGTGCCATGCCGGCGGATCCCCCGGGGTCGGCAGGGTCAAACCTGCCGGGCGAGCAGCGGGCATCGGCCAACGGGACGGTGACGACCGCTGCGGACCATCGGCCCGGGTACGACGGACGGTACCGTTGCGGCTCATCGGCCCCGGGTACGACGTCGGCCGACCACAACGGCCCGTTCCGGCCGGCCGGGACGGGCATGTTTCCCGTGGTCAGGGAAAGCAGGCGGAATGACGAGGGAAGGCCACGCGACGCCGGTGCTGAACAAGGGTCAGATTCGCCTGCTGATGTTCGGTCTGATGACCGGCATGCTGCTGGCCGCACTCGACCAGACCATCGTCGGGACCGCGCTGCCGACCATCGTCGGCGAACTGGGCGGCATCAACCACTACTCGTGGGTGGTCACGGCGTACCTGCTCGCCTCGACCGCCTCGACCCCGCTCTACGGCAAGATGGCCGACCTGTACGGACGCCGACCGGTGTTCCTCTTCTCCATCGGGACGTTCCTGCTCGGCTCGCTGTTGGCCGGGCTGTCCCAGGACATGACCCAGTTGATCATCACCCGCGGGGTGCAGGGTCTCGGCGCGGGCGGCCTGATCACCCTGGCCTTCACCATCATCTCGGACGTGGTCTCGCCCCGCGAACGCGGCCGGTACCAGGGCCTCTTCGGTGCCGTGTTCGGGATCGCCTCGGTGGCCGGCCCGCTGGTTGGCGGCTACTTCGCCGAAACCAACTGGCGCTGGATCTTCTACATCAACGTGCCGCTGGCGATCCTGGCCATCGTGGTCTGCTCGCGGGTGATGCGGCTGGTGCCGTTCACCCGCCGCAAGCACGCGATCGACTGGCTCGGCGCGATGCTGCTGGTGGCCGGGGTGAGCTGCCTGCTGCTCGCGCTGAGCTGGGGTGGCAGCACCTACCCCTGGGGTTCCGGGGTGATCATCGGGCTGTTCGTCGCCGGGGCCGTGCTGGGAGTGCTCTTCGTGCTCCAGGAGACCCGGGTCTCCGAGCCGATCCTGCCGCTGCGGCTGTTCCGCAGCGCCACCTTCGCCCTGGCCAACAGCGCCGGGTTCGTGCTCGGCCTGGTGATGTTCGGGTCGATCATCTTCATCCCGCTCTACCTGCAGATCGTCAAGGGTGCCTCCCCGACCCGCAGCGGTCTGCTGATGCTGCCGATGATGGCCGGCATCATCGTCACCTCGGTGCTCACCGGCCGGGCGATGAGCCGGATCGGTCGGTACAAGTGGTTCCCGGTGGTCGGGTCGGCGGTGCTGCTGGTCGGGATGCTGCTGTTCACCCGGCTGGAGGTGAACACCTCGCTCTGGGGGGCGTTCAGCTTCATGGTGGTGATCGGCGTGGGGCTCGGCCTGTGCATGCAGTCGCTGATCCTCGCCGTGCAGAACGCCGTCTCAGTACGCGACCTGGGCGCCGGTACCTCCTCGGCGACCTTCTTCCGGTCGCTCGGTGGATCCTTCGGAGTGGCCATCCTCGGTGCGGTGCTCACCTCCCGGCTCGATCACGAGTTGGGTGCCCGGCTGCCCGGTGCGATCGCCCAGCTGGCGCCCGATCAGCAGGCCGCGGTGGCCGGCAAGGGCACCGGCATCTCGGTCAACGAACCGGCGACCATCCTGGCCCTGCCCGCCCCGGTACGCGCGGCCGTCCAGATGGCGTTCGTCGAATCGCTGCACCTGGTGTTCCTGACCACCGGGCTGATCGCGATCATCGCGGTCCTGGTCACCCTGGCCCTGCCGAACGAGAAGCTGCGCGGCACCGGCCCTGAGGGTGCGACCGGCGGTACCGACGGCCTCGGCGGCAAGGGCCCGGCCCCCGGTGGCAAGCCGCTGGACCGCGGGTCGGACGAGGAGGCCGCCGCCGAGATGCAGGCGCAGTCCCAGACCATGCTCTGACCTCATGCCTGACGGGCCCGGGCCGGCACCGCGATCAGGGTCACTTGAGGATCAGGCGGTTCGTCTGCTCGAAGACGTCCAGGTCGGCGAGGGTCTCAAGGACGCTGGCCGAGAGCGGGTGCGGCATCGCCTCGCGGTGGTAGAAACCGGCGTCGGTGGTCTCGTCGGTGACCCGGGCCAACTGGCCGTCCCACTCCTCGACCCGGAACGCCGTGGTGAAGATCTGGTAGGTGTGGCCGTACATGTTGGTGTGGGTGCGGTCCGGTCCGGTGTAGAGCGCGAAGGCGCTCACCCGCAGGGCGCGCAGCCCGGTCTCCTCGCGTACCTCCCGCACGGCGCAGTCGGCGATCGACTCGCCCAGCTCCATCGCCCCGGCGGGCATCGCCCACTGCCCGTTGTCGGAGCGGCGGATCAGCAGGATCCGCGCCGAGCTGTCGCGTACCACGGCGCGGGCACCGACGAACATCAGCGTCCGGTCGCCGGCCAACGCGCGTAGCTGACCGACGTAAGAATCTGCCCAGGAGATGCTCACCCGGACAAACTTACGGGGGTTCCCAACGTGTGACCGGCGACACTAATTTGTTACCCATGCGTAGCACGATGATGGACGCCCCGCTCCAGGTCTCCCGGATCCTCGAACACGGCGCCACCGTGCACGGCACGGCCGAGGTGGTGACGTGGACCGGTGCCCCCCAGCCGCGCCGCAGCACATACGCCGAGATCGGGCGGACCGCCGCCCGACTCGCCCACGCCCTGCGCGCCGAGTGCGGCGTGACCGGCGACGAGCGGGTCGCCACCTTCATGTGGAACAACACCGAGCACCTGGTGGCGTACTTCGCGGTGCCCAGCATGGGTGCGGTGCTGCACACCCTGAACATCCGGCTCTTTCCCGACCAGGTCAGCTACATCGCCAACCACGCCGAGGACCGGGTGGTGCTGGTCGACTCGACGTTGATCCCGCTGCTGGCCAAGTCCATCGCCGGCATGACGAGCGTGCGGCACGTGGTGGTGGTCGGCGGCGGCGATCCCGCGCCGCTGGTGGCTGCGGCCGGCGACCGGATCGTCGTACACCAATGGGACGCGCTGCTGGCCGACCGGCCGGAGGTGTACGACTGGCCCGAGGTGGACGAGCGGGACGCCGCCGCCCTCTGCTACACCTCCGGCACCACCGGCAACCCCAAGGGGGTGGCCTACTCGCATCGCTCGATCTACCTGCACTCGTTGCAGATCTGCATGCCGGAGGGCTTCGGGCTCGGGCCGACGGACCGGGAGTTGGTCATCGTGCCGATGTTCCACGCGATGTCCTGGGGCCTGCCGTACGCGGCCTTCCTCTCCGGTGCGTCGCTGGTCATGCCGGACCGCTTCCTCCAGGCCGCCCCGATCGCCGAGATGATCGCCGCCGAGCGGCCCACCCTGGCCGGCGCGGTGCCGACCATCTGGACCGACCTGCTGGCGTACCTGGACAGCCACGACGTGGACACCTCGTCGCTGACGGAGGTGATCGTAGGTGGTTCGGCCTGCCCGCCGGCGTTGATGCACGCGTTCGACGAGCGGCACGGCGTCGACGTCATCCACGCCTGGGGGATGACCGAGATGTCCCCGTTGGGCTCGGTGGCCCGGCCGCCCGCCGGCGCGACCGGTGCGGACGCCTGGCGCTACCGGTACACGCAGGGCCGGGTGCCGGCCGGCGTGCAGGCCAGGATCGTGGGGCCGGCGGGAAAGCCGCTGCCCGCCGACGGCACGTCCGTCGGCGAGCTGGAGGTCCGCGGCCCGTGGGTCACCGCCCGGTACGTCGGCGACGACGCCCCGGATCCGGAGAAGTTCCGCGACGGCTGGCTGCGTACCGGTGACGTGGGCACCCTGTCGGCGGACGGGTACATCACCCTCACCGACCGGGCCAAGGACGTGATCAAGTCCGGCGGCGAGTGGATCTCCTCGGTGGAGCTGGAGAACGCGCTGACGGCCCACCCGGCGGTGCTGGAGGCGTGCGTGGTGGGCGTACCGGATCAGCGCTGGGACGAACGGCCGCTGGCGACCGTGGTGCTGCGCGAGGGCGCCTCGGCCACCCCGGAGGAGCTGCGTGAGTTTCTGGCCGGGTCGGTGGCCCGCTGGCAGTTGCCGGAGCGGTGGGCGTTCGTCGACGTGGTGCCGAAGACCAGCGTCGGCAAGTTCGACAAGAAGGTGGTGCGTGCCCGGTACGCCGACGGCGACCTGGATGTGCGGGAACTGGCCACGCCGTAACGAAATCCGGCGCATCATCGCCGTTAGGGAGTAGGGGGCCTTCTCCAGACCCTCTCTCCGGTGGGCGGCCCCGGCGTTCGCACCGCGCCGGGGCCGCCCGTTCCTTGCGGGGCGACCCGCACTGTCAGTATTGCGAAAGTTGTTCGCCTCTGTCCCGCTGATGGGAAATTTGCCCAGGTCAGAGCATCATTCGCTGGCGCTGATCAGCACCTTGCCGACCACGGAATCCTCCACCGCCTGGTGTGCGGCGGCCGTCGCCGACAGCGGGTAGTGGTGCAGCGG
>NZ_POTY01000209.1 GCF_003236315.1 Micromonospora craterilacus
CCGTCGGAGAGGCATGGGCCGGCGCGCCGGAGACCATGCCGCCGGACGACCCATCGCCGATCCGTCCGGCTCCGGGCGGCGTCGAGGACGCCCCCGTCCAGCCGGTGCCCACCCCCAACGGAGTACCGGCCCCGGAGCCGACCGTTCCCACGGGCCGGTCCGAGCCGACCGTGGCGTTGTCGGGGGTCGAGCCGGAGACCGTGCCGGTCCCGACGATGGGATCCGAGCCCGAGACGGTGCCGGTCCCGACGGTGGCGCCCGAGCCGACCGTGCCGATTTCGATGGTCGAGCCGGAGCTGACAGTTCCGATCCCGAGGGCGGCGGCTGAGCCGGTCGCACCGATCCCGGCGGCGGTGCCCCAGCCGGTCGTGCCGGTCCCGGCGGTGGTGCCCGAGCCGGCCGTACCGATCACGGAAACGACCTCGGAGACAGCGGCGGGCGTCGACGCGGTGGACCCGGTCGTCGCCCCGGTGCAAGCCTCGGCCAGCCGGCAGTTGCCGGGCGTGGTGGCGCCGGAGGCGCCTGGCGCGGCGGACGCGGTGCGCGGCGGCGATGCGACCCCCGGTCCCGCACCGGCCGCTGCCACCGGCAGCAGGTTCCGGCCCGCCAACGAGGTGGAGGAGGAACTGCTCGCTGCCGCGGGCACCGGCAACACCGACACGTTCCTGTCCACACTGCTGCTGGCTCGGGTCCTCATGCCGGTCGCGGTCGACTCCGCGCCGGGCAGCCGGCCCGGCGATCCGGGATTCGTCTGGCCGGCCGTGCAACTGGACGGCCAGACCTTCGTGGTGGTCTACACCTCGCCGCAGCGTCTCGCCGACCACACCGACCCGGCAGCCGAGACGGTCCAGGTTCGTTTTGTCCAGCTGATCCGCCGCTGGCCCGACCCGTCATGGTCGTTCGCGGTCAATCCCGGTACGCCGGTCGGGGCGAAGCTGCCCGGCGAGCAGATCGTCGGGCTGGCGAACTGGGCGGCCGAACTGGGGCTCGGCGACGATTCGGACAGCGAGCCCGAGCCGACCGTCGACGCGTCGGTGCCGGCCAGCGGTCCACGAAGGGCCGTACCGCCCGCCGACCCGTCCCGGCCCATCGTGATGCAGAAGGCGATCGCGCCGAGCCAACTCGGTTACTACCTGGAACGAGGCTACGACCGGGTCTCCGGTTTCGTGCACCGGGCCAGCGAGCTGGCACACCTCACCACGCCGGCCGAGCTGTACCAGGCGCTCGGCCTCCACCACCCCGAGTCGCCCTTCGCGTCCGACGCCGACCAGATCTACGTCCTGCGATGGCCGGCGTTCCGACCGAGCCTCTACCGGATTCCGTACGGCGGGCAGAACGAGGCGGCCATGCGGGCCATGGAGGGCTGGGTCATCGAACGCCCACCGTTCCGGGGCAACGGCTTCGCCCCCGGCGAGAGCAGCGACGTGGTGGCCGAGTTCAAGGTGGACAGCGTCCGGTTGCCGCACGGCGCGCAGCTGGTGCGCATCGGTGCGGACGGCACCGAACGGCTGGTCGCCGTCCTCGACGCCGACTCGCTCTCCTGGCGACAGGTCGGTGAGCGGTGACCCGCGACGGCTACGTGGCCCGCTGGCGCGGACGGGAGTACCAGGCCAGCCCGGACGGCGGCGAGATCCGGCTCTACCAGCCGGAGGCGGGTGACGGCTTCGTCGAGGTACGCCCCGGCCGGCACGTCCGGGTCGTGCCGGCCACCGAGGTCGACGAGCTCGCGTACGTGCGGACGACCTGCACCTGGAAGGGGCAACCGTTCATCGTGCTCGCCGAGCACGAGGGGTGGCTGCGGGTCGAGTACACCGGCGGGCGCTGGCCGGTCGCCCAGGCGATGCGGTTGGAGGCGTTCGACTTCGGCGTCTACCAGGGTTGGGCGCCCGTCGGCGAGGTCAGTGACGTGCGCGAACAGCGGGTCTGACCCGCCGCCTGGTCAGGACTTGGCCCAGCGCAGGACCTCGCCCAGCACCAGCTCCGGCGCCTCCAGGTGGGGGAAGTGCCCGACCGGGTCGAGCAGTCGCCACTCGTACGGTGCGCTGACGTAGCGCCCCGAGCCCTGGGCGGTACGCGGCAGCGAGGCGACGTCCAGCGCGCCGTGCAGTTGCAGGGTGGGCGTGACCAGCGGTCGCTGCATCAACTTGACGAACCGGTAGCCGTGCAACCGCAGCACCGACCGGAACGCCCACCGGTAGCCCTCCAGCGCGCAGAACGCGGCCTGCGGGATCCGCATGGCCTCCCGGTAGCGCTGCGCATACCCGGCGAAGTCCGGGCCGGCGACCCAGCGCGGGCCACCCCAGCGGCGCAGGATCTCCTCCACCGCCCGCCCCTCGTCCCGGGTGAGGGCGTGCTCGTAGCGGGGCAGCTGGAACCTCAGCGCGGGCGTCGAGGCGGAGAACTGACCGCGTGGATCGGCGAAGATCGCCGCGCGCAGCCGCAGCGGGTGCGGTGCGCCGAGCACCACCAGCCGGCGGACCAGGTTGGGGTGGAACGAGGCCACGGTCCAGGCGATCATTCCGCCGGCCCCGGCGCCGACCACGGTCGCCGAGCGTTCGCCCAGGGCGCGGATCAGCCCGGCCACGTCGGCGGCCAGCGTGTAGCCGTCGTACCCCCGGGGTGGTTTGTCGCTGGCGCCGTAGCCTCGCAGGTCGACGGCGACCGCGCGGAAGCCGGCGTCGGCGACCGCAGGCAGCATCTGGTGCCAGGCCCACCAGTGCTCGGGGAAGCCGTGCAGGAAGAGCACCATCGGCCCGGTGCCCGCTTCGACGACGTGAAACCGGCTGCCGTTGGCGCCGACGAACCGGTGCGTCCACGGCCCCTCGGTGAGGACGCAGGACTCGTCGACGGCATCGCCACGCTGCTCGGTCATGAGCGACAGCCTATGACCCCGGCACCGGTCGCTCGGCCGGACGCCGTCCCGACGCGGACGCCCACCGCCGATGCCTGCACCGGTCGGTCGCTCAGCCGACCGGGCTGATCTTCAGGATGCTGGCCGGGATGCCTGGGCCGCAGTCCACCCCCGCGACCGGCGGGCCGGTGGTCACCCGTACCCAGGTTCCGGTGACGAAGGTGCCCAGGCCGGTGCCGTGCAACGCGTACTCCCGGCCGTCGTCGGTGACCAGGGTGTAGCACGGACCGCTGCCGCCGCGGCTGAGCCGGCCGGCCAGCACGTTGGTCTTGCGCAGCTCGGTGGGTTGGCTCGGTGGTGCGGTCGGGGTGCCGATCAGGGGCGGCGTGCTGGGCGAGAGCGGCCGGCCGGTGCGGTCGGCCGGCGGCTGCGCGGTGCTCCCGCCGGCGGCGTCGTCGGCCGGGCCACCGCCGGTGCTGGCGGCCGGGTGGCTGGCGGTGCTGGCGGCGTCGGCGGCCGGGCGGCTGGCGGCGTCGCCGGTGCGGCTCGGCTCGGCGGGCACGGTGCCTCCGTTCCGGTCGGCGCAGCCGGTCAGCGCCAGCAGCGCCGCGAGGCAGGCGGCCGGCACACGGGCGCGCACGGTGGTGGGCACGACGATACGACGGTACCGCCGCACCGCCGGTTCCCGGCCGGTGCCGCGCGGGCGTGGTCCGGGGCGGCTCGTTACGCGCGATGCCCCGGGCAGGTGACCTGCCCGGGGCATCGTCGGCATTACCTCAGCGGCTCAGGAGAAGCGGACCGTGGTGTAGATGCCGTTCTGCTTCATCACCTTGATCTTGGTGCCGGTCGCCGGGAGCTTGACGCCGTGGTTCGGCAGCTCCGGGAACCAGTACTGCTTGGTGTCGTCGAACAGCGGCTGCGCTGCCTGGCCGCGGATGTACTGCGGCTGGCTGTTCAGGTGCAGCGTGAACGAGTCCGCCTTCTTCAGGCTGAACGGCGCGTCGTAGACCTGGATCCGGGCCCGCCAGGGCTGCCCGGTCAGGTTGTAGATCGGCCGCGGGTGAGCGTCGATGATCATGTTCCGGCCCTCGCCCGGGTGCGCGAACGTGTCGTTGTCCGCCCACCGGGTGTTCCAGTACGAGATCAGCAGACCCTCCTGGTACGCGTAGTGGTCCACGAAGTCCGGCTTGGTGTTGGCGTACCCGAAGAAGTACGGGCCGGTCTTGAGGTACTTGTCGTACGAGATGTACTGCCGGGTCCCCGCGATGTAGAAGTTCGCGAACGACCGGGTGTAGCTCTCCTCGACCACTTCGAACCCGCCGGCCAGCGTCCAGTCGGCGGCACCGGACTCGGCGCCGTCGGTGAAGACGGTCTCGCCGTCGGCGGTCAGGGTGACCGCGTCACCGAAGAAGCCGCCCTCGGAGACGCCACCGTCGGTCTGGTAGCGCAGGCGGAACCCGACCGAGTTGCCGGCCACCGAGTCCAGCGGGATCTCGATGTCGACCCACTCGTCGTCGGTGTAGCCGTCCAGCGCGTAGCGGCCGGGGGAGATCTCCTTCAACGGCTGCCCGCCGGCCGTGCCCGGCTGGGGCGTCCAGGTCTGCCCACCGTCGACCGAGGTCTCGAAGAAGAGGTAGTCGTAGTCCTCCTCGATGCTGTAGCGGCCCTTCATCGACAGGGTGGCCGACGACTTCCCGGTCAGGTCGAGCGTCCGGGTCATGGTGCTGTTCAGGTCGTCGGCGTTGCCGGAGAAGAACTGCTTGCTGCCCTCGAACGGCGCGCCGTTGTCGAAGGTGTACTCCCGCTCGGGCAGCACCACCACGGCGGCCTGGGCCTCCTTGGTGTTGTACTCCTGCGGCCCGAGGACCAGGGTGCGCTTGTCCCCGGCCCGGATCACCTCGTAGTCGAGCCAGCCGAGCTGGAGCTTGTTCCAGGCACCGAGGTCACCGCCGCGCTCACCGATGCCGCCGTCGTTCTTGGCACCGAGCCGGCTCTGGGCCATCAGGGTCCAGTGCTCGTTGTTGTTGTCGCCGCCGCTGATCACGTTGTAGTCGTCCGGCAGGCCGAGGTCGTGGCCGTACTCGTGGTAGAAGACGCTGCGACCGCCGTTCTCCGGCTGGATCGTGTAGTCACCGATCCAGACGCCGGTGTTGCCGATCTGGGTGCCGCCGGCCGGGAAGTTCGGCGGCCCGGTGCGGCCCTGGTCGGAGGCGTACGCGTACCAGCGGTGGCTCCAGATGGCGTCCTCGCCGTAGATCGGGTCGCCGTCGGCCATGTCGCCACCGGCGTGCACGATCTGGAAGTGGTCGATGTAGCCGTCCGGCTCGTTGAAGTCGCCGTCACCGTCGTGGTCGTAGCGGTCCCACTGGTCCATCGCCCGCACGTCGGCGGCGATCTCCTCGTCGGTCCGGCCGGCGGCCTTCTGGTCGGCCACCCACTGGTTGGCCGCGTCGCGCACCAGCGCCCAGACGTTGGTGCAGATGACCCCGTCGCACGGGTAGCCGCTGCCACGGCCGTACCGGGCCTGGTTGAAGTTGACCTTGACCCAGTTGGTCACCACGCCGTCGACGCTGTACCGGCCCGAGGACTGGGCCTCGTAGTACTGCTTCACGGACTCGTCGCCCGGACCGGTGCCGAAGTACAGCTTCCGGAAGTGCTCAGGGTTGTAGTTCTTCTGCCAGACGGTGGAGTTGTCCACCCGTCGGTCCGGCTGCGGGATCTCGTTGTGCCGCGGCCCGTCGAACCTGGTCGGGCCGGGAACGTTCGGGTCGGTGTCCTGGTCGGGGTAGTTCGGGTGCCGCTCGTCGCCGAACTCGGCGAGGATCACGAAGATCTGGTCGGTCTTCTCCCGGGACAGCTCGACGTACTGCTTCTCGGTGGGGCCCTTGCCACCCTTCTTGGTCTTGGCGTCACGGCCGGCCTTGGCGCCCCGGGTGGCCTTGTCGCCGACCTTGACTACCGTGCTGCCGTTGATCCGCTCCGCCTTGGCCCGGCCTGAGAGCACCTCGCTCAGGCCCTCCTGACGCAGGGCGCGGCGCTTCTCCTCCAGCGGGTTCGGCAGGTCGTGCTCGGCGTGGGCGGGCTCAGCGCTCGACGGCGCGCCCGCCGGCATCTCCGCCACCGGCGCGGCGGCGGCGGATGCTCCGACCGTCAGCCCTGTCACCGTCAGCGAGAGCCCGAGCAGACCCACTGCGACTTTGCGCACGTGGTACCTCCGGTTTGAAGGAACCGGCCCGTCGGGGGTTGTGGGCCGGTGAAATCGGCCCAAACGTGGGGCCACTGGTGAAGATAGGCACTACCGGGGCCAGTGGGGAAGGGGTCTACGTCGATTTGTTGCACGGATTTGTTGAGAGGCATTTTCACTGTCACATTGCGGTCCGGGTCCGCCGCCCGCCGGACATGACGATGGGTGGCGGTCCGCGCTGACCGCCACCCATCGAGTCGTACGCCGGCCGTCAGTCCTCGTCGGACTTGCCCCCGCCCATGCCGGAGGCGATCAGCTCCATCACCGAGGAATCCTGCAGCGTCGTCACGTCACCCAGCGAGCGGTTCTCCGCCACGTCCCGCAGCAGCCGGCGCATGATCTTGCCCGACCGGGTCTTCGGCAGCTCCGGCACCAGCATGATCTGTCGGGGCTTGGCGATCGGGCCGAGCGTCCTCGCCACGTGGTTGCGCAGGTCGGCGATGAGCTGCTCACCGGCCTCGCCGGAGGTGTCGGCGTTGCCCCGCGGGATGGCGAACGCGACGATCGCCTGCCCGGTGGTCGGGTCGGTGGCGCCGACCACCGCCGCCTCGGCCACCGACGGGTGCGAGACCAGTGCCGACTCCACCTCCGTGGTCGAGATGTTGTGCCCCGACACCAGCATCACGTCGTCGACCCGGCCGAGCAGCCAGATGTGCCCGTCGTCGTCCTTCTTGGCGCCGTCACCGGCGAAGTAGATCCACGGGTCGCCCGAATCGCCGGTCGCGCCCGCGCCGAACCGGGACCAGTACGTCTCGATGAACCGGTTGTCGTCGCCCCAGATGGTGCGCAGCATCGACGGCCACGGCTCGCGCAGCACGAGGTAGCCCCCGCCGCCGTTCGGCACCGACTGGCCCTGGTCGTCGACCACGTCGGCGCTGACCCCCGGTAGCGGGGCCATCGCCGAACCCGGCTTGGCGGCGGTCACCCCGGGCAGCGGCGAGATCATCATGGCGCCGGTCTCGGTCTGCCACCAGGTGTCCACGATGGGCAGCTCACCCCCGCCGACGTGCTGGCGGTACCACATCCACGCCTCGGGGTTGATCGGCTCACCGACGCTGCCGAGCAGCCGCAGCGAGGACAGGTCGTAGCCGGCCGGGATGTCCTCGCCCCACTTCATCATGGTGCGGATCAACGTCGGTGCCGTGTACAGGATGGTCACCCCGTACCGGCCGACGATCTCCCAGAACCGGCCCTTGTGCGGAGTGTCCGGGGTGCCCTCGTACATCACCTGGGTCACGCCGTTGGAGAGCGGACCGTACACGATGTACGAGTGGCCGGTTACCCAGCCGATGTCCGCGGTGCACCAGTAGACGTCGGTCTCCGGCTTCAGGTCGAAGACCGCGTGCGCGGTGTACGACGCCTGGGTCAGATAGCCGCCGGTGGTGTGCAGGATGCCCTTCGGGCGGGCGGTGGTGCCGCTGGTGTAGAGGATGAAGAGCGGGTGCTCGGCGTCGAACGGCTGCGCGGCGTGCTCGGTCGACGCCTGCTCCACCGTCTCGTGCCACCAGTGGTCCCGCGCCGACCAGCCGACCTCCTCGCCGGTGCGGCGGACCACCAGGACGTGCTCGACCGACGGGCAGTTCGCCACCGCCTCGTCGACGGTCGGCTTGAGCGCGGACGGCTTGCCCCGCCGGTAGCCGCCGTCGGCGGTGATCACGACCTTGGCCGTGGCGTCCTGGATCCGGTTGGTCAACGATTCGGCCGAGAAGCCGCCGAAAACCACGCTGTGCGTGGCGCCGATCCGGGCGCAGGCCAGCATCGCGACCGCCGCCTCCGGGATCATCGGCAGATAGATCGCCACCCGGTCACCGGCGGTCACCCCGAGGTCGGTGAGCGCGTTCGCCGCCTGGCAGGTCATCCGGTGCAGGTCGGCGTAGGTGATGGTGCGGCTGTCGCCCGGCTCGCCCTCCCAGTGGATGGCCACCTTGTCGCCCCGGCCGGCCTCGACGTGCCGGTCGAGGCAGTTGTACGCCACGTTCAGCTGCCCGCCGACGAACCACTTCGCGAACGGCGGAGTCGACCAGTCCACCACCTGGTCCCACTGCTTCGCCCAGCTGAGCCGCCCGGCCTGGCGCTCCCAGAAGGCCAGCCGGTCGGCGTCCGCCTCGGCGTACGCGTCGGCGGTGACGTTGGCGCCAGCGGCGAGTTCGGCCGGCGGGGGGAACTGGCGCGTCTCGTTCAGCAGATTGGCCAATGCCTCGCTCATGCCCTGACTCCTCGTCGCTCGGGGGTGACCTGCGTCTCTCCCGGGGAGGTTAGCCGGGGCGGACGGCCCAGGCGACCGAACCCCTCCGCCCCCGTCGCCCAACGGCCCCTCCCACGCGCCAAGGTGCAAGGAAGGGCACCTTCTTAACGCCTCAGGTAGAGGAAGGGCCCCTTCTTAACATGGAAGCGCGGTGGCGGGCGTCGCGTCGGCGGCGACTCCTGACCGGCCCGGCCGGCGGGGTCGCTAGCGTGACGGGGTGACTGCCGACCCGCTCGCGCCGCTGCTCGATCTCGCCGACGTCGCCGACGCCGTCGAGCGCGCCCGTACCCGATTCGACCAGGCGCTCGGCAACCGGGCGCTGCGCCGCCACGGCGGCCAGGTCGCGGCCGAGGTGAGCCTGCGGTCCGCGGTGGCCAGCGCCGGCCTGGAAGGCCGGCCCCACGAGCGTGAGGCGGTACGCGCCGGCACGGTCACCGAACCGCTGCTCCAGGGCGCGTTGCGAGTTGCCGGGGCACTGCCCGGGCTGAGCGACCTCTGGCCGAAGGCGCCCCGCCAGGCGCTGGCGAAACTGCACATACTCGCCGCGCGGGACGTGGTCGCCGAGGCCGAACTGGGTCGACCGGTCGACGACCCGGTGGTCGCCGCCCGGTTGGACGGGCTGGCCGGGCTGGTGGCCGGCGGCACGAAGGTCACCCCGTTGGTGCTGGCCGCGGTCGTACACGGGGAACTGCTCAACCTGCGTCCGTTCGCCGGCCCGTCCGGCGTGGTGGCCCGGGGCGCGGCCCGCTTGGTGCTGCTGTCCAGCGGCTTCGACCCGCGCGGCCTGCTCGCCGTGGACGTCGGCCACCGCGAGCGGGAGCCGGAGTACGTCGGCGCGGCCGGGGCCTTCGCCACCGGCACCCCCGACGGGCTGCGGTCCTGGCTCCGGCACTACATGTCGGCCGTCGAGGTGGGCGCCGACCAGCTCACCGCGATCGGCGACGAGGTGCTGGCCGCCGGCTGACCGCGATCGGCGAGGAGGGTGCTGGCCGCTGCCTGATCCCGGCCGGGCCGGGCGGCACGGTCGTCGAGGATCAGCCCTGCGAGGCGCTGGCGCGGGTGCGGCGGTGGCGGCCGTACCAGGCGATGCCGATCGCCACCCCGACGCCAACGCCGAGAGCGGCCGCGGCGACCGGGACGGCGGGACGCTCCCGCAGCCGCCGGCCCAGCGGGACCGGGTGCCGGAACTCCAGCACCGGCCAGGCGTTCTCCACCGCCAGCTTGCGCAGCTGCCGGTCCGGGTTGACCACGGTCGGGTGGCCCACGCACTCCAGCAGCGGCCGATCGCTGTACGAGTCGGAATAGGCGTACGAGTCGGCGAGATCGTATCCGCGCTCGGTGGCCAGCTCGCTGACCGCGTCGACCTTGCTCGGGCCGGCCGCGTAGAACTCGACCTCGCCGCTGTACCGGCCGTCCACCACGCCCATCCGGGTGGCGATCACGTCGGTGACCCCGAGCAGCGCCCCGATCGGCCGCACCATCTCCTCGCCGGATGCGGAAACCAGGACCACGTCCCGCCCGGCGGCCTGGTGCTCCTCGATCAGGGCGGCGGCCTCGGCGTACACGTAGGGGTTGATCAACTCGTGCAGCGTCTCCGCGACGATCTGGCGGACCTGTTCCACCTGCCACCCCTTACAGAGTGTGGCGAGGTAGTCCCGAGTCTTGGCCATGGTCTGCTCGTCGGTGCCGCCCAGCCGGAACATCAGCTGCGCGTACGCCGACTTGACCACGTCACGCCGAGTGATCAGGCCGTCCCGGTAGAACGGCCGACCAAACGCCAAGGCGCTCGACTTGGCGATGACGGTCTTGTCGAGATCGAAGAAAGCGGCACTTCGGCCCACGGCGCGAAAGTCTAGCCCGATGGTCTATGGTCGGCGGGTGCCCGGGGGCCGAAGACCGCCTGGACCTGCGGGCCGACCTCCACGGCGCCTGCGAACAGTGACCGCGGTCACACTCTGCGAACAGGATTTCGCAGGGAGTGGAGGCTACACCACTCGACGTACACAGGTCCGCTCAGGCAGACTTGTCCACAGGACGAGTATTCATAACTCGTACACCGGCAGACCCTCGGCGGTTGCACCCCCCGTGACCGCTGAGCGGGTTCGGCTCGACCCCCCCGGAGCCGAACCTCCGACGACCCCCGTCTCCCCCCGACGGGGGTCGTCCCTTTGTGCCGGGAGCGCTGCGGTGCTGGTCACAGGTCGTCCCCGTCCTCGTCGGGAGCCTCGTCCTCCGGCGTTTCCTCGGTCAGAGGCAGCAGAGAGGCAGCAGAGCCGTCAAAGGCTGCCAGGACGCGGGCGGCGTAGTCGTCCGGGGTGTGGGTGTAGCGGTCGAGCGTGGTGGACGCCTGCTCGTGGCCCATGACCCGCTGCACCAGGTTGATCGGCACGCCGTCGGTGACCAGCCAGGTGGCGTAGGCGTGCCGCAGGTCATGGAACCGCATCCCGCTGACAGCCTTGGCCGCGACGCAGGCGACGGCTTCCCGCTCCGTGGTGAACTCCGCCGACCACTCGACGCCTTCCCGGTCGGGCCAGACGGCCCGGTACCGATGCGGGCCGGCGTTGACGACCTGGCCGAGCAGGCCGGCACGGACGAGCGAGGGCAACCAGACCCGACGGCGGAAGTTCGATCGGCGCAGTGGCCGGCCGACCCGGTCACGGAAGACCAGCGTGCGCGGGTCCGGGTTGTCGGCGGCGGCGTGCAGCTGGCGCAGCGCGTCGACGAGGAAGCCGGGCAGCGGCACGGTCCGCACCCCAGCGCGACTCTTCGGGTACGGGCGCAGCACGATCCCGCCGTGAGTCTCCTCGGCGACCTGGACGACGCGCAGCGATGCCCGGTCGAGGTCGACCGACGACCAGGTCAGCCCGGCACACTCACCCCAGCGGAGCCCGGCCCCGGCGGCGGCACAGACGATCGCCCGGTGGCGAGGCGGCACGGCCGGCAGCAGCTTGCCGAAAAAGTCCTTCCGGCTGATCGTGATGGGCTTGACATCGCGGGACCGGTCGCGAGGCAGCTTCACGCCCTCGGCCGGGTTGACCGCGATCAGCCGCGCCTGCACGGCGGTTCGGAGGATCATCGAAAGCAGTTGGTAGCACTTGCCCACGGTGGCGGGAGCGAGGTCGCGGCCGAGCCCGGTCACCCACTCCTGCACCGACATGAAGTCGACCTTCCCAAGCGGCCAGTCACCCCACTTGGGCAGGACGTGTGCCCGAAGCAGGGACACGGTTCGTTCGGTGGTGCGTGCCTCGACCGAACGGGTGGCGAGCCATTGCTGAGCGAAGTCACCGAAGCGGGTACGGCCGGCGTGCGGGTTGACGTAGGTGCCCCGGTTCAGGCTGCCTTCCATCTCCACCATGTAGGCATTGGCCTCCCGCTTCGTACGGAAACTCTTCGACTTTTGCCCACCGGCAGGATCACGCCAGCAGGCGCGGAAGGTCCCGGCCGGAGTCTTACGGACGAAGCCCATCATCGCCCCCGGCCGTGCTCGGTGCCGGTCGCGGCGGGTTGCTGGGAGACGCCGTCGAGCCAGGCATGGAAGCGGGTGCGAGGAATCAGCCAGCGGCCACCGAGGCGGGTCGCCGGGATCGTGCCGTCGCGGACGAGGGCGTAGGTGCTGCCGAGCGAGATGCCGAGCAGCTTGGCGACCTCACGCACGGTGTAGGTGACCGGCTCGACGACGACCGTCTCGGTACGAGGGACGAGCCGGACGACCGGAGCCGGGCGGGCGGTGGTGCTCATGACGGGTGACCTCCTCAGGTCTGACGGGTCAGGCGACAGCCGGCACGGTGCCGGCCGGGGTGGTGCCGAGTTCATGGGCGAGTTCTTCGCGGCCGGCCGTTCGTCGTTCTCTGGCCATGGCGGCGGCGGTGGCGGCGAGGAGTGCGTCACCCGAGGTGTGCCAGCCGACACCGGCGAAGGTGAGGGTGCCGACGATCAGGGTCGTGTCGTCGTCGAGGTGGTCGACGGCGCGGAGCGTGCCAGCGTGCTCGTCGGCCTGGTCGTGGTGCTCGTGCCGGCGGAAACTCACGCGCGTGTCGCGCAGAAGTTGGAACGTCACCGAGTAGCGGCGGGCCTTGGTGAGGAAGTGGCCACCGAAGCCGAGCATGTGCGCCCAGCGGCGCAGCCGCGCGTACGGGTTGCTGCTGGCCGCTTTCGTCGGTTCGGTGTCAAGGCTGGCTTGACGTTCGGCGACGCAGACCGGGCAGGCGGCGTAGCGGGTGTGGGTGCCGCAGTCGGGGCACTCCCACGCCGGGATGAAGCCGGGCCGGGGCCGGTGGTCACGGGGCCGCTCGGAGAGAGGCACGGGCGTGTGGGTGGGTCGGCCGATGCGCCAGCAGGCGTCGATGAGGCGGGCGGTGTGGTCGCCGTCGGGGTCGGCGTAGTCCCCGATGGTGTCGGCGTCGAGGCGGGTGGAGGTGTGCCCGGTGGCCTCGGTGCTTTTGGTGGCGTACTTGGCAAGGTAGCCGGCGACCAGGCCGTCAGTGACCTCACCGTGTCCGCTGGTGCTGATCGTCCGCACGTCGACCTGCTCGCCCCAGGCAATCGGCCAGCCCTCGGAGCGGTCAGGGTGCCCGGGGGTGTGGAAGGC
>NZ_POTY01000020.1 GCF_003236315.1 Micromonospora craterilacus
GGGGCGGTGGCGGCGACGGCTGACCTGGGTGGCCGCGCTGGGCCTGGCGGCGCTGTTGCTCGCCAGTCTGCCCTGGCTGTGGACTACGGTCGCCGCACGTGGCCACCTGTACGACGAGGCCGAAGCGCCGGCGGCTGACGTGGTGATCGTGCTGGGCACCGCGGTGACGGAGGACGGGCGTCAGCCGGGTGTCCGGCTGGCCGGCCGTCTGGAAACCGCCGCCGAGCTGGTGCACAGCGGGCGTGCCCGGGCGGTACTCGTCTCGGGTGACGGGGGTGGAGCCTCCGGTGACGAACCGGCGGTGATGACCTCCTACCTGACCGAGCGGCTCGGCGTCGACGCGCGTCGCGTGGTGGCCGACCCGTACGGCCTGGACACCTACGACACCTGCGTCCGCGCGCGCGACGTGTACGGGGTCGAGCGGGCCTTGATCGTCACCCAGTCGTACCACCTGTCCCGGGCGGTGACGCTGTGCCGGCACCTGGGCCTCGACGTCGACGGGGTGACCGCCCGTTGCTCCGGTTGCGGGCCGACCCTGCTGGTGCAGAAGGCGGTCCGGGACTATTTCGCCAGCGGCAAGGCGGCCTGGGACGCGGTCCGCAACCGGCCGCCCGCAGTCCACTCACCGGTGGACCCGGCGGTCGAGAACGCGTTGAAGGACTGACTGTCCGGAGAGGGCCTACCGGTCCTGCAGCTCGAAGCGGATCGACCGGATCGGCAAGGCCGTCGGCGTCGCTGACGGTCCTGGCCGTGACGCGCCTGGCAGCCCGACGCCGGCGCCAGCACGAGGCGGACGCCTCCGAGGTCTGACGTCTGCTTGACGGCGACCGGACGCGGACCGGGGTCGGCGACCGGGTTGCGGGGTCAGCGCCGGCACGCGTACGTGTGGACTGCTCGCCCGCTGGCTGACGGATGGGCGATGGATTTCGGCCGGCGTGGCCGTCAGGTGGTGGCGAAGGCGGCGCGGCGGCGGGCGTCGACCTCGGCGGCCAGCGCGGGGGCGCGCTCCAGCGCCTCGTGGTGACCGCAAGCGGCCAGCCAGTTGGCCAGCATCAGGTGGCCGCCCTCGGTCAACACCGACTCCGGGTGGAACTGGACGCCCTCGATGGGCAGCGTCCGGTGGCGCATGGCCATCACCACGCCGGAGCCGGTCCAGCCGGTGACCTCCAGCTCCTCCGGCAGGGTCTCGGGCAGCACCGCGAGGGAGTGGTAGCGGGTCGCGGTGAACGGATCGGGCAGGCCCGCGAGTACGCCGACCGACTGGTGGCGTACCTCGGAGGTCTTGCCGTGCAGCAGCTCCGGCGCCCGGGCGACGGTGGCCCCGAACGCCTCGCCGATCGCCTGGTGACCCAGGCAGACGCCGAAGATCGGGATCTCGCCTGCGTACCGGCGGATGACGTCGAGGCAGATGCCCGCCCGGTCGGGGCTGCCCGGCCCGGGCGAGAGCAGGACGCCGCCCGCGCCGAACCGGCCCACCTCGGCCACGTCGATCTCGTCGTTGCGCCGCACCTCGCAGTCCACGCCGAGCTGGCCGAGGTACTGCACCAGGTTGAAGACGAACGAGTCGTAGTTGTCGATCACCAGGACGCGCATCGGCCTCACTCGTTCTCGCCGGGCGGGGCGGTGTTGTTCCGGTTGGTGTCGTACGGCAGGTCGTGCTCGTCGCCGGGCGGGGCGTCGTCGGCCGGGCCCTCGCCGGGCACCACGTCGCCGCCGCCGGGCACCTCGGAGTCCTGCTGGGTGACCTGCACGTCCTCGCCGGTGAAGGGCAGCAGCGGCCCTGCCCACGGGAACACCACGTACCAGAGCAGCGCCACCGCCGTGGTGGCGAGCAGCAGGCTGCCGGCGAGCTTGCCGGGGAGCCCGAAGGGAAGCTTGCGCCAGATCCAGGCGTACATCAGGTCCCCAGCTCCGCCGGGCGACCCTCGGACTTCGGCTGGGTACGGGTCAACTCGGCGTGGATGATCAACCGCTGATAGTTGTCGAACTTCGGGTTGCAGGTGGTCAGGGTCAGCATCCGCTTGGTCGCCTTCGCGCCTGGCCGGCCGGGCACCGCGGCGACCACCTCGACCTGGGTCGGCTTCACGATCAGGCTCTCGGTGACCTGGTACACGTACCACTCGTTGCGACCCTCGACCAGGATCGGGTCGCCCTTGCGCAGTTCGTCGAGCCGCCAGAAGGTGGCCCGGTTGCGGTGCCCGGCCACGGAGAAGTTGCCGACCTCGCCCGGCATGGCGCTGTCCGGGTAGTGGCCCGGGGCGTACCGGATGTCCTTCTGGGTGACGCCCTCGACCACGACCCATTCCTTGTCGAGCTTCGGGATGTAGAGGCCCGCGATCGGCTTGCCGTGCACCGGCGGCTTCGGCTTGGTCGAGGGGCTCGCCGAGGGTGCCACCGTCGGGTCGCCTTCGGGCCCCCACACCTCGGCCAACTGCTGGCTCAGCTCGCCCTGGTGGGCGTCGACGATCGCCGACTTGCCCCAGATCTCGTAGCCGGCGAAGAGCAGCACCACCAGGCCGAAGGTGATCAACAGTTCGCCGCCGACCCGCAGGCCGGTGCGTAGTCGGGACCAGAACGTCGGGCGGGTCAACTCCGAATAGACGCTCTGGTAGCCGTCGCCGGTCTGCTGCGGACGGAGCTGCACCACCCGCTCGCCTCGCCGCGGCTTGGGCGGCTCGTCGGGTTGGTCGGTGCCGTCCGACGGCTCCTCGCCCTTCGGCGGCCGGGGCACGGCTCCCATCAGGGCGGTCGAGTCCATCGCGGGCGGGCTGCCCGCCCGGACACCGGCGACCGCCGGGATGAGGGCGGTCGCGCCCGGGTCGGCCTGCCGGTTCGGCGCCGCCGCAGGTGGCTGCTGGTTCGGGGTCGCCTGCTGGTTCGGGCTTGCTGCCGGGGCGGCCGTCGGGTCGACCAGGCGGTTGCCCACGCCGGGGTTGTGGAGCGGGCCGGCCGGCCCGCTGGCGTTCGACGGCGGGGTGCCAGCGGCGTCGCTGATCTTCGGCATCAGCGCGGTCGGCCCCTCGACCGACCAGCCGCCCTGCGGCTGCTGCCCGCCGAGGCCCCCTTGTGGCTGAGCCGGTTGCGACCGCGATCCCTGCGCCTGCGGTGGCTGCCCGTGCGGCGCCTGCCCGTTCGGCGGCTGGGCCTGCGAGGCCGGCCCGCGCTGCGCCTGCGGGTAGGACGCCGGCCCGTGCGGCGTCTGCCCGACCTGCGGCCCGTGGGGCGTCTGCCCGGCCTGCGGCCCGTGCGCGTGAGATCCGTGCCCGTACGGCGGGTGCGTGCTCTGGGACGTCTGCCCAGGGTGAAGGCCATGGCCGGGGTACGGCGGCTGCCCGTAGCCCGGCCCGGTCTGCGGTGTCGCGCCGTGCGCCGTCGACGTCGGCTGGGCCGAGTGACCGGCCGGCGGCGGCGTGCTCGGCCGTACCTGCATCGCTCCGCCGCCTGGCTGCGTAGGCCCGGTGCCCGGCTGCACCGGCTCCGCGCCCGGTCGGTGCGGCTGGGCGGCCGACGGTGCCGGCGGGGCACCGGACCATCGCGGCGGTCCGCTGGACCCGGTGGTGCCCACCGGTGCGCCCGCGTTGCCGAACGCCGGGGTGCCCGACTGGCCCGGAGTGCCGGGCCCGGCGGCGCCGGCCTGGCCGGAGTCTGGATCGACGGACCTGGTGCTGCTCGGCTGGCCCGGGCCGGCTGCGGGTCGGCTCGCCTCGAAGGCGCCGCGCCAGGGCGTCGACTCCACCGGGATGTCCGGTTGGCCGGACGGCAGCGGTACGCCGTTCCACTGTTCGGTGCGGTCTGTGCCCTGCCGCCTGCCAGCGGCGCCGCCGGGGCCTTGGTCCGGTGCCGTGCCCCACTGGCCGGCGGCCGTGCGACCCGGGCCCGGTCCGGCGTCCCACCGGCCGGATGTCCCGGGCGCAGCGTCCCACCTGCCGGAGGCCGCAGCGTGGTCCTGACTGGCCGCGGCGTCCCACCGGCCGGTGGTCGCGGCGTGCTCCTGGCCGGGCCGGGCGTCCCAGTGGGCGGGTGTCGTCGGGCTCCCGGTGCGCTCCCGGTCGGTGCTGGTGTTCCAGCCACCCGGGATGCCCGGCCCGGCCGTGGATCGGCCGAACTGATCCGGCGCGGCACCGGCGTCCCAGCCGGCGGGGCCTGGCGGGGCAGCGTCGGCGGGCCGGCCGGCCTCCCCGGGTACGTCGAAACGACCGGAGTTCGGCGGTCGCGGCGTCTCCGGCACCGGGCCGCCGGTCTGGTCGGCGGGACGCGGCGGTACCGGGGCGGGCCAGCCGCCCGGCCGCGAGTGGCTCGACGACTCGGCCCGGTCGACCTTGGGTAGGAAGGCGGTGGGCTCTTCGGCCTGGTCGCGGTGCCGGCCGTCGGAGTGGGTGGTCACTGCGGCACCGTCGCCGAGCGCAGGGTGGTGGAGTCCTCGAACGCCGGGACGGTGACCGTGGAAACGGCTTCGGAGTAGCCGAGTTGGTAGTTGTCGACGGCGTTCTTGAACAACCGGACTCCCTCGGAAGCGGCGAGGGCCTGCTGAAGTGCCGCGGGGTCGCCAATTGCTACGATCTTGAACGGTGGGGAGTACACCCGCCCATGCAGCAGCAGGGTGTTACCCACGCAGCGTACCGCGCTGGTCGTCAGGACGCGGACATTCATGATTGACATCGCCTCGGCTCCGCCAGCCCATAGCGCGTTCACCACCGCCTGGACGTCGCCCTGATGGACGACCAGGTCATCGTTCGTGGCACCTTCGGGCAGATTGTGGAGCTGCGGCGCGTCGTTGAGCTCGACCGTCAAGCCGACGCCGGTGAGGGCGGTGAAGCCGGCGGCGGTGCGGCTGGCGGCGGCGCGTTCCTGCTGCTCCCTGATCGGGCCGTCCGAGTCGGCGAGATCAGCCGTACGGCTCTCGACCTCCCGGCGCAGCGTCGCGGCCCGTTCCTCGTTCGTCGCCACCTGGGCGCGGCGGTCCTCGATGAGCTCGGTGAGCTGGGGCCGTCGGTCCTCACGCAGGGCGGTGCCGCCGGCGGTGGTGGCCGTGGTGGTGAACAGCAGACCGGCCGCGGCGGCGATCAACGGTACGCCGATCGACCAGCCCGGCCGGCGCTGACGCGGCCGGCGGGGCAGCAACCCGGCGAGCAGCCGTCGCAGCACCTTCTGCCACGACGCCGCGCCGGACGTGTACTCCACGAACCGTTCCCCCTGTCCTCCTGCTTCGGCGCCCACACGGTGCGGTCGGAGCGACCGCCGTCCAGCCATCTTTCCGGGCTGCCGGGCACCGGTCTGGCCCCATTCGTGGATTGGACGGGCCGTCCGGACTACGCTAGCTGTCGAACATTATTGGCCATGGACCGTCGCCCTCGCGCCCGGTTGTAGGCCGGACGAGGTCGTAACCCCTCTGGAGAGCGTCGTGCCCAAGTCTCAGGTCCGTAAGAAGAAGGTGTACACCCCGCCGACGGACGTCCGCCCGACGGCGACGGCGGCGACGCGCAAGCCCAGCCCCGTGTGGCTGCCGGCCACGGCAGTATCGCTCATCGTCTTCGGCATCGGCTGGCTGGTGGTCTACTACCTTTCCGAGCAGGAGTACCCGGTCATGGAGCTGGGGTACTGGAACCTGGCGGTGGGTTTCGGCGCGATGGTCGGCTCCCTGATCCTGCTTTCCCGCTGGCGCTGACCCTCCGGTCAGCCACCCGCAAGCATCGGCAGCCAGCAGAGCCCGGCCGATACCCGGCCGGGCTCGCCTCCTAAGGTGTGCGCAGGGCGGCGTGGCCCGGGTGCGAGAAGTCTCACGTTACTGTTGGGTAACCTTGCGCGTAGGCTGCACTGCATGGCCGAGTGATGCAGGTCATCGACCGGTCCGGTGAGGGTGCGGCAGTGGTGAACCCACCGATCGCGCCCTGACCCGGCACCGGTCGCCGAGCCGCGCGTTACGCAGCAGACCGGGAGGCCAACTCGATGGGCAGCGTCCAGATCGTCACCACGATCCTCGCGGCCGCCATCACCGCCGTGGCGGTGTGGCTTGTGGTGCGCGCGGTCATGAAGATGGTGGCCGTGATCCGGCTGGGTCAGCCCGACCCGTCCCGGTTCGGCGACCAGGTCAGCCGTACGAAGACCATGCTCGCGGAGACCGCCGGGCACACCCGGATGCTCCGCTGGAGCGTGGTGGGCGCGGCGCACTGGTTCGTGATGGTCGGCTTCATCGTGCTGTCGCTGCTGGTGCTCGAGGCGTACTTCGAGGTGGTGTCGCCGACCGGCGGGCTGCCGCTGATCGGCGGCTGGGGGCTCTACGGTCTGGTCACCGAGTGGATCGGCATCCTGGGCATCGTCGGCATCGTGGTGCTGATCGCGATCCGGCTCGCCAACCGGCCGAACCGGGCCGGTCGCCGGTCGCGGTTCACCGGCTCAACGATGTGGCAGGGCTACTTCGTCGAGGCGGTCGTCCTCGCCGTCCTGATCATGGGCTTCCTGATTCGTGGCTTCAAGGTGGCCACCGATCACTTCGAGTACCCCACCTGGGCCGCCCCGCTCAGCCACGCGGTCGGCTCGGCGCTGCCGGACTGGGAGTCCGCCGTCAGCGTCGCCGCCCTCATCAAGATCGCGATCTCGATGACCTGGCTGATCGTGATCTCGCTGAACGTGACCATGGGCGTCGCCTGGCACCGCTTCCTCGCCTTCCCCAACATCTTCTTCAAGCGCAAGCCGGGCGCGGCCGGCTCCGGTCTCGGCCCGCTGCGGCCGATGATGAGCGACGGCAAGCCGCTGGACTTCGAGGAAGCCGACCCGGAGAAGGACCAGTTCGGCGTGGCCCACGTCGAGCAGTTCACCTGGAAGGGCCTGCTGGACTTCAGCACCTGCACCGAGTGCGGCCGGTGCCAGTCGCAGTGCCCGGCCTGGAACACCGGCAAGCCGCTGTCGCCGAAGCTGCTGGTGCTCAGCCTGCGTGACCACGCGTACGCGAAGGCGCCCTACCTGCTGGCCGGCGGCGGCAAGGACCTGACCGGCGAGGAGAAGGCCACCGCCGCGCAGCTCGCCCACGTCGACGTGCTGGCCCTGGCCGAGGCGGAGAAGCCGCTGATCGGCGACGCCGAGGCGGGCGGCGTGATCGACCCGGACGTGCTCTGGTCGTGCACCACCTGCGGCGCCTGCGTGGAGCAGTGCCCGGTGGACATCGAGCACGTCGACCACATCGTCGACATGCGCCGCTACCAGGTGCTCATCGAGTCCAGCTTCCCGTCCGAGGCCGGCGTGATGCTGCGCAACCTGGAGAACAAGGGCAACCCGTGGGGCGCGCCGCAGAACACCCGCGAGGACTGGACCAAGGGCCTCGACTTCGAGGTTCCGCGGGTCGGCGAGGTCGAGGACTTCGAGTACCTGTTCTGGGTGGGCTGCGCGGGTGCCTTCGAGGACCGGGCCAAGAAGACCACCCGGGCGGTGGCCACGCTGCTCAACGAGGCGGGCGTGTCGTTCGCCATCCTCGGCGAGGGTGAGACCTGCTCGGGTGACCCGGCCCGTCGGATCGGCAACGAGTTCGTCTTCCAGATGCTCGCGCAGCAGAACGTGGAGACCCTCAACGAGGCGTTCGAGGGCCGGGAGAAGGCCAAGCGCAAGATCGTCGCAACCTGCCCGCACTGCTTCAACACGCTGGGCAACGAGTACGGCCAGCTCGGCGGCGAGTTCGAGGTGGTGCACCACACCCAGCTGCTGGCGCACCTGGTCGCCACCGGCAAACTCACCCCGGTGCAGCCGGTCGACGGCGGCGTGACGTACCACGACCCGTGCTACCTCGGCCGGCACAACCGGGTCTTCGCCCCGCCGCGTGAGGTGCTGGGCAGCGCCATCAACGGCGGCACCGGTGGCGCGGACAGTGGCCTGGTCGAGATGCCGCGCAACAGCGAGCGCTCCTTCTGCTGCGGTGCCGGCGGCGCCCGGATGTGGATGGAGGAGCGGATCGGCAAGCGGATCAACGTGGACCGGGTCGAGGAGGCAATGTCCACCGGGGCGAAGACGGTCGCCGTCGGCTGCCCGTTCTGCTCGACGATGCTCAACGACGGGGTGAACGGCAAGGGCGCCGGCGAGCAGGTCGAGGTGGTCGACGTGGCCAGCGTCCTGCTCCGCTCGGTCAAGCCCGAGCCGGCCCGGGGCGCCGAGGAGGGCGAGCCGGTCGCCCGCTGACCGGCGAGCGTACGCAGGGTACGGCGGCATCGTCACCGATGTCGCCGCGCCTGTTTTTACGTATTGGCGTAGGTGACTATAACGGATTGGTCGACACGCTTTGTGTGTGATCGGTTGCGCAAAGGTGAATAGGCCGATGGTCGCCTTGATTCCGCACCGCGCCTTCCCTAATGTTGGGCACCGGCCGCCGTGGGTCGTCTGTCTCGCCCCTGCCGCTTGCGAGACGCCCGGTGGTCGGTTGCAAAGGAGTCGGTGCCGGTGGCAACCATGCCCCTCCAGCGTCACGTGCCCAGACGTGCCAGTCGTCCAGGTGGCCTCCGCAGGGCCGCCCGCCGCGTGGTCGTCCTGGTCGCCGCTGCCGCGGTCGGCGCCGGCCTGCTCGCCGCCCCCGCGTACGCCGAGCCCTCGGTCGACGAGATCGAGGCGCAGATCGACAAGCAGTGGCGGCAGCTGGAGCCCACGATCGAGCAGTACAACAAGGTGCGGGCTCAGCTGAAGGTCAACCGCGAGAAGTCAGCCGGCCTGGAGAAGAAGATCCAGCCGCTGGCGCTGGAGGCCGAACTGGCGATGAACCGAGTGGCCGACATGGCCTCCCGGTACTACATCAGCGGCCCGTCCCAGGAGCTCGGGGCGGTCCTGCTCAACGCGAAGCCGGACATGCTCGGCGAGCAGATGGCCTTCCTCAACCGGCTGGCGGCCCAGGAGCGTAAGCAGCTCGAGGGCGTCGTGAAGATCCGGAAGAAGTACGACGGCCAGAAGGCCAAGCTCGACACTCTGATCGCTTCCCAGGAGAAGCAGGAGAAGGAGCTGGCGGCGAAGAAGAAGCAGATCGACGCCAAGATCAAGCAGCTCGAACGCTCACTGCCGGTGACCACGGTCAAGACGACCAACTGTCCCACCATCAACGGCGTGGTCAGCAACGCCGCCCGGACCGCCATCAGGACGGCGTGCGCCCAGGTCGGCAAGCCGTACGTCTGGGGTGCCACCGGGCCGAACTCGTTCGACTGCTCCGGGTTGACCCAGTACGCCTACAAGGCCGCCGGGATCTACCTGACCCACTTCACCGGTGCCCAGTGGAACCAGGGCAAGGCGATCTCCCGGGCCGACGCCCGGCCAGGTGACCTGGTCTTCTTCTTCAGCGATCTACATCACGTCGGGCTCTATCTGGGCAACAACCAGATGGTGCACGCGCCCCGCGCCGGTAAACCGGTCAACGTCTCTTCCATCACGACCATGCCGGTGGCCGGCTTCCGCAGACCCGGCTGACCGACCCGGCTGAGCAGCCGCGCAGGAACTAACGAGGGCCCCTGGTCAAGAGACTGGGGGCCCTCGTCATTGTCGGATTAAAGCACTGAGAGTGACGGTGCGGATCTGTTGCGTATTGACGCCGGTCCTCCCTACGCTGGGCAATCGTCGGCCCGCTGGCAGGTCCGCCCATCCGGGGCGGTAACGGTCCGACACCGCCGAGTCGCATTCGAGCGAGCCGGGGACCCAGGCACCAGGGGTGAATCCGCGATGGTCGCGGTAGGGCGCACCCTTCCCGCCCGAACCCGTCAGCTAACCCGGTAGGCGGTCAGGGAAGAAGGAGTACGGAGCCCGGTGGCACACCATGCCCCGCGGCCACCGTCGCAGCGGCCGGCAACGCCCGGCCCGGAGACGGCTGGGCCGCGTTCCCGCTGGTACCGCTGCACCACCGCACTCGCTGTCCTGGCCACCGCAGCCGTGATCCTGGCTGGCGGTGCCACGGCGGCACGCGCCGACCCGACGGTCGCCGACATCGAGCGCCAGATCGACGAGGACTGGAACAGACTCGAACCCGTCATCGAACGGCACAACGCCACCCGTCAGGACCTGGCCGCGAAGCGGCGGCAGGCCGACGCCCTGGCCGCCCGGATCGCGCCACTGCAACGTCAGGTGGACCAGGCGATGGACCGGGTCGGCGCGCTGGCCGCGCGGGCCTACAAGGGTGAGACGGTCCGAGCGGTCAACACGCTGCTCGGCAGCCGATCGCCCGGCGAGGTGGTCGAGCAGCTCGGCATGCTCGACCGGTACGCCCACTACCAGCAGCAGGACGTGCGGCAGGCCAGCGCCCTGCGCGACGAACTCGCCGCCGCCAAGGCCGAACTGGACGGCACCGTCGCCCAGTTGGCCCGTACGGAGGCCGACCTTGCGGCCAAGCGACGGCAGATCGACGCCGAGATCGACCGGCTGCAGCGGCTGCGGCTGCGGGCGTACGACAACGGGGGTGGCGGCCCGCTGCGACCGGCCCCCTGCCCGGCGAGCTACCCGGGTGGACCGGCCGGGGAGGCGGTCACCTTCGCCTGCGCCCAGATCGGCAAGCCGTACTCGTGGGGCGCCGAGGGGCCGAACGCGTACGACTGTTCCGGGCTGACGCTGGCCGCGTGGGCCCGAGCCGGGGTGGCGTTGCCGCACAACGCGGCGCGGCAGCGCCAGGTCACCGCGTCGGTCAGCCGGAGCGCGCTGCGCCCGGGGGATCTCGTCTTCTACTACCGGGACCTGCACCACGTCGGCATGTACGTCGGCGGGGGCTGGGTGGTGCACGCCTCCCGTGCGGGTCAGCCGGTGAAGATGAAGCGCCTGGACCTCGGCCCCATCCACAGCTTCGGCCGGCCCGGCTGAGGCGTACCCGGTCCGTCGGCGGGGCCCCGGTGCGGGCCCCGCCGTTCGGTCAGCGGGTCGGCCAGGTGCGCCAGTTCTGCCACGCGCGGCTCGGTGTCGGGCCGCGCTGGCCCTGGTAGCGCGAGCCGTAGACGGCCGAGCCGTACGGGTGCTCGGCGGGCGAGGAGAGCCGGAAGATGCAGAGCTGGCCGATCTTCATGCCGGGCCAGAGGGTGATCGGCAGATTGGCCACATTGGACAGCTCAAGGGTGACGTGGCCGGAGAAGCCGGGGTCGATGAAGCCGGCGGTGGAGTGGGTGAGCAGACCGAGGCGGCCCAGGCTGGATTTGCCCTCCAGCCGGCCGGCGAGCTGGTCGCCGAGGGAGATGACCTCCAGCGTGGAGGCGAGCACGAACTCGCCCGGGTGCAGCACGAAAGGCGCGCCGTCGGGCACCTCGACCGGCGAGGTCAGGTCGTCCTGCCGGGTCGCCGGGTCGATGTGGGTGTAGAGATGGTTGTTGAAGACCCGGAACAGCCGGTCCAGGCGTACGTCGATGCTGGACGGCTGCACCAGCGTGGGCTCGAACGGCTCCAGCGCCAGGGTGCCTGCCTTGATCTCGGAGACCAGGTCGCGGTCGGAGAGCAGCATCGCCACACCATAGCTGCCGGTACGCGTGACCTGCGTGTCGCACTACCTCCCTAGAACATATGTTCGATAGGATGTCGGCATGGCTTCCTGGTCCGAATTCGCCGCTGACGAGCCTCGGCTCGCCGACGGGATCCGCCTTCTCATGCAGCAGTACGGCCCGGGCTTCGGCTACCTGGCCACGGTCCGCGCCGACGGCGGGCCCCGGGTGCACCCGGTCTCCCCGGTGATCACCGATGACGGTCTGTTCTGCTTCGTGATCGACTCGCCGAAGCGGCGTGATCTCGAACGCGATGGGCGCTACGCCCTGCACTCGTTCCCGCCGGAGGAGAGCGACGACGAGGCGTACGTCGCCGGCCGGGCCCGGCCCGTCACCGACGACGCCACCGTGGCCCGACTGGCGCTCGCATCGCGGGCCGCGCCGCACGCCGATTGGCGGCTGTTCGAGTTCACGGTCGACGTGGCGATGCTCTCCCGCCGCGAGCACACCGGTGCCGGCGAGCTGGCCGGCCAGCCGGCCGTCCAGGTCTGGCTCGACCCCACCGCGGCGACTCCGGAGGTCGCTCGTCCCGCGCCGCGCCCGGCCCGGACGAGCCGGCACGCCCGCCGCGCGGCCTGATCCGACACGCGCCGGTGCCGGCCCCGTCAAACGGAACCGGCACCGGGTGTACGCGTTGACCTGGCCCCGCGCCTACGCGCGGTAGGTGTTCCAGGCGTTGATCATCCGGGTCGCCTGGCCCGGGGTGAACTGGTACATGCAGGAGTCGAAGGTGTAGTCCATGAAGTTGGTGATCGGGTCGAGGCCCGGGCTGGAGCAGGTGTCCCGGCCGGTCGGGCACTGGTAGGCCGGCGACGCCTCGGCCGGGGTGTCCGCGACCTGGTCGCCCTGGCCGGAGCAGCCGCCCTGGAAGGTGTGGTAGAGGTTCAGCCAGTGGCCGACCTCGTGGGTGCCGGTGTCGCCCTGGTTGTAGTTGGTGGCGGTGCCACCGGGCAGCGACTCGCTCAGCACGACCACGCCGTCCATCACGTTCAACGTGCTCTGCGGGAAGGTCGCCCAGCCGAGCAGACCGTTGCTCAGCTCGCCCAGGTAGATGTTGAGCGTGGCCTTGTTGCCCTGGCGCAGCTGGGTCTTCATCTGCCGCTCGGCGGAGGTGCCCTGCCGGATCGGGTACCACGCCGTGTTGGTGACCCGGTTGATGCTCTGGAGCTGGAACGCGAAGGCGGTGGCGGCACCACCCGTCGCTCCGGCGAACGACTGGTTGAGCACGTTGATCTGCGACTGGATCATCGAGTCGGGGATGTTCCCGCCGGCCCGGGTGGTGTCCCGCCGGATCACGTGCACCACGACCGGGATGGTGACCGACGCGGCGGCGGCCTGGGCGCTCAGCGTGCGCTGCCCGACCCGCTTGGCCCGCTCCTGCAGCAGGTCGGCGAACTCGGCCTCCCGCTGGTGCAGCTGGGCCATGGTCAACTCGTTCGGGTCGTGCTTGACGACCGCGTCGCCACGGACCCGGGCCGCGGTGCCGGTCGGGTCCTCACAATGTTCGTCGGCGACGACGGCGGCGGCCGCCGGGCTCGCGGCCGTGGTGGCGGCCGGCAGCAGGCCGACCGTGGCCACGCCGAGCACCAGGGCCATCGAGGTCGATGCGATGCCGGCGATGCGCCGGTGCAGCAGGACGGGACGGAGTCCCATAAGCCCACCTCTTTCTGGCGACGCGACCGGGGGTTGTGTCGCGTCGTGCGGGAAACGTGAGGCAGACGTTACAAGCCATCGATACATTTGAGAATAGGAATGTTGTTGCCGGCGTGAAACTTCTCGCTGGCACGGATGGCCGGCGCCGGACCGCGCGGCGCGAAGGGGTGCCTGGGTGCACCGGGTCGGTGACTCAGGTACAGTGGTGCCGCTTGCGGGTGTAGTTCAATGGCAGAACATCAGCTTCCCAAGCTGACAGTGCGGGTTCGATTCCCGTCACCCGCTCCACGCACGGAAGCCCTGGTCAGGACAGATGTCCCGCCAGGGCTTCCGTGGATCTAGGTCATGCTGAAACAGAGGTGGGCCATTAGCGGGCCATTACCTCGCCTCGGCGGCCGGTCAGCCGCCCTCGACAACCCGCTTGACCTTGCGCTTGCTCGGCTTGCGCCGGGCCGCCTTGACCGCCTTGTCGATCGCGTCGGCGATGCCCTGGTCGGCCTCCCGGTTGGCGTGCTGGTAGATCAGCGCGGCACGCGGGCTGTCGTGCCCCATCCGCGCCATGATGTCGCGCAGGCTCGCCCCTGGTGCCCGCGACGCGAGGGTGTTGCCGGTGTGCCGTAGGTCGTGAAAGTGCAAGCCGGGAACACCCACGGCGGCGACCGCCTCGGGCCACTTGACCAGCTTGTTGAAGTTGCCGCGCCACAGGTTCCGGCCGCTCTCGCCGGTGAACACGAACGCCTCGGGTGCCTCGCCGACATAGCTGCCCATGTGCTGTTTTAGCACAGGCAGTGCCGCCTTGGGCAGGGCCACGGTCCGAGCACCCGCCCGCGACTTTGGCGGGCCGAGGATCAGACCGGTTCCCCGGTGCTCGACGAACGCCTGTCGCACCCGCACCGTGCCGGCCGACAGGTCGACGTCGCATCGTTGCAGGGCGACCGCCTCGCCCCACCGCAGGCATCCGAACGTCGTGACCAGGATCAGCGCCCGGAAGCGCTCCGGCATCCGCTCGGCCAGCGCGAATATCTGCGGGACGGTGAGGACCGGTCGCTCTGCGGGCTTCTCCTGGTCGGCACCGACGACGCGGCACGGGTTGACCCTGATCAGTTCGTCCTCCTTGACGGCGGTCATCAGGATCGCGCGTAGCAGCCGGTACGCCTTGGCGGCCATGGTCACCGACACGCCCTCGGCCAGCAGCAGTGCCCGCCATTCGCGGACCATGGGCGTGTCGATCCGGTTGAGCGGCATGTCGCCGAGGTGCGGCGTGATGTGCCTGCCGAGCGTCCAGCGGTACAGGTGCACGGTCCGGGGCCGCAGGTTCGGCCGCTCGGCGATCCACCGCTCGGCGTAGTCGCGTAGCCGGATCTTGCCGCGCTCAGGGTCGATCCACTCGCCCCGCATCATCTGGGCCTCTACCAGTGACAGGTACTTCTCGGCCTCGGCCTTGCGGGCGAACGTCTGCGGTGCGGAGCGCATCCGTCCGTCCGGGCCGGGGTAGCGAGCCTGATAGCGGCCGGACTCCCGTTTGCGGATGTTGCCGAATCGGCGGTGTCCCTCTTGGTTTGCCATGATCAGGCGACACTCCTCAGTCCGTGCCAAACGGTCTCTGCGGTCATGGGCTCAACTCGTCCGGCGTGGACGAACGCGGCCAGGTCGGCGGGGTCGATCCGGATCGATCGGCCGAGACGGTGGAATGCGATCTGCCGCTCGGCAACGGCTCGGCGGACGTAGCGATCGACTTTGCCGGGTTCTCGGGTGAGACGCTGCGGGACGCAATCGCTGAGGCACTCGACATGGTGCGTGCCGGTCGATCTGCTCCCGAGACCATCAGCGTCCGCCTGCTGATCTCTGACATGTCGGTGCCGATGGCGCTACCGGCCCTCGCCGCAACCGGGGCGGACGATCCTGCTGTCCGGAAGCGGGCAGAACGCATCACCCGGCGGGCCGCCGACGGGATCATCGACCAGGTGCAGGAACTCGCCGACCTCGGCCTCGTAAAATCCGCGACGGTGGACGTGCGGACGCACAGCATCGCGCCGACCTTCAAGCTCTACATGCTGAACGGGCGAGAGGCGTTCTTCGGCTTCTACCCGGCAGTCAAGCGTGAGGTGACGATCGGCCGAGAGTCGGTCGAGATCTTCGACCTGATGGGCAGGGATGCGACCTTGTTCCACTACGCCGTTGACGAAGACGAGGCGTCGCACGGTACGCAGTTTGTCGAGTCTGCCCGCCTCTGGTTCAACTCAGTGTGGGACAGCGTCGCGCGCGAGTACCGGTCGTGAGCGCCCCGAGGCTGTCCGACCTGGTAGGCGTTGGGCCGTTGCTCCTGGACTTCGACGGGCCGGTCTGCTCGATTTTCGCGGGGTATCCCGCGCCGCGCGTGGCTGCCGAGTTGATCTATCTGCTCGGTGCGGAGCGGGTCGAAATTCCTCGCGACGTGTACTACGAAGAAGATCCGTTAGCCGTACTCCGTTGGTGTGGCGAGACATGTCCACCAGAACTCACGGCGACGCTTGAGGACACCCTATGCGCCGCTGAGAGGTACGCCGCTAGCGTCGCGGCACCCACCCCATTCGGGCATGAGGTGATCCTCGGCGCGCACGCCCTCGGCGTGCCGGTCGCCGTGGTAAGCAACAACTCGGCGGTGGCGATCGAGGCGTACCTGACGGCCCATGATCTCGCCGCATACGTCACGCCGATCATCGGCCGGGCATACGCAAATCCGAGGCGGATGAAGCCGGATCCCGCCCCGGTCCTCGACGCGGTGCGCGCACTTGGAGCCGCGCCGGGGTCCTGCGTGCTGGTCGGCGACTCGCTTTCCGACATTGAGGCGGCTCGCGCCGCCGGGGTCGCCGCGATCGGCTACGCCAACAGACCGTGGAAGATCGACGCCTTCGCGGCGGCCGACATCGTCATCACGTCGATGGGGGACATCGCCGAGGCTCTGTCCCCGGTGTCCCCGCTGTCCCGCGATTGAGCTGCGGAAACAAGGGGGCTGAGGCCTTGTTTCGTGTCCCCCGTGCCCCCCGAGCGGGACTGAACTGCCAGCGATCGGGGTCAGCTGACAACGGGAGCCCTGGATCGATCTTGCAGCACAACAGGCGAAGCTACGACGATAGAGCCTCGACAAGGCGCCACATCGCCGTTGACGGATTGGCATCGGGTGGCTCGCCCAAGGACTTTGCACGCCGGACGGCGTCTTTCACGCCGTCACGAAACTCATCGAATCGGAGCGCAGTTTTGTCCCAATCAGAGATGTGCTCGCGCAGTCTATCCGCCGCTCGCCGCCCGTCCTCTATATAGCTTGTGCAGTTCCCTTTGTGTAGCACAAGCCAGACCTCAAAGCAGGGATTCGACCAGAGCAGCTCGACATCGGTTGCATCAGCAAGGATCGAAGCCGCCGAAGTGGCATAATGATCAACGTCACAAACAGCCCATGCTTGATCGTAGTCGTCTCGGTCTCTCCGTTTCGCTGCTCCCTTAACAACCTCCTCGGGAGAGCCGGATTCGAAGACGACAACAACCTTTCCCGGCTTCACCCAAGGTTCTTTTTTCAGTGCATTGAGATAATCTCGCTCAGTCTTGTCGCCGTTAGTCGCAATGAGAATCGCCGAACGCTGCTCACGTATGCCGGTCTCACGACGAAGGTTTGTGACCCTGCCTTGCCCTAAGCTAATAGAGCTGCGAGACTGCACGTAACGACCTCGCCGAGGACTCACTCTGTATCACCTCGGCCGGCAAGTGCGCGCTCAAATAGCGCAAACGAAAGGTCTGGCACGCCACCATAGTTGCCGTTCAGGTAGCGTCGCTGCCTATTCTCGCCTTCTTTTCGAGGCTTGAAGTCAGTTAGCGGATAGACAACGGAGGAACCCTCCTCGTCCTTCTCGACGAACCAAATTTCGTCGCGACGGAGAACTTCCTCCGTGTCGAAGGTTCCGAGTAGTGCGGCATCATGACTAGTGAAGATGAGTTGGCTGCCACGGGGATTGGTCTTCTCACTTTGGAAAAGTGCTATTAACTTCGCGGTTAGCAGCGGATGAAGACTAGCGTCGATCTCATCGACAGTCATCGTTCCACCAAGTCTTAGAACTACCGAAGCGTCGATTGCTAGGTCGAGCAACTGCTGCGTTCCCGAGGACTCATCTGCAAGTTCGAGCATCACTTTTCCGGAAGCTCCACGGTGGGCAAACTGGATACGTCGCTCGCTACGCGCAGCGGCTTCGCGCGTTAGTCGACGCGGCACCCCCGTGGAAGCCGCAGTTTCGGATGGCAAATCTTGGTCCGAGAGGTCCGCAAATAGTGGCGGTTGGATCGGTGTTGGCGACTTAAGCGTGACATCGACAATGCCGATATCTGCAGCCCTCAATAGATCGACAATAACGAGCCTGTCATCCTCAAACTCCGGGAAAGCCATGCTGAGATGACGGGAAAGCCGGGGACCTGGCCGCGACCGCGTTCTGGTTCGAAAGAACCACCGATAGACGCTATGGAGCGGTTCGGCGTCAGGAGTGTCCGACTCTGTTCTCCGACGACTGAACCTTGCCACTGTAGACATGAAGAGGGCCGTCGGTGCTGTAATCTCGGCGATCCGCTCTAGGTCGGGCTTTTTGCCGGACTCTTCCCCCCAGACGAAATCATCGCCATCGCGTTCAAAGACGCGCCTGCGGCGATTCAAGGGATAGTAATAGAGCCACTCCTCCAGGATCCGTTCATTGTCGAGAGTAAACCCGTAGGTGTATCGGACGTTCTTGAGCGTTAGATCCACAATGTACCGCGATGGCTCAGCCAGGCATGCCGCATCTAGGCGGAACGGATCCCGCACTAGCCCAAGTCCCGGCTCGACCTCCCTGTCGGAAGAGGTGACCATCCGGCGCATGTAGCTCAAGGCCTGCAGGCAATTGGATTTGCCTGATGCATTTGCCCCAAAGATCCCTATGACCCTTACTGCATCATTTTGAAGGTTTTCGGGGTTCTTGCGATCATATACCTTCATGAGATTCAGTTGCTGTTCATAGCGGAACGAACGATGGTTCGCGAAGCGGAAACTTAGCAGCATGGCGCTCCGAACCTCCTTCGTGTCATGGCTTCAGCCCTCTACGTGCGAGTAAACCACGCGATGCGACCTCAACGCACTGGCTTGCACAGATCAACATCCTAAGTCAGCAGTGGCTGAGTAGGCTGGCCAGCCTCGGTGCAGCGCTGGTCCACACCCGTCGTCTCGCAAGAGATAGGGAGACAACGTGCCGAGAGACACGGCCTTCCGCTAGGCCAGCCCTTATGTCCCTCTTGTCCGTTACTGCAGCCCTGAGTGCCCTGGCGTTGCAAGCGCGCATCTAGCCCAAGGCGAGGCGGGAACGCGCGTCATGGTCCGGTGGCATGGCATGGCATGGCATGGCATGGCCTGCCTGCCTGCCTGCCTGCCTGCCGGGCGGTGCGGCGAATGCATAGCTCGTCGGTACCGGACGAAGTGGCCGCCAGGACTGCCGGCACCGAGCGGGTTGCTTCAAAGTCGGGCCATTGACGGGCCATTACGGCAGGCCACGTGAGGCAACTCCAGACCACTCAAGAGTTGGTTAACCTGCCCGGCGGCACGATCAAGAGCGGCCCTTGTACGGTTCCCAAGCTGACAGTGCGGGTTCGATTCCCGTCACCCGCTCCACGATCAAGGCCCTGGCCAGGACGACAGTCCCAGCCTGGGCTTTCAATGTTCCAAGGTCAAGGATCATGCGGCGTGCCATTGGCCTGCCATTAGCTCTACTGGCCGCCGGTCTCGTCCCGTTCGGTCGACCGCTTCTTGCCCTTCTTGCCGCCGGCCTTCTTGCCCCTTGTCCTTGCCGCCGGTCGCCCTTCTTGCCCTTCTTCCGGTCCGCGCGCACCGCCTCGTGCAGCGCATGGGCGATGGCGCGGTCAGCTTCCGCCGTTGCGTGTTGGTAGATCAGCGCCGCTTGCGGCGAGTCGTGCCCCATCCGGGCCATCAACTCACGGATGCTTGCCCCGGTCCGGGCGGCGAGAGTGTTCCCGGTGTGCCGCAGGTCGTGAAAGTGCAGGTCCGGTTGACCGATCCGGGCAACGCTGGCCTTCCAGGCGATGAGCTTGTTCAGGTTGCCTCGCCAGATGGGCCGACCGCTCTCCGTGGTGAACACGAACGCGTCCGGGGTGCCATCGACCTCAGCGGCCAGGTGGTCACGGACAACCTCGACGACCGCCGGAGGCAGAGCGATCCGCCGTCTGCCAGCCCGGGACTTCGGCGGCCAGATCAGCCGGGGGCGGATCACCTCATCGGGCACCACAAGGGCTACCAGCCTCCCCGGACGGGGCGACAAGGTCGTTCGTCCGGTAGGGCGCTCCACCTTGTCCCCGTCCGGGGAGGCTGGACGGTCTACGACTGCCCGACGACGAGATCCGCTAGCTTTCCCGGTCAGCGCCCCCAATACTCGCAGCGTGATCACCAAAGACCCTCACGCCCCACGGCTGACTCGCGTTCCTCATCCCGCCGACAGTCCCGCGCTGCCCATCTACATGGTCATCTTCTTCGTCTTGGGTCTCGCCGGATTCGGCACACATGGACTGGCTGACGGCGGGGAAGCAATCATCATCGCGAGCATCGTCTCGGGGGTGTTCTTCACGTGCTTCCTGATCCTGTTCGCGATCTATTGGACCGGATACCTACTGAAGGGACACGCCACCTGGCAGGCCGAGCGCCAGGCCGAGTCCGATGGGCCATCCACGGGCCAGTAGCCAGACGGCTCAGCGGTCACGAGCGGGCACGAGACGCAAGCGGATCGGGTGCCGCCCACAGGCGTTTCGGGCATCACGACCGCTTAAGCACGCTCTTTCAAACTGGCGTGGCGCGGGAGATCGAGGGTGCCGAGCTCTTCCTCTACCCGGGTGCCGGTCACCTCTTCGCCGACGCCGGCAGCGTGGACTACGACGAGCCCGCCACCGAGCTGCTGATGCGCCGCACGCTGGAGTTCCTCGCCCGCCTCGACTGAGCCCACCTGCCCTGGTCCCCGTACGCTGGCGATCATGCGCATTGGCATCGTGATCCTTCCCGACCAGCGCTGGTCGGTGGCGCAGCACCGGTGGCGGCAGGCCGACGAGTGGGGCTTTGACCACGCCTGGACGTACGACCATCTGGGCTGGCGGGACCTGGTGGACGGCCCTTGGTTCGACTCGATGGCCACGCTGACCGCCGCCGCGACGGTGACCTCCCGGATCCGGTTGGGCACGCTGGTCGCGTCCCCGAATTTCCGGCATCCGGCAGCCTTCGCCCGGCAGGTGACGGCGCTCGACGACGTGTCCGCCGGGCGGGTGCTGCTCGGGGTCGGCGCGGGCGGCATCGGCTTTGACTCGGCCGTGCTCGGTGGTGAGACGCTGCCGCCGCGGCAGCGGGTGGACCGGTTTGCCGAGTTCATCGAGCTGCTCGACGCGATCCTGCTCAAGGACGGGACGAGCTGGCGGGGTGACTGGTTCGCGGCGGTGGACGCGCGGAACAACCCGGGCTGTGTCCAGGTGCCCCGGGTGCCGTTCGTGGTGGCGGCCAACGGCCCCCGTTCGATGCGACTGGCCGCCCGGTTCGGGCAGGGCTGGGTGACCACCGGCCCGGGTGAGGACGACCTGGCGGCCTGGTGGGCCGGGGTCGCCGAGATGGTGGCCCGGCTCGACTCGACGCTGGCGGCCGAGGGGCGCGACCCGGCCAGTTTGGATCGCTACCTGTCGTTGGACTCGGCGCCCGTGTTCTCGCTGAGCAGCGCGCAGTTCTTCGCCGACCAGGTCGGGCGCGCGGCGGAGCTGGGCTTCACCGACGTGATCACGCACTGGCCCCGGGAGAGCAGTTGGTACGCCGGCGACGAGGCGGTCCTGGTGGACGTGGCCACCCGTCTGCTGCCGGAGCTGCGCGCCGGTGGCGACGACGGCCTCCAGACCGGCCGAGCTGAGTAGGAGCGCGCTGAGCGCAAGCCCGGCACCGCCGGCGGCGGCTGTTATTAAGGGGCCCTTCCTCTACCGGAGGCGTTAACAAGGGCACCCTCCTTGCGGCCGCAGTCGGCTTGCGGGCGGTACGGTCGGTGGTCGACGACAAGGAGATGTCCATGGCGGACAGACGTGCGGTGCTCATCCCGGGACGTGGCTACGACACGCGTTACCCCCTCTTCCTCTATCTCGGGGAGGCGCTGCGTCGGGCTGGCTTCGGGCTGCACGGGATCTCCTGGCAGGTGCCGGACGACTTCGACGTGGACACCATCGGTCGGTGGGTGTGCGATCAGGTCGCCCCGACCCTGACCGAGCGCACCGACCTGCTGGTGGGTAAGTCGCTCGGCACGCTGGCCGCGCCACTGGCGGCCGCTCGGGGGCTGCCCGCCGTCTGGCTCACCCCGTTGCTGCACCGCGGCGAGGTGGTCGACGCGCTGCGCCGGGCCACCGCCCCGTTCATCCTGGTGGGCGGCGCGGCCGACTCGTCCTGGGACGGCGCGGTCGCCCGGCGGCTGACCCCGCACGTGCTGGAGATCCCAGCCGCCGATCACGCGCTGATGGTGCCCGGGCCGTTGGCCCGTTCCGCCGAGGCGCTCGGTCGGGTCTGCACGGTGGTCGAGGACTTCGTCCGCTGAGGCGGTCAGCTGGGCAGGTCGGCGCCGGTCAGGAGGCCGTGGATGCGTAGCTCGTGCGCGGTTGCCGGCGGGCAGTCGACCATCACGGCGGAGGTACCCAGGGCCTCGGCGCCCCGGGCTGCGCAGATGTCGTAGATGGCGCGTACCTGGGCGGCGGTGGCGACCCAGTCGTCCACCACCAGCACCCGGTCGCCGGTGCCGAGGTGCCGGTCGTGGACGGCCAGGTCGACGCGTCGGCCGCGGAAGTCGGGTGGGCTCTGCGCCCAGGTCAGCGGCCCGGCGGGCAGTCGCCCATCGCCCGGCTTGTGCGCCGCCACGAATCCCACGCCGAGCGCCGTGGCGGCCAGCGGGCCGAGCAGCAGCCCGGTGACCGCTGGGGAGACGACCACCGTGGGCCGGGCCGAGCGGAACGGGGCGACCAGCGCGGGACCCAGTTCGGCGAGGGTCGCCGGGTCACGCCACCAGCCGGAGATGTCGCTGACCAGGTGGCTCGCGCCGGGGCCGGGGTCGACCCAGCGGAACAGCTCGACGAGGCGTTTGCTCAGCTCAGCGGCCATGTCACCATCCTGCGTCAGCGCTGCGGTGAGCACCGGCCCGCCCGGCCGATCACGGGTCGGATGATCGGCTGCACGTATCACCGCAATTGCGGTCATATCAACATGATCACGTTGACTTCCGAAGTGCTTCTCTCGTTATGGTCCGACCCGATTTGATCCGCTGAGGAAAGGACCGGGCCGGTGGTTGGTAGGCACACCCGTACCCGCAGGATCACCTCGCCGGCCGGCCTCGCGGCCAGCGCCGTGGTGGCCGTGACCCTCGCCGTCGGGGGAACCGTCGGCGCCGTACGGCTGACCGCCGAGGCGGAGCCGGTCCGGCCGGCCGCGATCGACCTGTCGCCGACCCTCGAACCCGATGACCTGACGACCGGCTCGCCGACCACGTCGCCGAGCGCGAGCGTCTCGCCGAGCGCCAGCGTGTCGCCGAGCCCGACGGCGAGCCCGACGCCCAGCCGCACCGCGCAGGCGCCGTCGCGGAGCAAGCCGCGTACGGCCAGCCCGTCGCCGACGCCCACCGCGAAGAAGACGACGGCCCGCCCGGTTGTCGACACCGGTTCGTGTGGCGCCTCCTTCTACTGGGAGGGCCAGATGACCGCCAACGGCGAGACGTTCAATCCGGAGGCGCTGACGGCCGCCCACAAGACGCTGCCCTTCGACACCCGGGTCCGGGTGACCAACCCGGCCAACGGCAAGTCGGTCACCGTCCGGATCAACGACCGGGGTCCGTTCATCGACGGGCGTTGCCTGGACCTGTCCCGGGCCGCGTTCGCCGAGATCGCCTCGCCCGACCTCGGGCACATCGAGGTCCGGTACGAGGTGCTCGGCTGAGCTGTGCCGGGCGGCGATCGGCTCCGGGCCGCGATCCGCGCGGTCAGAACCGGCTCGTACGACGGGTCAGGTTCATTCTTTCGTTCATCTCCATCGGGCATGCTGTCGGATGTACGCACGCAACTCCTCCAGCCGGGCCGCGGCCCGCTGAGCCCCGGATCCCGCGCCGGCCTCGGCGCGGCTCTCGTCCTGCTCGTGATCGTCTCGGCGGTCGAACTGGCGGACGGCCGCGAGGCGAACTACATCGCGTTGATGGTGGCCGCCCCGTTCCTGGCCGCGGCGCTGGCGTCCTGGCGGATCGTGCTCGGGGTCGGCGCTGCCGCGTCCGTGCTCGGCGCGGCCTTCGCCCTGGCCGAGCGCACCCCGTCGCTCTCCACCGCGGTCGCCGTGGCCGGCATCGCGCTGGGTACCGGCATCGCGGCGGCGGTGGCGTCGGTACGGGAACGGCAGGCCGAGCGGATCGCCGAGCTGTCGAAGCTGGCGGCGGTCGCCCAGCAGGCGGTGCTGCGCCCGCTCGGTCCCCAGGTGGGCGCGCTGTCGGTGGCCGGCCGGTACATCTCCTCGACCGCCACCGCGGAGATCGGCGGCGACCTGTACGAGGCGATCGACACCCCGTACGGCGTACGCATGATCATCGGGGACGTACGCGGCAAGGGGCTGGAAGCGGTCCGCCTGGCGAGCATCGTGCTGGGCTCGTACCGGCACGTCGCCTACGAGCGGGCCGACCTGCGGGCCGTGGTGGCGGACCTGGACCGGGCGGTGGCCCGCAGCGTGGGCGACGAGGACTTCGTCACCGCGGCGCTGGTGGAGGAGCGGGGTGGCACCCTCACCATCGTCAACTGTGGACATCCGGCGCCGCTGCTGCTGCGCCACGGCGCGGTGATCCCGCTGGAACCGCCGGCCCCGGCGCCGCCGCTGGGCTTCATGCCGGTGGTCCGGCCGCGGGTGGAGCGGCTGGAGCCGGGCGACCGACTGCTGCTGTTCACCGATGGGCTGGGTGAGGCGCGCCGGGACGGCGAGTTCTTCCCCACCGCCGACCGCGCGTGGCGGTTGCTCGGGCACGGCACGGTCGCCGACGGCCTGGCCTCCCTGGAGACCGCGCTGGTGGAGTGGGTGCACGGCCGGCTCGACGACGACATCGCGCTGGTGCTGATGGAGTACACCGGTTCGCCGAGCGCTGCGTCGGCGGCGGTGCCGAGCTGGGAGGTCGGCGCGGCCGAGAGCTGACCGGCCCAGTGGCCGACGCTGCCTAGCCGGAACCTGAACCGCAGGTGTGTAATCGCTGTCACTTCAGCGGTCGGCTTGTCGCTGCCTACCCGCGAGTAATACAGTCGGGGTTACTGATCGGTAATACCTGTCCGGAAGCGGGGCCAGCCACATGACCCACTACAAGAGCAACCTTCGGGACCTCGAATTCAACCTGTTCGAGGTGTTCGGGGCGGACCGGGCGTTCGGCCAGGAGCCGTACTCCGACCTCGACGTCGACACCGCGCGCAGCTTCCTCGTCGAGGTCGACCGCCTGGCCCGGGAGGATCTGGCCGCCAGCTACCAGGACAGCGACCGCAACCCACCGGTCTTCGACCCGGCCACGCACACCGCGCCGCTGCCGGAGTCGTTCAAGAAGTCGTACCAGGCGTTCATGGAGTCCGAGTTCTGGCGCCTGGACCTCCCCCCGGAGCTGGACGGCACCAACGCCCCGCGAGCGCTGTGGTGGGCGCTCGCCGAGCTGGTGCTCGGCTCGAACGCCCCGGTCTGGATGTACGCCTCCGGCCCGTCCTTCGCGCACGTGCTGCACGTCGAGGGCACCGAGCAGCAGAAGAAGTGGGCCAAGCTGTTCATCGACCGGCAGTGGGGCTCGACGATGGTGCTGACCGAGCCGGACGCCGGCTCGGACGTGGGCGCCGGCCGTACCCGGGCCATCCAGCAGCCGGACGGCTCGTGGCACATCGAGGGCGTCAAGCGCTTCATCACCTCCGGTGAGCACGACCTGACCGACAACATCGTCCACTACGTGCTGGCCCGCCCGGTCGGTGTGGAGGGCGTCGGCGGTCCGGGCACCAAGGGTCTGTCGCTGTTCGTCGTCCCGAAGTACCACTTCGACGAGAACACCGGCGAGCTGGGCGAGCGCAACGGCGTCTTCGCCACCAACGTCGAGCACAAGATGGGCCTGAAGGTCTCCAACACCTGCGAGGTGACCTTCGGCGAGCACGGCGTGCCGGCCAAGGGCTGGCTGCTGGGTGAGAAGCACGACGGCATCCGGCAGATGTTCATGATCATCGAGTACGCCCGGATGATGGTCGGCACCAAGGCGATCGCCACCCTCTCCACCGGCTACCTGAACGCCCTCGAATACGCCCGGAACCGGGTGCAGGGCGCCGACCTGACCCAGTCGGCGGACAAGAGCGCCCCCCGGGTGACCATCACCCACCACCCCGACGTGCGCCGCTCGCTGCTGTTGCAGAAGTCGTACGCCGAGGGGCTGCGGGCACTGGTCTGCTACACCGCCTCCTGGCAGGACCGAATCGCCATCGCCGAGGCGGCCGGCGACGAGAAGGCCACCAAGCTGGCCAAGCGGGTCAACGACCTGCTGCTCCCACTGGTGAAGGGCGTCGGTTCGGAGCGGGCGTACGAACTGCTCGGGCACGAGTCGCTGCAGACCTTCGGCGGCTCCGGCTTCCTCCAGGACTACCCGCTGGAGCAGTACGTCCGGGACGCCAAGATCGACACGCTGTACGAGGGCACCACGGCGATCCAGAGCCTCGACCTGATCTTCCGGAAGATCGTCCGGGACAACGGCAAGGCCCTGATGGCGGTGGCCGGTGAGATCCAGGAGTTCATCACCACCGAGGCCGGCAACGGCCAGCTCAAGGAGGAGCGTCAGGCGCTCGGCAAGGCGCTCGCCGAGATCCAGACCATCCTCGGCGTGATGACCGGCTGGCTGGGCGAGGCGCAGGGCGGCGACGACCGGGCCCTCTACAAGGTCGGGCTGGGCAGCCGGCGGTTCCTGCTCGCGCTCGGCGACCTGGTCGTCGGCTGGCTGTTGCAGCGGCAGGCCGACGTGGCGCTGATGGCGCTGGCCGGCGACCTTTCGGCCGCGGACAAGGCGTTCTACACCGGGAAGGTGGCCGCCGCCCGGTTCTTCGCCCGCGAGGTGCTGCCGCGCATCGGCGCCGACCGGCGCATCATCGAGAGCACCGATCTGGACATCATGGACCTCCCGGAGGAGGCGTTCTGAGTCCAGCCGGTGATCCGGCAGCCGGCGGGCACGAGCCCGCCGGCTGCCGCGGTTCGCGGCCCCGACCTGGGTCGACATCGGACGATGGGTTGTCGGCCGATGGTGGCCGGCCCCGGACCTGTCCCGGTGTTGGCCGCAGACCGAAGCCTGAGTGGTTTGGGCCATCTACCTGAGCTTCGTCCGCCTCCGCCCCTGTCGAGAGACGCGCCGGGGCGCGTTCGCCAGCCGATGGTGCGGGTAACCCCCGAGCAGCCGGGTAACCGGACAATTCAGAGCACGCCCAGAAGCAACCGCACGAGGGAGTGCCGCGCACATGGGCATTGGTAGTGGGATCTTCCTGATCGCGATCGGCGCGATTCTGACCTTCGCCCTTCGGGCCAACGTCTGGTGGGTCGACCTGCGCGCGGTCGGTTGGGTCTTCATCCTGGCCGGACTGGCCGTTCTGCTCACCACGCTCTGGTTCTGGCAGGACCGCCGCAAGCGGGCCCGGACCCTGATCGTGGAGGAGAACCGGCTGTCTCATCCGACGGCGATGATGCCGCCGCCTCCCGACCCGCCACCGCCGACCGCCCCGCCGAGCTGAGGCATCACGCGCGGCTGAGCCAGCGGGCCACCGATGGGTGGCAGCTGGTTCAGCCGCCTGTGGCGGTTTCAGCCGCGTGCGGTGTGCCGGGCGCTGATCAAGGCCGTGCCGCGGGCCAGTTCGGCCCACGGGACGGCCGGTCGGTGCACCACCAGGTCGGTCGTGCGCAGCCCCTCCGGATCGGCGTGCGGCGGGTCGAGCATCTCGGACAGTAGGGAGATGCCGGGGTTGTGGGCGATCAGTAGGACCGTGGTCGCAGTCGGCTCGACCCGCCGGACCAGCGTCAGCAGATCCTCCGGATGCGCCTCGTAGGCATCCGGCTCGTAGCGGACGATCGGCAACGGCCCGGCCGGGCCGCCCTCGGACGGTGAGCCCGTCATCCCCATCTCCACGTTGTGCCAGGTCTGCCGGGTCCGCAGCGCGGCCGAGCAGAGCACCACGTCCGGCAGTAGCTCGTGCCGGGCCAGCCAGAAGCCGGCCGCGGCGGCGTCGGCACGCCCACGGGCGGTCAGCGGACGCTCCACGTCGGGGCCATCGGTCGGCTGTTCGGCCTTGGCGTGCCGCAGCAGCACGAGCATCCGTTCATCCACCGAGGCGTCCGTCATGTCTCCAGCTTGCCCGATTGGCGATCTCCGTGCCGGGGTAAGTCCGTCCGTGCCGCAACCTCACCCATGGCCGCGGCCGAGTGGAACGTCAGCGTCAGAGCCGAGGAGACGACGAGATGGGCATCGGTGGCAGTATCTTCCTGATCGCGCTGGGCGCGATCTTCGCGTTCGCCGTGGAAGCGGACCTTGGCTGGCTCAACCTGAGCGTCGTCGGCTGGGTGCTGATGCTCGCCGGGGTGGCCGGCCTGATCGTGACCCTTCACTTCTGGAACTCGCGCCGGCGTGCGGTCGTCACCCCGGTTCGTGAGGAGCGGGTGGTCGCCGACCGCGCCGTGCCGGTCCGGGACGACCGGGTGGTGCAGGAGTACCGCGAGGTGCGCCGGCCCGACCGGACGATCTGACCTCCCGACCGGGAACGGGCAGGGGTGACGGCACTCCCGTCGCCCCTGCCGGCGTTGGTCAGGCGAACAGCGCGAAGTAGATGGCGATGTGGTGGCAGATCGCCGCGACCAGCGTGCAGGCGTGGAAGAACTCGTGATGCCCGAAGACGGTCGGCCACGGGTTGGGTCGGCGTAGCGCGTAGAAGACCGCCCCGACCGTGTAGATCGCCCCGCCGACGATGAGCAGCACCAGCGCGGTCACGCCACCCTGACGGAGGATGTCGGGCAGGATCGCCACCGCCACCCAGCCGAGCGCCAGGTACAGCGGGGCGGAGATCCACCGCGAGGCGTGCGGCCAGACCAGCTTGAGCGCCACGCCGGCCAGGGCGCCGCCCCAGACCACCGCGAGCATGATCACGGAGGCGCGGGTCTCCAGCAGCAGGATGCAGAACGGTGTGTACGTGCCGGCGATGAACAGGAAAATCATCGAGTGGTCCATCCGCCGCATCACCTGAAAACCGCGGGTCGACCACACTCGACGGTGGTAGAGCGCGCTGGTGCCGAAGAGGCCGCAGACAGTGAGGCTGTAGACGGCGCAGCTGACCAGCGGAGTCCAGCCGGGACGGGCGGCGGCGATCGAGCAGAGCACGATGCCGCAGACCAGGGCGACGAAGAACGCGTACGTGTGCAGCCAGCCGCGCATCCGGGGTTTACCGATGTCGACCGGCTTGAGCCGGGGTCGGGCGGAGGTGGTCACGCCCTTAGGTTACGGCACCGTAGGTTACTTTCGGGTAGTGTGCCCGGTCACGCTTCCCGACAAGCAGACGACGCGGGCGTGGACGACGGCAGATGGCCGGGGAAGCGCCGCAGCGCCGCCTTGGTCCGCGGTGCCCGTCACCGGTCCGGGAGGATGGCGGAATGCGGATCCGACCGGTCGGCGCACACGCCCTGCTGCTCGACTTCGCCGTGACCATGGGCGCACCGGACGCCGCCCCGCCCGACCTCGGGGACTCCGCCGCGACCCAGCGTCCGGGCGAACCGCGGCATCCTGCGCGACACACGCCATCACGGCCACAGGACGGCGATGTCGCCACGACGGTCGAGGCGTGGCGGGCCGAGCTGTGGCGCCGCCGGGACCAGGGTGACCTGGTCGCCACCGAGATCGTGCCGGCCGCCGCCACCATCCTGCTCGACGGCGTACCGGACCCACCGGCCACGGCAGCCCGGATCGCGGGCTGGACGCCGGCACCACCGACCGCCACAGCCGCCGCCGGCACCATCGAGGTGCCCGTGACGTACGACGGGGAGGATCTGCCCGCCGTCGCCGCCCACTGGCGGGTGGACGTACCGGCCGTCGTGCGCCGCCTGCGGGAGACCGAGTTCCGGGTGGCGTTCTGCGGCTTCGCACCCGGCTTCGGATACCTGACCGGGCTCCCCACCGAGCTGGCGGTGCCCCGGCTGGCCACCCCCCGCCCGCGGGTACCGGCGGGCTCGGTCGCCCTGGCCGGCCCGTACGCCGGGATCTACCCGACCGCGTCACCCGGCGGCTGGCTGCTGGTCGGGCGGACCGGGCTGACCCTGTTCGACGTACGCGCCGATCCGCCGGCCCGGCTCACCCCCGGCACCCGGGTCCGGCTGGTGCCAGCATGAGTGAGCCGGCGATCGAGGTGCTCCGGGCCGGGGCGCTGACCACCGTGCAGGATCTCGGCCGCCCCAGTTGGGCGCACCTGGGGGTACCCCGCTCCGGGGCGCTCGACCCGGGCGCGCTGCGGCTGGCCAACCGCCTGGTCGGCAACCCGGAGTCGGCAGCCGGCCTGGAGATCACCCTGACCGGCTGCGACCTGCGGCCGACCCGGGCCACCACCGTTGCCGTGGTCGGCGCGGAGGTCGACGTGCGGGTGGGCACCCGGCCCGGGGACACCGGCCGCCCGCTGGCCGTACCGGGCGGGACGGTGCTGCGGATCGGTCCCGCCCGACGGGGTCTGCGCAGCTGGCTCGCGGTGGCCGGGGGCATCACCGTCACCCCGGTGCTGGGCAGCCGCGCCACCGACACCCTCTCCGGACTCGGGCCGGCACCGCTGCGCGACGGCGACCTGCTGCCGGTGGGCGCACCGGCCGGCCCGCCCGCCCCGGTCGACGTCACCGTGCCGGTGGTACCCCCGGCGGAGCTGCACCTCGCCGTGCGGCCCGGCCCCCGGCACGACTGGTTCACCCCGGCCGCGCTCGACCGGCTGCTCGGCACGGCGTACGAGGTGAGCCCGCTGAGCAACCGGGTCGGCGCGCGCCTGACCGGCGCACCGTTGCCCCGCGCGGTGGCCGGGGAACTGCCCAGCGAAGGGATTGTTCTCGGCGCGGTGCAGGTGCCGGCGGACGGCCAACCGTTGATCTTCCTCGCCGACCATCCCACCACCGGCGGGTATCCCGTCATCGCGGTGGTGGACGACGTGACCCCGCTCGCGCAGGCCCGTCCAGGCACTACCGTGACGTTCCATGGATCTGAACGCTGATCTCGGTGAGGGATTCGGTGTCTGGCGTCTCGGCGACGACGAGGCGCTGCTGGACCTGGTCACCTCGGCCAACGTCGCCTGCGGGTTCCACGCCGGGGACCCGTCCACCATGCGCCGCGTCTGCGCGGCCGCCGCCGAACGGGGTGTCGCCGTCGGAGCCCAGGTGGGCTACCGGGACCTCGCCGGGTTCGGTCGGCGGCACATCGCGTACGACTTCGCGGAACTGCGTGACGAGGTCCTCTACCAGCTCGGCGCGCTCAACGCGTTCTGCCGGCCGTACCGCACCCGGGTCCGCTACCTCAAGCCGCACGGCGCGCTCTACCACGCGGCGGCGTGCGAGGAGTTGCCGGCGGCGGCAGTGGTCGCCGCGGTCGACGACTACGACCGGGACCTGCCCGTGCTCTGCCCGCCCGGCTCGGTGCTGGCCCAGCTCGCCCAAGGGGCGGGGCTGCGGGTGGTGGCCGAGGGGTTCGCCGACCGGAACTACCTGCCCAACGGCCAACTGGTGCCGCGTACCTCGCCCGACGCGCTGGTGACCGAGCCGCCGGAGGTGGCCCGCCGGGCGGTGCGGATGGCCACCGAGCGGACCGTGGTCGCCGTCGACGGCAGCGTGATCCCGTGCGTGGTGGATTCCATCTGCCTGCACGGCGACAGCCCCGGCGCGGTGGCCGCCGCGGAACTCGTCCGCGCCACCCTCATCGACGCCGGCGTAACCCCCACCCCATTCAACTGAGGTGAAGGAAGGGCCCCTTTTTAACGCCTGGTGCAGGTAAAGGGGCCTTCCTAACGGCTGTAGCGGCTTAGCCGGCGTCCAGGCCGCGCAGCACCAGCGGGAGGCGGGCCGCGCCACCGTCCACGACGCGTACCGGCACTCCCCAGTCCTGCCGGGTCAGGTGGCAGGCCGCGTGCTCCACGTCCGCGTCGCAGGTCGCCGCCTGGGCGGTCACCTGGAGCACGCCGTCGGTCACCGAGCCGTCGATCACCAGGCGGCGGGACAGCTCGGTGCCGGTGCCCGCCCCCTCCACCAGCAGCTCGGGCGGCGACGCGGAGACCACCAGGCGGGTGGACGGCCCGTACGTCTCGTCCAGCTTCTGTCCCGGCGCCGGGGTGAAGACGACGTCCAGGACCACCTCGCCGGCGGCCAGGTCGGTCGGCTTGCGTTCGGTGCGGTGCCGCGGGCCGTCGACGGTGTCCGCGCCGGCCGCCGAGAGCGCGCCCGGGGCCAGCCGGGTGACCCGGTGCCCCGCGGACTCCACCACCAGCACCTCGCCGTCGGCAGTGAGGACCAGGTCGCTCGGCTCGGCGAGCCCGGTCGCCACCGTGCCGACCCGGTCCGTGGTCGGGTCATAGCGGCGGACCGCACCGTTGTACGTGTCGGCGATCAGCACCGAGCCGTCGGGCAGCGCGCAGACACCGAGCGGGTGCTGAAGCAGTGCCTGCGCCGCCGGCCCGTCCACGTGGCCGAAGTCGAACAGGCCCTGGCCGACCGCGGTGCCCAGGACACCGTTCTCGACGTACCGGACGGCGCTGGTCTCGCTGTCGGCGACCCAGAGCCGGGCGCCGTCGGCGGAGACGGCGAGCCCGGACGGCTGGGCCAGCCACGCCTCGGCCAGCGGCCCGTCGCGCAGCGCCTCCACGGTCGTGCCGGCGTACATCCCGGCGGTCCGCTTGATCGGGTCGAACCACCACAGCTGGTGGATGCCCGCCATGGCGATGACCAGCTTGTCGTCGTACCAGGCGAGGTCCCAGGGTGAGGAGAGGTCGACCGAGAGCGCGTCGTGCGCGTGGTCGTCGACCGTGGACCGCCACTGCCGCCCGGTGCCGGCCACGGTGACCACCTCGCCGGTGGCCAGCCGTACGCCGCGCAGCAGGTGGTTGACCGTGTCGGCGACCACCAGGTCGTAACCGGCGACCTCGGCGACCTGCTCCGGGAGCAGGCACAGCCCCTGCGGCTCGGAGAACGTGGCGGCGTCGGCCGCCCCGTCCGCCCGGCCCCGCTCGCCGGTACCGATCGTGCGGACGACGGTCTCGCCGTCGGCGGTCAACTCGACCATCCGGTGCCGGGCCGAGTCCGACACCAGCAGGCCGCCGTCGGGCAGCGCCACCGCCTTGCCGGGGAACCGCAGGGTGGTCTGCGGCTCGGCCGGCGGGACGTACGGCCCGTCACCCCGGTGCAGCGTGCCCTTGGCCCCATGGGTGGCGATCAGGTCGTCGATCAGCCGGGCTAGCCCTTCGGCGTGTCCCTCGCCGGCCATCGTGGCCACCACGTAGCCCTCGGGGTCGATCACCGCGAGGGTCGGCCAGGCGCGGGCCGCGTACTGCTGCCACATGTCCAGCTCGGGGTCGTCGAGGACGGGGTGGTGCACGCCGTACCGCTCGACGGCGGCGGCCAGCGCGTCCGGGTCCTTCTCGTGCTCGAACTTCGGCGAATGCACGCCGATCACGACGAGGACGTCGGCGTACTTCTCCTCCAGCGGGCGCAGCTCGTCCAGCACGTGCAGGCAGTTGATGCAGCAGAAGGTCCAGAAATCTAAGATGACGCAGCGACCTCGAAGGTCCCGCAATGTCAGGTTTCGTCCGCCTGTGTTGAGCCAGGCGCGACCCTTCAGTTCGGGCGCTCGGACACGGGGCGAGGTAGCCATACAGCAACCCTCCCACGGCGCGGCCGAGGGCAACGCGGGGGATCGGCCAACGTGATGCGGGAAACGGCACGCGGCCGAGGAGGTGTCCTAGCCGTCGCTCGGTGGCGCGTGTAATGCAGAAAGCCCCGGACTCCGGCACCCGCCAGAGTCCGGGGCTTTCGGTCTGCTGTGTGCCCGCGGGGCTCTTCGCATGAGGATCGCTGACATCCGGCGCCCGGACGGCGGGGCGGGGTCCTGAGTGACCCGCGGCGACAACAGCCGGAGCGTGGGCGCGTGCCGGCCGCTCGGGTCGGTCGTGAAGTCGCCGACCTGCTCGGCCGTGATCGTCGCCTCGGCGCTGTACTTGCCCGCGGACGGACCGTGCGGGCGGCCGGGGTTCAGCGCCAGCCCTACCCCCGATTCACCGCCCAGGTACCGCACGTGCACGAACTGGCCGTCATTAGCCGGGTTGGTCATCGCAAACCCAGCGTCGTCGATGACAATCTCGTTTTGCGTGCCAGCGATGAGGATTGATCCCGAGATGTGCGAGCCGGTGATGGTCTTACCCGTGATCGCGTTCGCAGCGATCTTGTCCGTCGTGATCGCATTCGCTGGGGTCACTTCGTCACTCCCGCGCCGCTCTCCCGGCGTCCGGAGGCACTTACACGGCCGCCCGCGCCGGGAGGGAACACAGACCCGCCCCGAGACCGTGGACCGGGGGGGCCACGGAGCCGGGGCGGGTGGTCACTTCGAGGGGCGAACAGGTACCCAGTCCGTGAACCGCTTGTGCAGGTCCGCCGGGGGCGTGCCCGAGTCCAGCTCGGCGAGCTGCTCGGCGGCCTCCTCGCGAAGCGTCACGAGATAGACCATCAACGCGGGCTTGTCGTCCTTGTATTCGGCTAGTAGCCGCAGCTTCGCCGGGGAGCACGGCCACGCGGCGCCGCACGCCTGGCAGCGCCACGACGGGCGGGCCGGCAGGTGGGCTTCGAGGTCGCCGCTCACCCGGTCACGCTCACGGCGACGGAGCGCGGCCGGGAGCGAGCGGCGTACGGGACCGGCGGGACGGTCACCGGGCGCGCTCCTGCGGGCATCAGAAACAGCGACCGCCTCGCCGTCGCGTCCCCGTGCCGATCGAGCTGATAGCAGTCGATCCACACCCACCCGTCGTACGTCGGCCGATCGAGCGTGCGAATCACCCGGACCAAGATTGGCAGCAAGAATTGCGGGGATGCTTCCCGGGTCAGGACGTACACGCCGGGGGAGGGGCGGGGCGTCCTGCCCTCCCGGCTCACCGGACGTCACGACGGTTGCGGCAGTTGGACACGGGCACCTCCTCGGTCGTTGGAGAGGGCCGCCCCGGATGCTCGCCCAGGGGCGACCCCCGACAGCACAGCCAGCGGGCCGTCTCCCCTCCACTAGCGCGCGCCGTCGAGGCGAAACGCTTCCAGTCAGTGACGGACGGCTGTACCGCCCGTATGCGACGATCGAGGGACGTCTAGGAAAGGTCCCCTGCGATGCCGAGGAACGACGCTCTGCGAAGCGCCATTGTCGCGGCGGGGCTGACCGTCGCCGACCTCGCGGGCAAATGCGATGTAGACGCGAAGACTGTTGAGCGGTGGGTCAGCCGGGGTCGCCTTCCTCACCCTCGCTCGCGCGTGCGGGCCGCCTCCGTTCTGGGTCAAGATGTAGATGTGCTGTGGCCTGAGGTTGTCCGCCGGGCGGTCAAGGTGGGGGCCGACCGTGAGCTAGTCGGTGTCTACCCTCGACGCTCCGACCTACCGCGGTCGCTTTTCCGCGAGCTGATCGAGCGGTCGCGGTCGCGTCTGTGGTTCGGCGGGTATACCAGCTACTTCGTGTGGCTGGAAGTGCCCAACGCGGCCGGCACCCTTGGCGCGAAGGCCGGTCACGGGGCGGACGTCCGCTTCCTGTTGGGTGACCCGGCAAGCCCGATCACGGCGAGTCGCGAACAGATCGAGGACACTCCGCTGACCCTGGCAACGCGCATCGCCATGACGCAGGCCGAGATCGCGAAGTCGCCGACACCGCTCGCTGTTCGTTCCTCCGACCGGCACATTTCCATGTCTGTGTGGATCTTCGACGACGAAGCGATCGTCGCAACCCACATCGGTGCCGGGCTTGGCCAAGACTCCGTCACTTTGCATCTTCAGCGCCGTGAAGCGGGCGGCCCGTTCGACCGATACGTCGAGCACTTCGAGGCCCTATGGGCTGACGCCCAGGTCGCCGAGCGGGCCTGACCCAAGCGCGCGAGGGCGCCCGTCCCGTCGCGGGGCGGGCGCTTTGCGTTGGCAGCGCGACACGCCGACGCCGCACAGCGCTAACAGTGCCGGAATCTGCGCGATCTGCACAGCGATCGGATGAACTGGCGTCCGCTGAACGGCCCATACGGCGGTAAGCGGCGGTACCCGCGGGTAAAAGGCGGTAAGCGACCGTTGCCAACGCACATGTCCTCGCGTCAGCTACAGCGCTAGCTGGTCGCACGACACAAGCCCTGGACGGCACTACCGTCCCGAGGCGTGACGACCGAAGAGCAGACCAACAGCGGCCCGCGCGACCGGCACAGCATCATCCTCGACTACCTGAGGACCGCCCCGGGCATCATCACGAGCCTGAGCGCCCTTCTCGCGGCGGCGACCGGGCTTGTCGTCGCGCTGGCGGCGCGTTGACCGCCTCGGGCGACCGCCCGCACTGCCCGAGGGCGCGCGGGCGTGTAAACGGCCACCCGCCCAACGCCCGCACGGCCGTCGGTGTCCATCGTGGCCGCGGGCTGCGGCCGGGCGGGCACGGGCGGAAAGCTGTCCGCCTGGCCGACGCGGCTGTCCGCCCGGCGCCAGGGAGAGCGCCCGCCCTGCCCGCGACGGGCGCCCTCCTCTCCGTCAGGCGGTCGCCAGTGCCGGCGGGCGGCTCGCCTGTCGGCGTCGTGACGGCACCTTGTCGGCGTCGTGACGGCACCTTGTCGGCGTCGTGACGGCACCTTGTCGGCGTCGTGACGGCACCTTGTCGGCAGGCATGTACCGCCGGGCGGTCCGCTCGGACACGCCCAGGCGCGCGGCCACCTGGGCGGGCGTCGCGTCGGGGCGTCTCGGCCAGCGCTGCCGACACGCGATCGGCGGTCGCGGGCGGTGCCGCTGGAAGCACCCCGTACGACTCGGCGGGGCCACGGTTGCCCGTGACCCCGCCGCTCACGCGTTGTGGATCAGTTGGCGGCGTCCTTCAGGCAGAGCACCGGGTTGGCCTGGTTGTCGCGAAGGTCGACGTACGGCCCCTCCGGGTCGGGGCACTTGTCCTTCGACTCGACCTTCGACACCACGGTGAACGAGTCCGGCTCGCCGCACACTGCCTCGATGGGGTTGTCGCCCGACCGCTGGACGCAGGTGCCCACCGCCGGGTTGAACGGGCGGGGCTCGTCCGACCCGCCGATCATGCCGAGGAGCTTGAGCAGGCCGAGCGGGATGGAAAGGATGAGCACCGCGGCGACCAGCACCGCAGCGAGCACCCGACCGTTGCGGACCTTCGGCGCGGGGGCCTCCGGAGCGGGCTCGGCGACCGGCTTGAACGCGTCGAAGCGACCCTGCTCCGGTTCGGGCGCGCCCGAACCCCACGACGGGCCGGACTGCGGGGGCGGCGGGAACGCCGAGGTGTGGTCGCCACCCGGTTCGGGGCGGGCGGCGGCACCGTACGCACCGCCAGGACGGTCCGGTGCACCGCCGAACGGATCACCGGGTGCACCGCCGAACGGGTCGCCGGGGGGAGCGCCGAAGGGGCCACCGGGCGGAGCGCCGAACGGATCACCGGGCGGGCCGCCGAACGGGTCGGCCGGCCGCTCCGGCTCGACGTGCGGCCGCACGCCGTTGGCCGGTCGGTTGCTCGGCGGCGCGTCGACGAAGGACGGCAGCCCCGGCGGGAAGGCCGGAGGCGCGGCCGGCGAGGCGGGAGCAGCCGCGCCAGCGAAGGCGTTCGGCCCGCCGGTCGGCGGCTCCCGGTCGGCGAAGCGCGGCTCCGGGGCCTGGTCGAACCGGGGCACCAGCGGCTGGTCGTCCCGCTCCTGGGCCGGCTCCTCGGGCTGGGCCGGTCGGCCGTACACCCGCGGCTGCGGTGCGGACGTGCCCGCTGGCCGGGCCGCGTGGTCGGCCGGCGGCATCACCCGGCTGGCCAGCGGCACCGAGGCGCTCGCCGAGACCCCACCGGCTGGCGGGGTGGCCCGGCCGGCAGCCTCCGGGGAGGTGCGCGGCGCGGGGATGGCCGGCCCGGCGGGTGACTGCGGGTCGTCGTGCCGGGACTCCGGCTGACCCCAGCCCAGGCCACCGGCCGGCTGATCGGCTCCCGGGCGGGCGCCTGCGCCCTGGTCGCCGGAGAACGGCGCGAGCGGGGCGAAGTCGGCCGGCGGGGGGAAGTCGGCTGGCGGGGCGAAGTCGGCCGGCGGCACGCCGGCCAGGCTGGCACCCGGTACCCGCTGCTCCTGCGGCGGCAGCGGCACCATGTTTGCCGGCGAGATGCCGGGGGCCGGGGCGGGCTGGTAGACCGGCGCGTCCTCGGCTCGGCCCGGGTCGGGCTCGGCGTCGGGCCGCGCCGAGGCGGCCTCCGCCGACCCGGTGCTGCCCCACGCCTCGCCCGGTGCCCACGGCTGCATGTCGGGCAGCGACGAGCGATCGGCGGCGGTACGGGACGGGAGTGGCTCCCCAGCGGGGTTCCAGGACGGTGGTGGTGGCCCGGAGTCGCCGGGTCGGGCCGATCCGGCGGCGGGCTCGGCGGGCGTCCACGCCGCTGCCGGCCGGTCCTGGGCGGGCGGCGACCACTGCGGCCGCTCGTCGGCCGCCGCGTCGCCGGCCGGCCATCCGGCTGACTCAGCCGGCTGCGGCGTGGCCCAGTCGGGCTGCGCCGGCCGGTCGCCGCCGGTTTGCCAACCCTCGGCCGACTGTTCGCCGGACCAGCCGCCGGCGGCGGCTTCCCGCCGCTGGCCGGTGGCCCAGGCGGGTGGTTCCTGCTCGGCCGGCCACGCGCCGGCGCGGGCCGCCTCGTCGGAAGTGGGCCGGTGCGGTAGCGCGGTGTCGGCCTGCGGCACCTGGGCCGTTGCCCGGGCCGCCGGCTGGTCGGCCTGCGCCCAGTCCGGCCGGGCCGGCTCGGATGGGCCTGCGGCCGTGGCCCAGCCGGGAGTCTGGTCGTCGGTACGGGAGGCCCACTCCGGCTGCTGGCCGCCGGCCCAGCCGGCTGCCGGCTGACCGCCGGCCCAGTCGGCGGGCTGACCCGACGCGGACTGGTTGGGCGTCCACTCTGGCGGCTGACCGGCGTCCGGTGTGGTGGAATCGGCCCAGGTCGGGCCGGCCTGCTCACCGGCCGCCCAGGCGGGCTGATCCGATGTGGACGGTGCGGACGGGGCCCAGCCCTGGCCGGGCTGCTCCCGCTGGTCTGCCTGGGCCAGCCAGGAAGGTTGGCTGCCGGGGGTCGAGGATTCCGCCTGCCGGGTCGCCTGAGCGGTGCCCCACGGGGCGCCCTGCTGGCTCGCCCAGGCGGGTGTGGACGCGTCGGGTCGCGCTGGCGGTGGCGGAGCCCAGCCCAGGTCGGGGGCGGATGCGCCATACCCGCCGTCCTGTTGAGCCGGCCGGTCGCCGTACGGCGCCGGTCCGCCGCCGCCCGGCGGCACCTCGTCCGGCTCCTGGCCGGGGCGGTGCGGGCCCTCGGACGTCATGCGTGCGCCTCCTCCATCACATGTCGGCCGCCGTCGCCGATGGTCTCGGCAGGGCAGCCGGCGGTGCCGGCGTACCGGCCGTGCCGGCTCCCCGCACCGTATCCCGGTGACCTCCGGGGGGCTTCCGGGGAGCATCGATCGTCACTGTCCGTCGCTGGGCGGTGTCGAGGTGCTTCTATCGCCTCAACCTGTCCCCGACCACGTACGACGACCGAGAACCACCGTACCGGGCGCTGCGCCGGGGCGGTATCCCGGTGCCAACGGCCGCTCACAACGCCGACGACCCGCCCGGGTGGCCCGGGCGGGTCGTCGATCTGGAGGAGGTGAATAACGTCGTGTGGCGTCAGTGCATGTGACGCTGGGCGATGGCGAGGATCTCGTCGCGGACCGCAGGCGAGCTCGCGGAGCGCAGCGCCCGCTCGATGGCGCGGGCGCGGCGGCTGGCGTCGCGGCGGTTGCGGATTCGCTCGATCATGCTCATGGGGGTCTCTCCTCCTGGCTATTCGGTTGTCGGCCCGTCGTTGAGTCCATTGAACCGCAAACACGCCCCGCCTGCCATCGATTATTAGGTGAGCTGGACCACCAGACTACGAATCTTAGGCCAATCCCCGCCTCGGGAAGATCTTCCTTCGACCAATGGCAACGGCCGGTGTGCCGGGCGTTCACCCGTGGCACACCGGCCGTCGTCGTGCTGGCGTCAGGTCCAGGCGAGCAGCGCCGCCTCCGGATCGGCGAGGAAGTCGCCGATGTCGCGCAGGAACTTCGAGCCCAGCTCGCCGTCGATGATCCGGTGGTCGAAGGAGAGGCCGAGCGTGGTGACCAGGCGCGGCTTGACCTTGCCCTTGTGCACCCAGGGCATCTCCCGGACCGCACCGAAGGCCAGGATCGCCGACTCGCCCGGGGGCAGGATCGGCGTGCCCGTGTCGACCCCGAACACCCCGACGTTGGTGATGGTCAGGGTGCCGCCGGACATGTCGGCCGGAGAGGTCTTCCCGCTCTTGGCGGTCTGCACCAGACCGGTCATCGCGTCCGCCAGCTCGCGCAGGGTCAGCCGGCCGGCGTCCTTGATGTTCGGCACGATCAGGCCGCGTTCGGTGGCCGCCGCGATGCCCAGGTTGACGTACTCCTTGACGACGATCTCGTCGCCGGCCCAGGTCGAGTTGACCATTGGGTGGCGCTTGACCGCCAACAGCACCGCCTTGGCCACCAGCAGCAGCGGCGAGACTCGCACGTCGCGCCATTCCCGCCGGTCGCGCAGCCGGTCCAGGGCCTTCATCGCCCGGGTCACGTCGACGGTCAGGAACTCGGTGACGTGCGGAGCGGTGAACGCCGAGCGGGACATGTTCTCGGCGGTGAGCTTGCGTACCCCCTTGACCGGGATGCGCTGCTCGCGGTCGGCGCCGAAGCTCGCCGCCGCCGTGGCCGGCACGGTGACCGCCAGCGGCTCGGCCACCGCCGGGGCCGCCGCCGCCCGCTGTACGTCCTCCCGGGTGATCGAGCCCAGCGGCCCCGACCCGGTCAGCGCGCCGAGGTCGACGCCGAGATCCTTGGCGAGCTTGCGTACCGGCGGCTTGGCCAGCACCGGCCCGGCGGCCCGACCGTTGCCGTTCACCGTCGGGGCGGCTGCCACCGGCGCGGCCGGAGCCGGTGCCGGCGCGGCCTGGACCGGTGCCGGCGAGGCCTGGACCGGTGCCGGCGCGGCCGGGGCGGCGCTGGCCTGGGCCGGGGTGGCGCCCTTGCGGGGGCGGCGCTTGGCGGCGGTGGTCCGGGGGCCGTAGCCGACCAGGACCGCGGTGCGCCCGCCCGGGGCGGGACCGCCGATCAGGCCCGGCTCGACCGCGCCCTCGGCCGGCGCCACCTCGACGGCGGCCAGCGAGGCCGCCGAAGGGGTGGGCAGGTCGGTGGTCGTGGACGTCTCGATCGGGCCGGCGCCCGGGTCGGTGTCGATCGCGATGATCGGGGTACCGACCTCGACCGTGGTGCCCTCCGGGTGGAAGATCGCCTGGACCTGGCCGGCCCACTTCGCCGGGATCTCCACGGCCGCCTTGGCCGTCTCCACCTCGACGATCGGCTGGTTCAGCTCGATCGTGTCGCCCACCTTGACCAGCCAGGCCAGGATCTCACCCTCGGTGAGCCCCTCGCCCAGGTCGGGCAGGTTGAACTCCTTGATCCGGGACATGCCGCTCACCAGCCGAAGGTGCGGTCGACGGCGTCGAGCACCCGGTCGAGGTCGGGCAGGTACTCCTCCTCCACCCGGGCGGCCGGGTAGGGGGTGTCGAAGCCGGTCACCCGCAGCACCGGCGACTCCAGCGAGTAGAAGCACTCCTCGGTGATCCGGGCCGCGATCTCGGCGCCCAGGCCGACGTTGGACGGCGCCTCGTGCACCACCACCGCGCGGCCGGTGCGCCGCACCGACTCGTACACCACGCCGAGGTCCAGCGGGGAGAGCGTACGCAGGTCGATGACCTCCAGGTTGCGGCCGTCCTCGGCGGCGGCGGTCGCCGCGTCCAGGCAGGTCCGGACCATCGGGCCGTACGCCAGCACGGTGGCGTCGGTGCCGGCTCGCGCCACCCGGGCCGAGTGCAGCGGGTACGCCTCGGACAGCGGGGCGTCCAGGTCGACCGCCCCCTTCTCCCAGTAGCGCCGCTTCGGCTCCAGGAACACGATCGGGTCGTCCGAGGCGATCGCCTGCTGGATCATCACGTACGCGTCCTGCGGGTTGGCGCAGGAGACGACCTTCAGCCCAGCGGTGTGCGAGAAGTACGCCTCGGGCGACTCCGAGTGGTGCTCCACCGCGCCGATGCCGCCACCGAACGGGATCCGGATGACCATCGGGATGTTCAGCTTGCCGCGCGAGCGGTAGTGCATCTTCGCCACCTGCGACACGATCTGGTCGTACGCCGGGTAGACGAAGCCGTCGAACTGGATCTCGCAGACCGGCCGGTAGCCGCGGATGGCCAGGCCGACCGCGGTGCCGATGATGCCGGACTCGGCGAGCGGGGTGTCGATCACCCGCTGGTCGCCGAAGTCCTTCTGCAGCCCGTCGGTGATCCGGAAGACGCCGCCGAGCTTGCCGACGTCCTCGCCCATGATGACGACCTTCGGGTCGTTCTCCAGGGCCTTGCGCAGGCCGACGTTGAGGGCCTTGCCGAGGGTGAGCGTCTCTGTGGCCATCAGTGGGCGCTCCCCTCGAACGACTCCAGGTACTTGCTGAACTGCGCGCGCTGCTCATCCAGCAGCGGCGACCCGTTGGGGTAGACGTGGTCGAACATGGTTCCCGGCTCCGGGTTCGGCATGGCCAGCACCCGCTCGCGCAGGTCCACCGCCTCCCGGCGGGCCTGCTCGTCGATCTCGGTGAAGAAGCTCGCGTCGGCGATCTTCTCGCGCTCCAGGAACGCCTTCATCCGGGCGATCGGGTCCTTGGCCTGCCACGCCTCGACCTCGCTGGCGATGCGGTAGCGGGTCGGGTCGTCGGAGGTGGTGTGCGCCCCCATCCGGTAGGTGTACGCCTCGATCAGGCTCGGGCCCTGCCCGTGCCGGGCGTTGTCCAGCGCGTGCCGGGTCACCGCGTACGTGGCCAGCACGTCGTTGCCGTCCACCCGGATGCCGGGGAAGCCGAAGCCGGCGGCGCGCCGGTACAGCGGGATGCGGGTCTGCCGCTCCAGCGGCTCGGAGATGGCGTACTGGTTGTTCTGGCAGAAGAACACCAGGGGGGAGTTGAACACGCCGGCCCAGACGAACGCCTCGTTGACGTCGCCCTGGCTGGTGGCGCCGTCGCCGAAGTAGGCGATCACCGCCTCGCCGTCGTCGGTGCCGGTCTTGCCGTCCATCGCGACGCCCATGGCGTACCCGGTCGCGTGCAGGGTCTGTGCCCCGATCACGATCGTGTACATGTTGAACTTGAACTCGTTCGGGTCCCAGCCGCCCTGGTCGACCCCACGGAACAGGCCCAGCGGCATGATCGGGTCGATGCCACGGCAGTAGAGCACGCCGTGCTCGCGATAGGTGGGGAAGGCCATGTCCTGCGTACGCAGGGCCCGTCCCGAGCCGACCTGGGCCGCCTCCTGGCCGAGCAGGCTCGCCCAGATGCCCAGTTCGCCCTGCCGTTGCAGGGCCGTCGCCTCGGCGTCCAACTTCCGGACCAGAACCAGGTCGCGGTAGAGGCCGCGGTACTCCTCGTCGGTGAAGTCGACGCGGTACTCGGTGCCGTCCGGACCGGTCACGCTGTCGATCCGCTCACCCGCGGGGGTGAGCAGCTGCACCAGTTCCGGGTCGGCGGTCGCGGCCTTCCTGGAACGGGGTGTGGCTCGCCGGCCACGGGTGCTGGCCCCGGGGTCGCCCTTTGCCATCCGTATCTCCCTGTCGTGTCTGCGTCGGCACCGGGGGGTCACCCGGCCGCGCGACTCGTGCGCCGGCCCCGGCTGGTGCCGGGATCGGTTCCTGGCGGACCGCGCCTAGCCCCGGTGGGGGTTGCCGCGCGGCATGAGCCGGATTCTTGGCCGAACCCGGTTCGGGAGCGCCGGCGCCCAGTCGCGCCTACCGCGTGGGTGCGCGGAGGTCGCGGCTGCGCTGCCGCCGTGGCCTCCATATTCGCATCAGAGGTGAGCAGTCCCACACTCCGCCTGCCCCGCATCCCGGCACCGGTCCGCTTCGTTACCCGAAATGCTGGAGTGTCGGGTCCAGCGACGCGCGACCGATCCGGTGATGGTTCGTCACCATTCGGCCAGATACGCGTGTCGACACGCGGTGTGGGGTTGGCCGACGCAGAGTCACTGACCCAGGCTGTTCGCGCGGGCCCCGATCCAGCTCCGGCGGTCCGCCGGGTCCGCCCTCGCGGTCCCGGCCAGGAGCGACGACGAGGAGTGCGTGGTGTCCGAACCAGGTGAAGGTTCCGAGGCTCCGACCCTCGGCCGGCACCGGGCATCCGGCGGCTACCGCCCGGTGGTGGGTGCACACCGGGCCGTCCGGACCACCGGCCCGTCCCGCGGCTACCTGCTGACCGTGGCGCTGCTCGCCGGCACCGCCTCGATGCCGGTCCTCGCCGCCATCAGCACCGGTTCGGCGACGGTCGGCAGCACGGCGCTGCCGGACAGCAGTACGCCGTTCATCCCGACGCCCTCCGTCGGTCCGGTGGTGATTCCCCCGCCGCCCACCGGCGCTCCGGCCGCCACCCCGACGGCGTTGCCGTCGATCGCGCCAGCCGTTCCGCCCGTGCACCCGGTGGTGGACCGGTCCTG
>NZ_POTY01000210.1 GCF_003236315.1 Micromonospora craterilacus
AGGGTGGGGCGTTTGGGGGCGAGGGTGTCGCCGGAGGAGCGGCCGGTGAGGCGGCGCTTGATCCACGGGGCCAGGTGCTGGCCGGCCCAGCGCAGGTCGGCGGTGCGGGCGGCCAGCCACGGGCTCGGCTTCGGGTTCGGCGGGACCAGCAGCCACTCCTCGTCGCAGCCGACGCCGAGCCCGGTGAGCACCTGGCCGGCGACCCGGCGGTGCCCGACCGGGGACAGGTGCAGCCGGTCGGTGCTCCACAGCATCGGGTTGAGGTACGTGTCGTCCGCGTACAGGTCGACCAGGATCGCGCCGTGCCGCTCGGCCGTCTCGCCAACGGCCCGGTTGAGCAGGGCGACCCGGGGCGCGATCAGCCGCTGCCCGGGCAGCCGCGCCATCACGTCGGCGAACCGGAACAGCACCACGTCGGCGCCGTCCCCGCGCAACCGGCCCACCACCTCGTCGAAGCGGTCGACCAATGTGTCCGGGTCGAAGGTACGGCGCAGCACGTCGTTACCCCCGGCGGCGAAGCTGACCAGGTCGGGCTTCATCGCCAGGGCGGCCGGCACCTGCTCGGCCACCACGTTCGGGAAGGTACGACCTCGGATGGCCAGGTTCGCGTACCGGAAATCGGGGCCGGCCTCGGCGGCGAGCCGGGTGGCGACCATATCCGCCCAGCCCCGGAAGCTGCCGTCCGGGTAGGCGTCGTCCAGGCCCTCGGTGAAGCTGTCCCCGACCGCGACGAAACTGCGCCAGCGCACTGCCCACTCCTTCGGAGTAAGGAAGGGCCCCTTTTTAACGCCTGCGGTAGTAGAGGGGCCCCTTCTTAACACCCGGCAGTGTGGCACCAAGCACGCTCACCGGTCTGCCCCGCAGGCGGGAACGTGTCAGAGATCATCCACACCGCGCGCGTAATGATCTCAATCCCGGCCGGACGGGTGGCGCGCTCCGGGTGGGCGGTAGTACCGCCGCGAGCACATCGCGAATAGTGTCCTGTAACACCAGTCCGCTCACCTGAAGGGTTCTGCTATGACTGTTGGTCGTCGATGGCTGTCTCGAACAGTCGCCGCCGCGCTGCTCCTTCTTACCGGCATGGCCACCCCCGCCAGTCCCGCCGCCGCAGTGGATACGGAGGCGAAGTTCGCGTTTGATCTGAGCGGTATGACGGTTTCGTTAGGAGTCCCGAAGAAGACGGTCCACCTGAGATTAAGCAATCTGACCGACGAGACCCCGACCGCGATCGAGTTCAGGGTCCACTCCTTCGGGCCGGAGTGGGACGAAAGAGCCACGGTCATATGGGCGGAGCGCGGTGCCTCCGGCGAGTGTGACGGCGACTCCGGAAGTTGGTACTGCCAGGCCAGTACGGACGTGCTTCCGCATTTGCTGCCGGCACCCGGCGGGACGGTGGATATCCCCATTGATGTTCACCTCCGCGGCCTGCAACAGCCGTTCGAAGGCAGGTTCGAGATCGAAGTGAGCATGGCCTGGGGTGATTACGAGAAGCGGATCACCGACAGGAAGTGGTTCACGCTCAAGGTGGTCGACGATGCCGAAGCCGACCTGTTGGTGGTGGCGCCGGACGTGAAGCAGGCGGTGCGCGTCGGCGCGGGCGGCAGGCTCGAACCTGCCGGAAAATTGCACCCGGGTACGACGGGCGCGGTGCGGTACCGGGTCGTGAACCAGGGTCGGAAGGCGGTCAGCGGCATCAACGTCACGCTGCGCCTGCCCGCCGGCGTGACCTTCACCAAGCCGCCGCGGGAGTGTGCAATCGACGACGACGGACGCTCGGCTGTCTGTGCCTACGATGCCCTCGCGCTCGTACCGGCCGATCAGGACACCGACCCGAAAGACAGCATTCACTCCGCTGTCGAGCTGCACAATCTGGTGACCGTGTCGGCCGACACCAAGGCACCCGTCACATTGGCAGGCGGGACTGTGCAGGTCGAGGGCTTGACCGAGCGGATCGACGCCCGATCCGGCCCGGAGCGGACCGAACTGCCGGCGAACGCCGTCGCCGTACCGGCAGCCGACGTGGATGCCAGCGACAACCAGGACGGGTTCGCCGTCGTGGTCGCCAAACGCGAAAGCGACAGTGGCGGGGACGACGGCGACGACGGCAGCGGTGGCGGGGGTAGCCTGCCGATCACCGGGCCGCAGATCGGGCTGATCGCCGGAGCCGGTCTCGCCATGGTGGCGGGTGGCGGCATCATGCTGCTCCTCGCCCGGCGCCGAAATCGACTGTCGCACGGATAGACACGGCCGGGGGCAACGGAGTCGTGGTCGATTCTGACCGTGCTCACCTTGCCGCCCCGCTTGGCGCACCTTCTCATCGGGTACGCCAAGCGGGGCTGACAACGGGCGAGGAGCCTACTTCTCCGGCATCGCCGAGGAGTGGTGGTTGACGATCAGCCACTTCCCGTCTCGCAGCTCGTAGACGAAGGTGTAGCGGGCCTCGACCTTCGACTCCACCCCGTCCTTGGTCAGCGTGAACACGTAGACGCCCGTGTCGATGGCAGCGGTCGGGCCAAGGATCTTGATCTTCGACTCCTTGATCGTGCCGGACGGCCGCGACTCAAGGAAGTGCGTGAAGTAGTCGATGATCCCGTCCCGGTCGGTACGGACCTTGTTCGACACCGTCGGGAGCAGGACCGCGTCCGGCGCGTACCGATCCGCCACCTTCTTCGGGTCGCGGGTGGCGAGCGCGTCGTTCCACTGCTTGAAGAGATCCTTGATCTGCTGCTCGGTCGGTGCCTCGGTCGGCTTCGGCGTCGCAGTTGGCGGGGCAGTCGGCGTCGCGGTCGGCGTGGCAGTTGGGTTCGTGGTCGCCGTCGGGGCGGTTGGCGCAACGGTTGTCTGCGACGGCACGACACCGGTCGGTGCGGCCTGTGGGGTGGTCGCCGCTGCGGCGCTGATGGCGCCGCCGACGACGAGGATGGCACCGAGGGCACCGATGACGATGCTCCTGTGCGTGCTGCGCATGCGTGGCTCCCGTCCACTCATTGATCGGTGGAGCCGAATATAGATCCTCGCCGGTCGACTAGTCGGCCGGTTCTGCTCGGGCGATCAGCCGCTTGTCCGTGGAGTCCCGACCTGCATCACCGCATCGGCGAACGCCTGCGGCGCCTCCTGCGGCAGGTTGTGCCCGATGCCGCCGCTGACCGTGCGGTGCTCGTACGGGCCGGCGAACTGCTTGGCGTAGACCTCCGGCGCCAGGTGCGGTGCCCCGTTCGCATCCCCTTCCAGGGTGATGGTGGGCACCGTGATCGTCGGCTTGGTGGCCAACTTCTCTTCCAGGTCGGCGTACTGCGGCTCGCCGTCGGCGAGGCCCAGCCGCCACCGGTAGTTGTGGATCACGATGTCGGCGTGATCCGGGTTGTCCAGCGCGGCGGCGCTGCGGTCGAAGGTGGCGTCGTCGAAGTCCCACTTCGGAGAGGCCGTCCGCCAGATCAGCCGGGCGAAGTCGTGGGTGTTCCTCGCATAGCCCTGTCGACCACGTTCCGTGGCGAAGTAGAACTGGTACCACCAGGCGTACTCGGCCTTCGGCGGCAGGGGTGCCTTGCCCGACTCCTGCCCGTCGATCAGATAGCCGCTCACCGAGACCAGTCCCCGGCAGCGCTCGGGCCAGAGCGCGGCCACCACGTCGGCCGTCCGCGCACCCCAGTCGAACCCGGCCAGTGTCGCCGTACCCACGTCCAGGGCGTCCAGGAATGCGACGGCGTCGACGCCCATCGCCGCCGGTTCGCCGTTGCGCACCGCCTCGGCAGACCGGAGCCGGGTCGTGCCGTGGCCCCGCAGGTACGGCACGAGCACCCGGTGGCCGGCCGCCGTCAGCAGCGGCACCACGTCGGCAAAGCTGTGGATGTCGTACGGCCAGCCGTGCAGGAGGAGCACGACGGGACCGTCCGCCGGGCCGGCATCGACGTACCCGACGTTGAGGACTCCGGCGTCGACCTGCTTCACCTCGTCGAACAAGCCACTACCCCCTACCCTCGATCTGCCGGCCGGCCGCCGGGGCGGGCCGCTCCGGCGGGTTTGACGACCGCTGGGGGCGTGCACCCGAGGGCGGCGCAGCAAACCTAGGGCTCCGAGACCGGCGCTGACGGCGGTTCAGGCAAGGACAAGGCGGCAGGTCTCCGCAGGGCTAGGATGCGTCATCCGGTGACGCCGACGATCTGCATGGCGGTCAGTTCGGTCGGCTCGCCGACCTCACCGACCGGCCGCCCGGCCTTGTCGATCAGCAGCAGCACGGTTCCGTGGCCGGAACGCACCCGGACCACCATCGACCCGTCGGCACGGAAGAACACCTGAAGTAGTTCCCGCCCGCCGAGCGGCAACGTGATCTCCTTGCCCGTCCGGCTGTCGATCAGCGCGTTGGCCCAGAGGTTCTGCCCAGGCAGGTCGCCCGGCCCTTTGCCCGGCCCGTCGTCGCCGGTGGCGAACCGCACCACGGCCAGTCGGGAACCGTCCGGCGATGCGCTCACCACCGCGAAGCACAACCAGGCCCCGAACCCCCCGTGATCGGGCACCTCCCGCAGTTTCCGGCCGGTCACGTCGTACAGCGTGATGGTGAAGTCACTCGTGTGCATCGCGATCGTCCCGCCATCGGCGGACCAGGCCGCGTAACAGCCACCCCGGTTGCGGTCGCCTGACCACCACCGGACCGTCTTCGTCGCGGTGTCCAACACTCCGTACCTGCCAGGCCCCACGTCCGGAAGGTTCTCCCAGAAGAGCAGTCGACGGCTGTCCGGGGACCAGGTCGGGGCGAGGCAGAGGTGATTCACCTGCGACACCATCCAGCTCTTGTCCGAGCCGTCCGCGTTGGCGACGACCAGTCCCCAGACCCCGTTGTCGTCCATTTCGACCCAGGCGATCCGACGCCCGTCCGGGGAGACGGTGGCGTTGGCGACCGCGGCGACTTCCGGGAGGGACAGCAGCCGGCTCGGTGCGACACCTGGTTGCCACGACCACAGGTCGGCCGGCACGGTCGTCTGCTGGTCGGTTTCGAGGACTGTCCGATCGGTCACGTCGAGCGGCCCGTAGACGATCCGCCCGAGTTGGCCGGCGCGCAGGGCCACCGCGGACGACGACAACACCGGCACGTTCGGCGTCACCGAGACCGGGGGCGAAGGGGTGTCGGCCGGCAGCGGCGCCGGGCCGTCCGGGTGGGGTCGGACCGCGACAGCGGCACCGGTGATCGCGCCGACCACCACCAGTACGGCGACCGAGGAGGCGAGCGCGCGCTGGATGCCGAGCCGCCGGGACATCCGCAGGCTCCGCTCCCGCAGGTCGACCATGGTCACCTCGTCGGCCAACTCGGCCAGGTCACGCCGGAGGCGTTCCTCGTTCATCGGGTTGCTCCTTCCGAGGCGTAGAGCTCGGCCAGCTCGGGCGCGACGGTGCGCAGCCGAGCCAGCGCCCTGGCGGTCTGGCTCTTGACGGTGCCGACGGTGACGCCGAGCAGTTCGGCAGTCTGCGCCTCGGTGCGGTCCTCGAAGAACCGCAGCACCAGCACGGCGCGCTGCTTGGCGGAGAGCTTCGCGAGCGCTGCCCGGAGGGTGAACCGGAGGGCGGTCTGCTGGGCGTGGTCGGGCACCGGATCGCCGCCGCGCGGCTCGGGCAGGACGCCCGGCATCGACTCGGGTACCCGGCGCCGCCGCCACCAGGAGACCTGTAGGTGGTACATCGTCTTGCGGGTGTAAGCCTCGGCGTTGCCGCTGTCATGCAGCCGGCTCCACGCACGGTGGGTCCGGGCCAACGCCGACTGGACCAGATCCTCGGCCAAGTGCTGGTCACCGGTCAGCAGGTAAGCCGAACGCAGCAACGCCGACGTACGGCTGCGGACGAACGAGTCGAACTCACTCACCAGGAAGTCCACAAAGGCCGATCCTCAGGCTGTTGGTGCGTGGTATCCGGACGCCCCTCCAGACGTCTTTCAGGGCGACGGTGGTTGCCGCCCTCGCCAGTTTTCCGGCAGTAGGAAGCGATCACCGTCCCAGGCGCGCCGGTGCCCGCATCATGCCTCCCACCCTCGCGTAGTTCTTGGTACGAAAGCGCCCCGCCGGGGGCAGTTTCGTACCAAGATCCGCTTTGACAGTCGTCGACTGGCGGCGTCGGCAAATGGGATCGCTGTGGGTGGCGTTCGGTCGTACGCTGCGGCAATGCTGCTGCGCATGTCGACCACGCTGCTCCGGACCCTGCGCGAGGACCCGGCGGACGCGGAGGTGCCGAGCCACCGGCTGCTGCTGCGCGCCGGGTACATCCGCCGCGCCGCGCCGGGCGGCTACACCTGGCTGCCGCTGGGAAGGATGGTGCTGGACCGGGTCACCGAGATCGTCCGGGCGGAGATGACCGCGATCGGTGACCAAGAGGTGCACTTCCCGGCGCTGCTGCCGGCGGAGCCGTACCGCACCAGCGGCCGGTGGACGGAGTACGGCGACGACATCTTCACCCTGGCGGACCGGCGGGGTGCCGAGCACCTGCTCGCGCCCACCCACGAGGAGTTGGCCGCGCTGCTGGTGAAGGACCTGTTCAGCTCGTACCGGGACTTCCCGGTGACGCTGTTCCAGGTGCAGACCAAGTTCCGCGACGAGGCCCGACCCCGGGCCGGGTTGCTGCGCGGGCGCGAGTTCCTGATGAAGGACGCTTACTCCTTCGACCTGGACGAGGCGGGCCTGCGTGCGGCGTACGACCGGCACCGGGACGCCTACCGCCGGATCTTCGACCGGCTGGGCCTGGACTACACGGTGGTGCACGCGATGTCGGGGGCGATGGGCGGCTCCGCATCGGAGGAGTTCCTGGCCGCCACGCCGGTCGGCGAGGACACCTACGTGGGCTGCACCGGCTGCGACTACGCCGCCAACACCGAGGCGGTCACCACGCCCGCCCCGCCGGCCGGCGACCCACAGGCACCGCCGGTCGCCGAGGTGCACGACACTCCGGAGACGCCGACCATCGCGAGCCTGGTCGCGCTGGCCAACGAGCGGCGGCTCGCCGGGCGGGACGACTGGACGGCCGCCGACACCCTGAAGAATGTGGTGCTGACCGTCCGCCGGCCGGGCGTCGAGGCGGCCGAACTGCTGGTCGTCGGAGTGCCCGGCGACCGGGAGGTGGACCTGAAGCGGCTGGCCGCCGCCCTGGCACCGGCCACCGTGGACGTCTTCGACGCCTGGGACGAGCATCCCGAGCTGGTCCGTGGGTACATCGGGCCGCAGGTGTTCGACAAGCTCGCCGTTCGCTACCTGGTCGATCCCCGGATCGTGCCGGGTACGGCCTGGCTGACCGGCGCGAACGAGTCGGGCCGGCACGCCACCAACGTGGTCTGCGGCCGGGACTTCACCCCCGACGGCACGGTCGAGGCCGCCGAGGTACGCCCCGGTGACCCTTGCCCGGCCTGCGCCACCGGCCGGCTGACCATGCGCCGGGGCATCGAGATCGGGCACATCTTCCAACTCGGCCGCCGCTACACCGACGCCTTCGCCGTCGACGTGCTCGGGCCGCAGGGCAAGCCGGTCCGCCCCACCATGGGCTGCTACGGCATCGGGGTGTCCCGGGCGGTGGCCGCGATCGCCGAACAGCACCACGACGAGCGGGGACTGGTCTGGCCGGAGTCGGTCGCGCCGTGTGACGTACACCTGGTCGCCGCCGGCAAGGGTCCGCAGCTGGACGCGGCGCTCGACCTCGGTGCGCGGCTGGCCGCCGCCGGCCTGCGGGTGCTGGTCGACGACCGCGCCGGTGTCTCCGCCGGGGTGAAGTTCACCGACGCCGAGCTGATCGGCATCCCGCGCACCGTCGTGGTCGGCCGCCGCCTGGCCGACGGATACGTCGAACTGCGCGACCGGGCGACCGGAGAACGCTCCGAGCTTCTTTTCGAAACGGTGGCGGAGCGTCTGCTGGGCACGGTAGGCAGGAACGTGGTGTAGCCGTCGCGTGACGGGGTACCGCACCCTGATCGGCAGTTTGTCTGGAGGCTCTGATGACCGACTACCGGGTCGTTGACGCGATGACCAGGCAGGTGATCTATCTGCCCGCGGAGACCACCCTCGAAGAGGCCGCCCGGGTGATGCGGGACGCCGACATCGGTGACGTGGTGGTCACCGACGGCGCCAACCTGGCCGGCATCCTGACCGACCGCGACATCGTGATCCGCGCGGTGGCGGAGAACTCCGACCCGACCGCCACCACCATCGGTTCGGTCATCACCCGCGAGGTGGTGATGATCGAGCAGTTCTGCACCGCCGGGGAGGCCGCGTCGCTGATGCGTGAGCGCGGCATCCGCCGGATCCTGGTCTGCGACAACGAGCGCAAGCTGGTCGGCATCGTCTCCCTCGGCGACCTGGCGATGCAGCTCGACCCCACCTCGGCCCTCAGCGAGATCAGCGAACAGTCGCCCACTGTGTGAGCCGGCGGCGCCGGTAGCCTGGCGGAATGCCCGAGATGCCGAGCAAGCTGGCCGAGATCGTCGGCGAGTTCGCCGCCGCCCCACGTGACGTGGTGCTGGAAATGCTCCTGGAGTACTCCGACGCCGTACCGCCGCTGCCGGCGGAGCAGACCGGGCACGAGGGCATGGAACAGGTGCCGGAGTGCCAGACGCCGTTCTTCCTCCGCGCCGAGGTCACCCCGCAGGGCACCGTACGCACGCTGTTCGACTGCCCACCGGAGGCGCCCACCACCCGGGCGTTCGCTGGCATCCTCGCCGAGGGGCTGGCCGGCGCCAGCCCGGAGCAGGTGCTCGCCGTACCCGACGACCTCTACCAGCGGATGGGCCTGGCACAGGCGATCAGCCCGCTGCGGGTACGTGGCGGCACCGCCATCCTCGCCCGACTCAAGCGGCAGGTCCGGGAACAGATCGGCTGACCAGCGGGTTGTTGCCGGTTATGGAGATCGACATCTACGCCGACGTGGTCTGCCCCTGGTGCTGGATCGGCCGGCGCCGGCTGGAGCAGGCCCTGGCGTCGTACGACGGCAAGGTGATCGTCCGGCACCGCCCCTTCCAGCTCGACCCGTCACCGGTGACCGAGCCGGTGCCGCTGCTCGACGCGCTGGCCGCGAAGTTCGGCGGGCCGGAGCGGGCTCAGCAGATGGCCGCCCAGGTCACCGAGGTCGGCGCGAGCGTCGGGCTGGACCTCCACTTCGAGCGGGCGATCGCGGCCAACACCTTCGACGCACACCGGCTGATCAACTGGGCCGGCGAGCGGGGTCGTGCTGACGAGACCGTCAACGCCCTGCACCGCGCCCACTTCAGTGACGGCGTCGACATCGGCTCCCGGGATGCGCTGTCGGCCGTCGCGGCCGGCGTCGGGCTGGACGGTGACGAGGCGCGGCGCTTCCTCGACTCCGACGAGGGGGTGGCCGAGCTGACCGCAGAACTGGCCGCCGCCCGGCAGCTCGGGGTGACCAGCGTGCCCACCTTCGTGCTCGCCGGGAAGTACGCGGTCAGCGGCGCCCAGGAACCGGCCACCCTGCTGGCCGCCCTCGCCGAGGTCGACCGTCGCGAGTCCACCGGCGACTGACCCGCCACCGAACGTCGGCCGGCTCATCGACGGCGCTGATGTTTCACGTGCAACCAGATCGACGCCGGTCGACGGTCAGGCCGACCGGGCCAGGTCCTCCACCACCAGCGCACCCGGCAGTGCGGCCAGCGCCGCCCCGGGAAGCGCGATCTTGCTGTGCCGTACGCCGGAACCGACGATCACGTGCGGCGTGGCGACCACCCGCGCGTCGACCAGGATCGGCCACTCCGGTGGCAGACCGATCGGGGTGATCCCGCCGTACTCCATGCCGGTCAGCTCGACCGCGTCGGCCATCGGCGCGAAGCTCGCCTTACGCACGTCCAGCGCCCGCCGGGCCACCCCGTTGACGTCAGCCCGGGTGGTGGCGAGCACCACGCAGGCCGCGTAGCGGACCACGCCTTCGCGTTTTCCGGCGACCACCACACAGTTGGCCGACTCCTCCAGCCCCACCTCGTACGCGGCACAGAACGCCGCGGTGTCGGCGAGGTCGGCGTCGATCGGCGCGACCAGCACCGAGTCGACGTCCACCGGGGCGTCGGCCGGCCACTGGGCCAGCGCGGCGGCCACCGGCGGGGCCAGCAGGTCGAGTCGGGTGCGGGCAGGCTCGGTCTTCAAAGTTCCCATCACGCATGCGATCGTCGCATCCGCGCTGGGCATGACCACCAGCAGTCGGCGCAGCGGGCCGGCAGCAGTCGGCCCAGCTGTGACGAGCGGGTCGCGGATCAGCCGTTGGAGAGGAAGCCGTGCTTCTGCAACATGGCCCGGTCCCGGGCCGCGGACATCTCCTCCACCCGCTCGGCCTGGACCCGGCGCATCTCGATGTCCTCCAAGGCGTGGCGGACGGCGAGCCGGATCACTCCGTAGAGGAAGACGAACCCGCAGACGTAGAGGATGACGGTGGCGACGATCGTGAGCATGGCCCGACGGTAGGGCGAACGTGAACGGGAGGGGGCGTCATCTTGCGGCCGTTCGCCCGTACGTGTCCGCCAGGAATTCGGCCAGGTGGGCCAGCATGGGCCGACCCTTTTCAGGCCGGCGCCGGACGCGGCTCAGGCACCACCCGACCCGCGAGCAACGCCCCGAGCAGCGCCAGTCCGGCGGCCACCACGAGCGTCCCCGCGTAGCTGCCCGGGCCGGGCGCGGCTCCGGCGGCGAGCACCGCGCCGGTCAACGCCAGCACGGTCGCCGCCGCGAGCGAATCGCACAGCTGCAACGACGAACTGTTGCGTCCCTGCTCGCCGGGGGCGGACAACTCCAGGGTCAGCACCGACAGCGACGGGTAGAGCAGCCCCATGCCGAGCCCGGCCGCCGCCCAGCCGAGCACGCCCACCCAGACCGGCACCGCCGGCGCGACCGAGACCCCCACCACCGCGGTACCGGCCGTGATGCAGGCGAGCCCGGCTCTCGGCAGGGTGGCCCGGGACCGGGGCGCACGAATCCGTCCCTGTAGCCACGAGCCGAGCGACCAGGCCACCGCGCCGGTGGTCAGCACCAGACCGGCCGCCGTGGGCGAGAACCCGCGCTCCCGGGACAGCATCAACGGGATCACCACCTCGGCACCGACGAAGGCGCCCGAGGCCAGGCCACGCAGCCCGACCACGGTGGGCAACCCCCGCCCGGCCCGCAGGAACCCGCCGGGCAGCAGGCGCGGGGCGCAGACCAGGAGACCGACCAGGCCCAGCCCGACCAGCGCCACGGCGGTGACGCCGCGCTGCTGGCCCCCGATGTGCAACAGTGCGGCGCTCACCCCCGCCCCGCAGGCCCAACCGATCCGAGCCAGCACGCCGGCCGGCCGGTGCACGCCCTGGGCCGCCGGCTGGACCGGGCCGACCGACCGCAGGCCCGGGTGGATCAGCAACACCGCCGGCACCGCCACCGCCGGCACCGCCAGGAAGACCCACCGCCAGCCGAAGTGCTCCACGGCCAGCCCGGCCAGCACCGGCCCGACCAGGGACGGGACGACCCAGGCGGCGGCGAACGCGGCGAAGATGCGGCGGTGCAGATGCTCCGGGTACGCCTGCGCGACGATGACGTACAGCGCGACCGACAGCAGGCCGGAGCCGAAACCCTGCACGATCCGACCGACCACGAGCGTGCCCATCGCGTTCGCGCCACCGGCGAGCAGTAACCCGGCGACGAAACCGGCGAGGCCGGACCACATGGGTGCGCGTGGGCCCCGGGCGTCGCACCAGATACCGGAGAGCACCATCGCCACCACGCCGGCGGCGAACGGGCCGCCGAAGGCGATCCCGTAGAGGGCCAGCCTGTCCAGGCTGCGGGCAACGGTCGGCATGGCGGTACCCACCGCGAGTGCCTCGAACGCCAGCAACGAGACCAGCGCCACGCTGCCCACCGTCATCGCCCGCAACCTGGGCGCGAGGAGAGCATCCACCCGGGTCGGGCCGGCCACCGGGACGGTGGCCGTCACCGAGCGCCCGCGTTACAGGTCGTGCGGCGCGGGCGGCGGCCGGGGACGGTCACCCCGGACCGGAGCGGGTCGATCAGCATGGCCCAAGCCTCTGACCTCAACCCACCTTGAGGTCAAGGGTGACGAGGCTTACCTCAGGCGGTCTCCAGCGCCTCGCCGACCCCCTTCGCCAGCCCGGACAGGTGCTGGTCGGCGAGGAGATGCCCGGCGGTGATCACCAGCGCCAGCGGCCACTCGATCACCTGAAGCGCCGCGAGCACCCCGATCCCCGCGTAGTAGGCGAGCTTGTCCGGCGGCGGCACGGCCACCTCGCCGAGCCCGGGTATCTCCATCCGGCGGGTGAACGCCCGCAGCGTCTCGTGCGTCCCACTGAGCTGTCTTGTCAGTGCACTCATGTCGGCCTCCCCCTGACGATGACGCCCAACATGGATTCCACCGCCGGCGCCGTCCATGCCCGCCCGGGCAGGAAACTTCCCTCGCCTGAGCGGGCATAAGGGACGTCCCGCCGGGAAGCCAGGCCGCCGGGCACGAACGGTAGGAGGCGAGATGCGGCACGGCAGGGGCAACGGGAAGCCGCTCGACCACCCGACCCGTCGTACCCGTCGATGACGTCCCTGGGCGGCCTCGTCCGCCGCCTCCGGCCGCCGATCGCCGTACCGCCGGTGATGGGCGACGCCTCCCGTACCGTCGGTGCGGCCGCCACCCGGCTGGCCCGCGTGGTCGGGCTGACCAGCCGGCGGGTGTGGTCCCGCCCGGGGCGGCACCACATCGAGGTGCACGGCGTCTGCCAGAACGGCGGGGACGTCCTGGCCCGCCAGGTCGAAGCGGCGCTGGAACGGATTCCGGGTGTGCTCTGGGCCCGGGTCAACGCCCCGTCCGGGCGGGTGGTCGTGGCGGTCGGCACGCCGGAACCGAAACTGCGCGACCTCATCGCCACCGTCGCCCGCACCGAACGCACCTGCCCGCACGAGCCGGACCCGGAGATCCCG
>NZ_POTY01000211.1 GCF_003236315.1 Micromonospora craterilacus
GTCGCGATCAGCTGCCCGGGGAACGGAGACTGCGCCGGGCTGGAGACCAGCCCGTGCCCGAGGGGGAACCGCAGCACGTTCTCCACCAGCGCCTCGCGGTCGACCAGCAGGGTGGGCAGCAGCGCGGCGGCGGGCAGCCCCAACGCGCCGGCCGCGACCCGCAGCCCGGCCCGCCTGGTCAGCCCCCAGATGACCAGCACCGCGGCGACCGGCCAGGCGAACAGCTTGAGCGCTCCGGCCAACCCGACCGCGACGCCGGCCCAACCGGGACGTGCGGTCGCGGCGAGCGCGAGCGCCAGCAGGCAGAGTGCGAGTACGGGCAGGTCGTCGCCCCCGGTGGCCAGGGTCAGTGCGCAGACCGGCAGTACGGTGGCGGCCTGCACCCCGCGTAGCAGGTGTGCACCGTGCCAGGGTGGCCTGGCTCCGGCGGTGGGTTGCCGCAGGACGCGGAGGGCGAGGACGAGGGCCAGCGCGGTGCCGACGGCGAACAAGATCCGAGCGTCGGTCCACCACGCGTCGACGGCCGCGCGGGGTAGCCCGAACAGGGCCATCCCCGGCTGGTACGGGGTGTAGCCGAGCAGTTGGTCGCCGGGGGGCAGCGCGGCGATGGCGTCCCGTCCCAGGTACGGCGTACCGGTTTCCAGCAGGCGCCGGCCGGATTCCTCGACGACCAGCACCTCCTCCTGTGCCCGATCGGTCCGTCCGGCCGCGCGTTGCCCGCTCTGCCAGAGCAGGGGCAGCAGCACGGCGCCGGCCCAGGCGACGGTGGTGACCAGCCAGCGGGCCGGCAGCCCGGCCAGCGCGGACCTCGGCCGACTGCGCCGGACGAGGAGTTGACCTGCGGACAGGAGTGCGGCGGCGAGGTAGCCCAGGGCGGCGATCCCGCCCCAGGCGCGATGGGGCACGAGGGTGGAGGTGGCGGCGGTGACTGCGGCGAAGGTCGCCGAGACGGCGTAGAGGCCGAGGTCGAGGGTGAGACTGCCGGCGGCCTGGTCGAGCCGGTGCCACCACCTGGGGCGGCGCTCGGTCGGGGCGGCGGTGCTCATCAGGGCAAGTGTGTCAGGTGTGTCAGGCCGGCTGGTGCCGGCCTCGGCCCCCCTGCCGGCGGCCCTGCGGCAGCCGGACCACCGCGCCGGCGTCGTGCAGCGGGACCGCGAGGGCACCCGGCCGGCCACCGGTGCCCCGCTGGAGCGCAGCGAGCAGTGCCCCGGCGGCCAGCGGTCGGGCGAAGAGATGGCCCTGTCCGGCGGTGCAGCCGAGCTCCCAGAGGGCTCGGCGCTGGGTTTCCTGCTCCACCCCTTCGGCCACCACCGCGAGGTCGAGGCTGCGACCGAGATCCAGGGTGGACCGGATGATGGCGGCGGCTTCGGCGGAGGACTCCATCGCGGTCACGAAGCCGCGGTCGATCTTCAGTTCGTGCACCGGGATCCGGGAGAGCAGGGACAGCGAGGAGTAGCCGGTGCCGAAGTCGTCGAGGGCGAGCCGGACGCCGGAGTCGCGCAGTCGGGTGAGCACCTGGTCGACCACGTCGAGTTGGCTGAGCGTGAGGGTCTCGGTGAGTTCCAGTACCAGCCGGTCGGCGGGTAGGTCGTGGGCGCGCAGGCGGGCCAGCACCGAGCCGGGGAAGCGGGCGTCGAGCAGGCTGCGGGGGGAGACGTTGACCGCCACCGGGACGTCGAATCCGGCGTCGCGCCAGGTGCCGGCGGCGATCAGCGCCTGGTCGAGGATGGCTTCGGCGAACGCGGGGAGCAGCCCGGAGCGTTCGACCGCTTCCAGGAACCGCAGCGGGTCGATCATGCCGTGGGTGGGGTGGTGCCATCGGGCCAGGGCCTCGGCGGCGATCACCTCACCGGTGCCGAGGTCGACGATCGGCTGGAAGTTCACGGTGAACTCCTGGTCGGCGACCGCGCGGGGCAGTTCGCCGCCGAGGGTGAGGCGGCCGATGTCGGCGGTGTCCCGGGTCGGCGCGTACGTGGCGACCCGCTGGCCGGCCCGCTTGGCCTGGTACATGGCCACGTCCGCCCGGCGCAGCAGCTCGGCCATCCCGCCGCTGGCCGGCGCGACGGCTATCCCTCCGCTGGCCTCGACGCTGATCCGCATGCCCTCGAGGTCGAACGGCTCGTGCAGCGCGGCCAACAGCGTCTCGGCCCGGTGTGCGGCCACCGCGGGGGCGGGCAGGGCCCGCAGGAGTACGGCGAACTCGTCGCCGCCGAGCCGGGCGACCAGGTCTTCTGCGCGGGCGGCGGCGCGTAGCCGGTCGGCGACCATTACCAGCATCTGGTCGCCGGCGGCGTGGCCGAGGGTGTCGTTGACCTCCTTGAAGTGGTTCAGGTCGATCAGCACCAGGGCGGTCACCCCGTCGGCGTGTCGGTTGTGCAGCTGCTCGTTGCCCTGGTCGAGCAGGTGGCGCCGGTTCGCGAGCCCGGTCAGCGCGTCGTGCGCGGCGGCGTGCGCGTGGGCCTGCGCCACCCGGGCGAGTTCGGCGTACGCCTGGGCGTTGCGTACCGCCGTATACAGCGCCGAGGCGAAGGTGTGCAGGGTGTACCGCTCCCGTTCGGAGAGCCGCACCGGTCCCTGGAAGCGCAGCCGCAGCATGCCGACGTCGACCGACTTGTCGTGTCCTTCGAGACGGGCCGGTACGACCGAGCCCGTCACGGTTGGGGCCTCGGCGGTCGGCCCGTCGTAGGTGATGCCCTCGGAGCCGCCACGGACCAGGCGAGCGGCGTCGCGTAGTTCCACCTCCACCTCGTCGGCGGAGAACAGTTCGGCGGCCCGGGTGACCGCGGTGGTGAGGACCTCGTCCAGTTCGACGACGTTGAGCGCGTCGGTGGTCTGGGCGAGCCGCTGCCAGGCCTGTTGTTCGGTGCGGGCGCGGACTCGCGTCAGGTAGAGCAGGTGCAGGCTGAGCACCAGTGGTGGTACCGCGAGGAGCAACCGGACGTCGGTCTTGATGGTCAGCACCGTGCCGACGATGACGAGGAGTCGGGTCAGGGCAGCGGTCGCCCGCAGGTCCAAGTCCTCGCGGAACAGCTTTCCCATTGGGGTGCCGGTGGCCAGGGCGATGACCGGCAACGTGACGAGTTCGTCGAGCAGCACGGCGGCGAGGTAGGCGGCGGCGAGCGGCACGATGGTGCTGGCGATGTCCGGGCTGGTCGCCGGCCATCCGAACAGTTGTATGACCAGGCCGGCGGCGGCCGCGACAAGCATGTTCTTGCCGATGCCGAAGAACTGCTTGATCGGTGGCAGTCGGATCAGGGTGGTGGCGATCGCCACGCCGAACCCCGTGGCCAGGACGACCACGGGCGGGGGTGCCACGGCGAGGCCGATCACGATCGCCGTCTCGGTCCAGGCGATGTGGTGGTTGGTGGAGCGGATCCGAACCCTGACCTTGACGATGAAGCCGACCGTCACCAGGGAGATCAGCGCCGCCCAGATGAAGGTGGCCGTGGCGACGCCGTAGTTTGGCAGGTGTGCGATGGAGACGGCACCGGCGAGGCTGGCCGAAACGACGACGAGACCGACTAGCGGCACTAGCCGCCGATCGGTCCCGGTCTGTCGTTTGTGTGGAGCCAACCGTTGTCCCCATTCGTCACCGAGGGGCTGCGCTCCGCAAGCGTACGTCGGCTGTTGCCGATCCAGAAGTAAGGATCAGGCCCATTCGTGCGAGTTCATCTTGACCCCCAGCTGATCTGTCTACCGATTGGTTAGTCAGACCCTAGGAGTGCTTGCGACTATTTAGCGACGATAAATGTCCTATTGCGCAAAATGGGCCAATATGCTAGTGGTCTGTCACGTTCTGTCCCACTCCGCTGACGGAGTGTCTAATCGAGTTGGCTGGTGAAGTTGTGCCCGCGCGGGCCAGGTAGGCGCCGAAAGATTTCTGGCCGAACAAGTGTCACCAGAGGGCTTTGCTCGGTTCATCGCTGCTTCGGTTGAGCTTGCCCGATGTGGCGACCACGAACCAGTGCCGCCGCCGCTAAGCTGCATACAGTGATCCTTTGAATGCAGTCAGAGGGACCGGTGCAGATTCAAGTCCTTGGCGGTCTCGTGGTGAGGCTCGGTTCCGCGGTACTACCCCAGGGAACGCCGAAACAGCAGACCGTTCTGGCCATGCTCGCCTGCAACCCGGGACGGCTGGTTTCGGTCGACCAGCTTGTTGATGAGCTGTGGCCCGAGGGTCCGCCACACTCGGCCGTACCCAATGTCCGCACTTATGCCGCTAATCTGCGCCGCAGCCTGGAGGCAATGGTGCCGGAGCGGGAGGTGCTGATCCGGGCCCGGGATGGTTACCGCCTCAACGTCGAACGGGCGGAGGTGGATCTCTTTGCCTTCCAGTCCGAGATCGCCGAGGCGCGCCGGCTCGTCGGCACGGACGACGCGGTGGCGGTGGATCTGATGTCCCGAGCACTGACGCGCTGGCGTGGTCCCATGCTCACCGGCGCTGCCCTTGGCCCGACGCTCTCCGCGCATGTGGCCGCGGCGACCGAGGACCGGATGCTCGCCGCAGAGTTGTTCGCCGAACTGAAGATCGGTCTTGGCTGCCATGACGACGCCTTGCCGGTGTTGCGGGAGCTACTGATCACGCAACCGCTACGAGAGCCGGCTCATCTGCTCCTCATGCGCGCGCTTTACGGACGCAATGACCATGCCGGGGCCATTGCCGCATATTCCGCAGCTCGGCAGGTTCTGCGTGAGCAACTGAGCATTGAGCCCGGCGCGGAATTGCGGCAGTTGTACCTGCGCATCGTCGAGCACGAGAGGGCGCTACTGCGGGAGTCACGCCCCAGCGGAACGGCTGTCGAACCGTCCGCTTCGGTGCCCGAGGCGGACCGGGCGCTCCTCTCCCTTCCGAGGTCGGTGCCGGACTTCGTCGGCCGGGCGCGCACTGTCCGGCACCTGTTGTCCGAGACATCGCGGCTCGGGCGGCTCGCGTCCGCGGTGCACCTCATCGACGGAATGGCCGGTAGTGGCAAGACCTCGCTGGCGGTACATGTCGTCGGCCGGCTCGCTGACCACTACCCGGATGCCCAGTTGTTCATCGATCTCAAAGGACACGACCCGGCCGAGAAGGTCGACTCGGCGACCGCACTGGCGACCCTGCTGCGGCAACTCGGCACATCGGGCGGCCGGATACCCTCGGACCTCGGAGATCGGCTCGCCCTGTGGCGCCGCGAACTGACCGGCCGGCGGGTGATCATCGTGCTGGACAACGCGGCAGACGCCGAGCAGATCCTTCCGCTGCTGCCCACCGCACCGGGCAGTGTCGTGATCGTGACGTCCCGGAAGCGGATCGCCGGCCTGGACGCTGGCCCGCCAGTGTCGCTGCCGTTGATGGACCAGGCGGAGGGCGTCGCGTTGCTCGCGTCCACGTCGGGCGCCGAGCGGGTGTCGGCGGAGCCTGAGGCGGCGGCGGTCGTGGTGGAGCAGTGCGGTCGCCTTCCGCTGGCCATCCGGCTGGCCGGGTCTCGCCTCGCGCATCGTCCGACCTGGCGGGTGGCCGATCTCGCGGCGCTACTGGCGGACAATGCGCGCAGGCTGACCCATCTGGCCTTGGGTGACCGAAGCGTGGCGGGGGCCTTCGCGGCTTCGTACGAGCCGTTGAACGAAGCCGCCAGGCGGATGTTTCGGATGCTCAGCGTCCATCCGGGTGACGAGTTCGGTGCGGCCATCGCCAGTGCGCTCTCCGGCCTGTCGCTCGACGAAACCGGCGCGGCACTGGACGACCTCCTCGACTGCCATCTGATCGAGGAGGTCGAGGCCGGGCGCTACCGGATGCACGATCTCATCCGGCAGTACGCCCTTGAGCTGTCCACCCGGCACGACACCGCCGATGCGCGGCACCACGCGTTCTCCGATCTGATCGACGTCATGCTCCAGTCGACTCTTCCGGTGGCCGACCGGCTTGAGTCCGGGTTCGTCCGCAGGCACGTCACGCTCGACCCGCCGCGCCGCGCCGACATTCTGGCCGCCTTGGATCCGCCGACCGAGGCATGGCTGGAGACGGAGCGCCTCAACCTGCTGTCGCTCGTCGTCCGGGCCCGCGAATGGGGACACCACGACCGGGCCTGGCAGTTGGCCCGACTTCTCTGGCGCTTCCTCTACATCCGCTCCTACTTCGACGACATCATCTTCATCCATCTCCACGGCCTCGCGGCGGCGACAGCGGGTGAGGACGAGGGCGGTGTGGCCGCGATGCACAACTATCTTGCCTCCGCCTATCTCCGGACCGGCGATTACGCCGGCGCGCTCAAACACGTAAGCGAAGCCGTCAGCATCGCCGAGCGGCGTGGTGACCTGCCGAACCTCAGCAGGTATCGGGCGAACCTGGTCGCCGTTCACTGGATTCGCGGCGACCTCGCGGAGGCGGTACGGATCGGTCTCGACGGGCTGCGGGGCACCGCCGGGTACGACGTCGTGGTGCCCAGAAGCCTGCCGAATGTCGGCCTTGCGCTGACGCTGCTCGGACGCTACGACGAGGCGCTGCGCCTGCACCGCCTGCATCTGTACGTCGGGCGTCAGGCCGCCAGCCAGTTTCACGTCCTCAACGCCCTGGGTCACATCGGGGCGGTGAAGTGCCGCATGGGGCGGTACGAGGCGGCCGCCCGGGCGCTGCGGGCCGCACTGGTCATGCGGGAGCGCACGGGTCACCGTTTCGCGGAGTCAGAGGTACGAAACGACCTCGGCATCGCACTACGGGGGCTGGGGCGCGCCGACGAGGCGGTGCTTGAGCACGAGGCCGCCAGGAAGCTGGCGGTCGACCGGGGCGAGGGTCACGCAGAGGCGGCCGCCACCAACGATCTTGCGGTCACCCTCGCCGCCAGCGGAGAGCTCAGCCAGGCGATCGACCTGCATCGCGAGGCACTCCGGGTGGCCACCCGGATCGCCCATCCGTACGAGCAGGGACGGGCGCTGGCCGGGCTGGCCGAGCACCTCTTCGCCGTCGATGCGGTGGCGGCGCGCCGGTACTGGGAGCGAGCACTGGCGATCTTCCGTCGGATGGGCGTACCGGAACGGTTCGAGATCGCGCGTCGGCTGGCCGAGACCGCCCTCGCGGCTGAGCCGCTCACCGAGGGTTCGGAACTGAGCACCGGCATCAGGTAAGCCTTCTTATCGATTTCTTATCGCCGGCCCCGGTAGCGTCCGGCCCGTTCGCAGACGGGGGGAGATCCGCCAGGGGCAGGGTCTCGTCGCGGCAGCTGCCGTCAGGTATCCCCAGCTACCCGCGCGGCAGGCTGGTGAGGAAGGAGCGGTGCGACCGCGCCGCTCCTTCCGAGCACAGCTTGGACGGCTCCGTCCGGTCAGGGAGATAGGCTCGCGACCGTGACCGAACCCGCCCAGCTCACCCACGTCGACATGGCCGGCGCGGCACGCATGGTCGATGTCTCCGCCAAGCAGGTCACCGGCCGTTCGGCCGTCGCGGCCGGCCGGCTGCGCACCACGCCCGAGGTGATCGAGTTGCTGCGCCGCGACGGGCTGCCCAAGGGCGATGCGCTCGCGGTCGGGCGGCTGGCCGGGATCATGGGTGCCAAGCGCACCCCCGACCTGATCCCGCTCTGCCACCCGATCGCCCTGCACGGCGTCACAGTCGACCTGGCGCTGACCGCCGACACGGTCGAGATCACCGCGACCGCCCGTACGGCCGACCGCACCGGCGTCGAGATGGAGGCGTTGACTGCGGTCGCGGTCGCCGGGCTGGCCCTGGTCGACATGGTCAAGGCGGTGGACCCGGCGGCCAGCGTCGACGCGGTCCGGGTGCTGTGCAAGGAGGGCGGGAAGACGGGCCGGTGGGAGCGTCCGGAGGACCGGCCGTGATCCGCGCCCGGGTGGTGGTGGCCTCCAACCGGGCCGCCGCCGGCGTCTACGCCGACACCAGCGGCCCGCTGCTCGTCGCCGGTCTGCGCGAGCTGGGTTGCGCGGTGGACGAGCCGGTGGTGGTGCCCGACGGCGAGCCGGTCGGTCGGGCGGTGTCGGCGGCCGTGGCGGACGCCGTCGACGTGGTGTTGACCAGCGGCGGCACCGGGATCACCCCGACCGACCGCACCCCCGACGTGACCAGGGCGCTGCTCGACTACGAGATCCCCGGCATCGCGGAGGCGATCCGCGCGCACAGCCGCGACAAGGTGCCCACCGCGGCGCTGTCCAGAGGCGTGGCCGGGGTGGCCGGCCGCACGCTGGTGGTGAACCTGCCCGGTTCGACCGGCGGGGCGCGCGACGGGCTCGCCGTGCTGGGGCCGATTCTGGCCCACACCGTGGACCAGTTACGCGGCGGCGATCATTAGCGAACCCGATAGGCTCGGCCGGGTGAGAACGGAAACCGCATCCGCTGCCGATCAGGCCGCCGCGCCACGGCCGGCCGATTGGGAGCAGGCGCGCTCCCGGGTGTACGCGGTCGGCCTGGCCGCCGCACCACCCGCCGTCGAGCGTCCGCTTGCCGAAGCCGACGGGCACACTCTCGCCGAACCGCTCACCACCCGGACCGACCTACCGGCCTTTCCGACGTCCAGTGTGGATGGCTGGGCGCTGCGCGGCGCCGGCCCGTGGCGGGTGGTCGGCCGAGTGTTGGCCGGCACCACACCGGCACCGTTGACCGAGGACGGGACGACCGTCGAGATCGCCACCGGTGCGATGGTGCCGGAGGGCACGTCCGCCGTGCTGCGGGTGGAGGATTCGACGCGTACGCCGGACGGGTTGGTCGACGGCGTGCCGCGCACGGCCCCGGAGTGGCGGCGCCCCGGCGAGGAGGCGTCCGCCGGTGAGGAACTGCTTCCGGCCGGGACGCCCGTCGACCCGGCGGTGATCGGCCTGGCCGCCTCCTGCGGGTACGACACCCTGCGGGTACGCCGGCAGCCCCGGGCGGCGCTGCTGGTCTTCGGCGACGAACTGCTGACGGCGGGCCCGCCCGCGGCCGGCCGGGTCCGCGACGCGCTGGGCCCGGCGGTGCCGGCCTGGCTGCGCCGGTACGGCTGCCAGGTGCGTCCGGCGGACGTGGTCGGCCCGGTCGCGGACACGCTGGCCGCCCACGTGGCCGCGCTGCGTACCGCGTTGGCCGACGCCGACCTGGTCTGCACCACCGGTGGCACCATGCACGGCCCGGTCGACCACCTGCACCCCTCGCTGGCGGCGCTCGGCGCGGACTACGTGGTCAACACCGTCGCGGTGCGTCCCGGTTTTCCGATGCTGCTGGCCCGGCTGGTCGACGCCGACGGCCGGGTCCGGTTCGTCGCCGGGCTGCCCGGCAACCCGCAGTCCGCCGTCGTCGCCCTGGTCTCGCTGGTCGCCCCGCTGCTGGCCGGTCTCGCCGGCCGGCCGATGCCGGTGCTGCCGCACGCCACCCTCGCCGAGCCCGTCCCGGGGCGCGGTGACTACACCCACCTGGCCCTGGTCCGCCTCGACCGGGTCGCCGGGACGGCTTACCCGGTCCGGCACGTCGGCTCGGCGATGCTGCGCGGGCTCTCCGGCGCGGACGGGTTCGCAGTGATCCGGCCGGACACCAACGGCGCGGCCGGGGACCGGGTGCCGGTGGTGCCGCTGCCGCTGCTGCCCGGGGAGCGGGCATGGTGACCGTGATCGGCACGGTCACCGACCAGCCGCTGGACGTCGCCGCGCACGAGGCGGCGGTCGCCGACCGTCGGGCCGGCGCGGTTGTCTCGTTCGCCGGCGTGGTCCGCGACCACGACCACGGCCGCGCGGTGACCAGCCTGGAGTACGAGGGGCACCCGAGCGCCGAGCGGGTGCTGCGGGAGGTCGCCGACAAGATCGCCGCCGAACCCGAGGTGTACGCGGTGGCGGTGTCGCACCGGATCGGCCCGCTCGCCATCGGCGACACGGCCCTGGTGGCGGCGGTCAGCACCGCGCACCGGGGTGCTGCGTTTGCCGCCTGCGCCCGCCTGGTGGACGAGGTGAAGGCTCAACTGCCGATCTGGAAGCGGCAGGTCTTCGCCGACGGCACCGAGGAGTGGGTCAACTGCCCCTGAGGCCGGCGCGGTCGTGCCACCGGCCGCGCCCGGCACCGGCGGGTGTCGGGCGTCGCGTTTACCGCCGCCCGTACAAGAACGCGGCGCGTGCCATCCGGTCGGTGTAGAAGGCGGGTTCCGCGCCGGGCCGCCAGGGCAGTGCGGCGACCAGCACGATCAGGGCCAGCGCCAGGGAGTTCTCCATCAGCGCGCCGAACAGGCCGTCCTGGTAGTGCGATACCTCCGGCAACTGGTGTTCGTACGGCCAGATCGGGGAGATCAGGAAGAGCAGGTAGAGCCCGATTGCGGCGATGCCGTGCCGGAGCCCGGTCAGCGTCGGGTACCAGATCGGCGGGCGGAGCCCGGACACCCCCGGCGGCCCGCCGTACGGCCCCGGGGCGGAGCGCTGGGCCAAACCGCGGCTGGCGTCGTGGCGGCGCACCGCGGCGTCGGCCAGCACGATGATCGCCGGAATCACCCAGACGAGGTGGTGCGTCCAGGAGATCGGGCTGATCACGTTGGCGGTCAGGCCGACCAGGGTGAAGGCGGTGAGTTCGTCACCGTCGGCGTGGGCGTTGGTGGCCCGGGACAGGCCGAGCGCCAGCACCAGCACGGAGAAGGCGAGCCAGAGCAGCCCGGGGGTCTCGATCGAGTCGTAGAGCCGGGCCAGCAGGCCGGCCAGGGACTGGTTGGGCGTCATGTCGGCGGCGCCTACCCGCTCGGTCTGCCACAGCACACTGCCGAAGTAGGCCCGGGACTCGGCGCCGACGATGCCGAAACTGCCGATCGTCACAGCGACGCTGGTGCCGATGGCGATGGTGGCCGCCCGCCACTGCCGAGTGATCATCAGATAGAAGATGAACAGGGCCGGGGTCAGCTTGACGGCGGTGGCCAGGCCGATTCCCACGCCGGCCCAGGCGCCGCCGTAGACGAACCGCAGCAGCGGGCCGTCGTCCTCCGCCTGGTGGGTGCCCCGGCGGGACCGCCAGCGCAGGGCGACCAGGTCGGCCATGACCAGCGCGAACAGCAGCACGTTGACCTGCCCGTAGCCGAGCGTCTCCCGGGTCGGCTCGATGGCGATGGCGAGCGGCGTGGCGATGGCCACCGTGTACCACAGTGGCCAGGCCAGCCGGTCGACGATCGGGCGCAGCAGTGCGGCCAGCACCACGGCCAGGGCGGCGATGCTGACCAGGGCGTTCACCAGGCCGGCAGCGGCGACCGGCAGGTGCGCCATCGGCAGCATGGCCAGGCCGGCGAACGGTGGGTAGGTGAAACCCAGGTTTGTGTCGGGCGCGACGAAGTCGTACAGCTCGTGTCCGCTCGCCCACCAGACCACCGCGCCGTGGTAGATCTTCATGTCGAAGAAGTTGTACGGCCGCCCGAAAGCGCCGATGGCGAGCCATGCGGCGTAGGCGACGGCGGCCACGAAGCTGGCCCGTACGACTGTCCTGCGATCGATCCCACGCGTTACGCGACGGACTGTGGCGAGGCGGTCCAGCCCTCTACCGACGCTCGTCGGCATGGCGTGGCCACCCCCGTACCAAGATCGTCCTACCCGTCCAGGTCCCGCACGGAGCCTAGAACGGCGCCTCACGTCACTGCCTCCCGCGTTATGCGACCGTGTCCGATCCCACACATTCTCTTGACATTTCCACCGCGTTAACGCCTGGCGGGCGGTTCAGGTGATTCGCGGCCTTAGCCGGGGGTGAGGCGAATAGCCGCAGCTCAGCCTGGGAGCCGACGCGCGGTGGACGCCGATCGGACGGCGAGTCGGGCCTCGCGACGGGCGGTCCGGACGGCACGGCGTACCGACCGTCGGGAGTGGCCGATCCGGTGCCCGGCCCGCCAACGTAGCCCCGGCTTGCCCTCCGTGTCCGCTGCAGCGAGCAGAAGCCCACCGAAGAGACCGAGGTTCTTCAGGAAGTGGATCTGGTTGTTGTTGCGGGCGACCGGGTCGTCCTGCTTCCAGAAGGGATGCCCGGCGAGGGTCACCGGGATCAGCGTGCCGGCGAGGACCAGCGCCGCCGGTCGGCTGAACCTCCCGGTGGCCAGCATCAGCCCGGCACCGACCTGCACCACGGCGTTGGCCCGGACCAGCGTCTCGGTGTCCGTGGGCAGGCGGGGATGCACCCGCTCCAGCAACGGCGTCACCCGATCGGTGACCGGCTTCGCGGCGGATACCAGGCGATCGGGGTTCGCAAGGTTGCGGGCCCCGCTGATCACGAAGATGCCGCTCAACATGGCGCGGGCGAGGGATCGTACGGGCTTCATGGACAAGTCATACCCCGTCGTGGGCACCGCCATCCCCCGCAACGGCCGATCTCGATCGATCGGGTGGTCACGGCGCCACGCCGTTTTCGAGCGACAGTCGCGGATGGACGAGCCGCGCGGGGTAACCTCGCCGCGTGACGACGCTGCGGCTACGCCCCGAGGATCCGGCCGACACCGGCGCGGTCCGCCGGGTGCTGGCCGCCGCCTTCGCCCGGCCCGACGTGGCCACCCCACCGGAGGTACGGCTCGTCGACGAGCTGCGTGGCAGCGACGCCTGGCTGCCGGAGCTGGCGATGGTCGCCGAGTACGGTGGCGAGATCGTCGGCTACGCCTTGCTCACCCGGGTCGTGGTCGGCTCGGACGGCGGTAGCACCGCGGCGTTGGCCCTCGGCCCGGTGGCGGTGGCGCCGCACCGGCAGCGGATCGGGCTCGGCTCCGCCGTGGTACAGGCCGCCGTGGAGGCGGCCACGGAACTCGGCGAGCGGCTGGTAGTGGTGCTCGGCGATCCGGCGTACTACCGGCGCTTCGGCTTCAGCCGGGCCGACCGGCAGGGCCTGACCAGCCCCTGGTCCGGTCTGGGCGAGCCGTGGCAGGCACTGGTGCTGCCCCCGTCGGCCAGCGGCGAGCCGCCACCCCCGCAAGGCGAGGTGCTCTTC
>NZ_POTY01000212.1 GCF_003236315.1 Micromonospora craterilacus
GCGGTGTTGCGGACGGCTGAGGTGCGGCCTCGGGCCGCCGGTCATGCGACTCGGCGTCGGGCGTTGGGGCCGCGTCACCGGCGGGGGACGCGGCCGGCGGTACGGGTGGTGGTGCGTCGGCGGGGGGAGGCGCGGGCCGGTCCGAGCCCCAGCCGGCCGGGCCGCTCACAACCCTTCCGCCCGGTCCTCGCCGAGCGCGGTGAGCCGGTCGCGCAGCCGGGACGCCTCTGCCGGACGCAGGCCGGGCACCCGGGCGTCGCTCGCCGCGGCGGCGGTGTGCAACTGCACGGTGGCCAGGTCGAACGCCCGCTCCAGCGGGCCGGCGCTGACGTCGACGAACTGCATCCGGGAGTACGGCACGATGGACAGCCGGCGGACCAGCAGCCCGTGCCGGACCAGCAGGTCGTCCTCGCGTTCGGCGTAGCCCCAGGCGCGTACCGCCCGGACGATGGTCACCGACCGCCAGACGGCGAACAGCAGGACGACGCCGAGCGCCAGGCCGAGGGGCCAGGCCCCGCTGAGCGCCCAACCGGCGCCGAGCGCGATCGAGAAGACGGCCACCAGGCCCGACAGTCGCAGCAACTCCACCCAGATCAGGTCGGACGAGATCGACTGCCACCGGACGGTCTCCGGCCACGGCTCGAGCGGCCCGGCAGGCGGCGGGCCGCCCAATGCCTCATCGCTCACCGGTCTGGTCTCTCGTTGTACGCGTCCACCCTTCGAGCGTAGGCGATTCGGCCAGCGGGGCGACCTCGCGCAGGAAGCCTCGCGCGGTGAGGAAGTCACCCAGGGAGGTGCGGTGCGCGTCGCAGGCGAGCCAGGTCTTGCGCCGATCGGGCTCGTGAAGGCGAGGATTGTTCCAGCGCAGTGCCCATCCGGCGGGGGCGCGACACCCGCGGGCCGAACAGATCAGGGCCTCGGTGGGAAGGTCGGGGTCGCTCATCCCGGCCAGTCTAGGGCGACGGGAGAGGGTGAGCGCCGGGCGGCCACGGGGGAAGCCGCCCGGCGACGGGTGAATGGTACACACGCCGGGGCGGCATCTGTCCACTGGTGATCGGCGATTCGCCTGGCGCGGGACGGACGGCGTGGCGGAAATCGGTCGCTCCCCACGTCCGTACTCAGTCGGGCATGCGAGGCTTGGTAGCGCACACGTCGCGACGACCGATCATGCTGTGGAGGACCGGTGGCCCAGCCGACCACGCCCGACGCCCCGACGCCGAACGGGGCGCAGCCGCAGGCGTCCACGCCGCCGACCACCCCGGCCCAGGACGCCAGCCTCCTGGAGCGGGCGCTGTTCGAGATCAAGCGGGTGATCGTCGGGCAGGACCGGATGGTGGAGCGGATGTTCGTGGCGCTGCTCGCCCGGGGGCACTGCCTGCTGGAGGGCGTACCGGGGGTGGCCAAGACGCTCGCCGTGGAGACGCTCGCCAAGGTGGTCGGCGGGTCGTTCGCCCGGGTGCAGTTCACCCCCGACCTGGTGCCGGCCGACATCATGGGCACCCGGATCTACCGACAGTCCAGCGAGAAGTTCGACGTGGAGCTGGGCCCGGTCTTCGTCAACTTCCTGCTCGCCGACGAGATCAACCGCGCGCCGGCCAAGGTGCAGTCGGCGCTGCTGGAGGTGATGAGCGAGCGGCAGGTCTCCATCGGGGGTGAGAGCCACCGGGTGCCGAACCCGTTCCTGGTGATGGCGACGCAGAACCCGATCGAGCAGGAGGGGGTCTACCCGCTGCCGGAGGCGCAGCGGGACCGGTTCCTGATGAAGATCGTCGTCGGCTACCCGACCGACGCCGAGGAGCGGGAGATCGTCTACCGGATGGGGGTGGCCGCACCCGAGCCTACCCGCGTGTTCGACACCGAAGACCTGATCGCCCTGCAACACAAGGCCGACCAGGTTTTCGTACACAACGCGCTGGTCGACTACGCGGTGCGGCTGGTGCTGGCCACGCGTACCCCGGCCGAGCACGGCATGCCCGACGTCGCGCAACTGATCCAGTACGGTGCCAGCCCCCGGGCCTCGCTCGGTCTGGTCCGGGCGACCCGGGCGCTGGCGCTGATGCGCGGCCGGGACTACGCCCTGCCGCAGGACGTGCAGGACATCGCGCCGGACATCCTGCGGCACCGGCTGGTGCTCAGCTACGACGCGCTCGCCGACGACGTGCCGGCCGACCACGTGGTGCACCGGGTGCTGTCGACCATTCCGCTGCCGTCGGTGGCGCCCCGGCAGCAGGCGACACCGACACCGCCGCCGGGTGCCGTGGCCCCGACTTCGGGGTGGCCCGGGCAGCGGCCGTGACCTCGACCACCCCTCTGCCCGGCAATCGGGACCGCAGCGCGGACGCGGCCACCAACCGCTCCGATGCGGTGCTGTCCCGGCTGCAACTGCTGGTCACCCGCAAGCTCGACGGGCTGCTGCAGGGCGACTACGCCGGCCTGCTGCCGGGGCCGGGCAGCGAGGCGGGTGAGTCGCGGGAGTACCGCCCCGGCGACGACGTGCGCCGGATGGACTGGCCGGTCACCGCCCGCACCACGACGCCTCACGTACGGCGTACCGTTGCCGACCGTGAGCTGGAGACGTGGCTGGCGGTGGACTTGTCGGCGAGCCTGGACTTCGGCACCGGCCGGTGGCTCAAGCGGGACGTGGTGATCGCGGCGGCGGCCGCCATCTCGCACCTGACCGTGCGGGGCGGCAACCGGATCGGTGCGGTGGTGGGCAGCGGCGGCGATGCCCCCGCGCCGCGGCGCGGCTGGCGGGCGGCGCCCCCACCGGCGGGTCCCGGTCGGCTGGTCCGGCTGCCCGCCCGGGCCGGGCGCAAGGAGGCGCAGGGCCTGCTGAGGGCCATCGCGGCCACCGAGATCCGGCCCGGCCGTAGCGATCTCGGGGCGCTGGTGGACATGCTCAACCGCCCGCCGCGTCGGCGCGGCGTCGCGGTGGTCATCTCCGACTTCCTCGCCCCGCCGGCGCAGTGGTCCCGGCCGTTGCGCAAGCTGCGGGTACGGCACGATGTGCTGGCGGTCGAGGTGGTCGATCCCCGCGAGCTGGAGCTGCCCGACGTGGGGGTGCTGCCGGTGGTCGACCCGGAGACCGGCGAGCTGCACGAGGTGCAGACCGCCGACCCGGGGCTGCGGCATCGCTACGCCGCGGCCGCCGCCGCCCAGCGCGCGGAGATCTCCGCCGCGTTGCGCGCCGGCGGTGCCGCGCACCTGCGACTGCGTACGGACCGAGACTGGCTGCTGGACATGGTGCGCTTCGTGGCCGCGCAGCGGCACGCCCGCACCCGAGGGACGACACGATGATTCGACTGTTGCAACCGTGGTGGCTGCTGGCCGTGCTGCCGGTGCTCGCCCTCGCCGCGCTGTACGTCTGGCGGCAGTTGCGTCGCCGGGACTACGCGATGCGGTTCACCAACGTGGAGCTGCTGCGTACCGTCGCCCCGCAGGGGCTGGGCTGGCGGCGGTACGTGCCGGCGACCGCGTTCCTGCTCGCCCTGTTGGTGCTGGCCGGCGCGCTGGCCCGGCCGGCGGTCGACACCCGGGAACCGCTGGAGCGGGCCACCATCATGCTGGCCATCGACGTGTCACTGTCGATGCAGGCCGACGACGTGGCGCCGAACCGGCTGGAGGCCGCCCAGGAGGCGGCCAAGCAGTTCGTCGGCGAGCTGCCCGAGACGTACAACGTCGGGCTGGTGTCGTTCGCCAAGTCGGCCAACGTGCTGGTGCCGCCGACCAAGGACCGTCCGGCGGTGACCAGTGCCATCGACGGGCTGGTGCTGGCCGAGGCGACGGCCACCGGGGAGGCGGTCTTCACCTGTCTGGAGGCGATCCGGTCGGTGCCGGCCGACGGCGCGGCGGGCATCCCACCGGCCCGGATCGTGCTGCTGTCGGACGGCTACCGCACGGCCGGCCGGTCGGTGGAGGAGGCCGCCGCTGCGGCGCAGGCGGCGAACGTGCCGGTCTCCACCATCGCCTTCGGCACCGACTCGGGCCACGTCGACATCGCGGGTCAGTTGCAGCGGGTGCCGGTGGACCGGCTCGCCCTGGCCGAGCTGGCCGAGACCACCGAGGGCTACTTCTACGAGGCGGCCTCGGTGAGCGAGCTGAAGCAGGTGTACCAGGACATGGGCAGCTCGATCGGGTTCCGCACCGAGCCTCGGGAGATCACCCAGTGGTACGCGGGCCTGGCCCTGCTGCTGGCCCTGTGCGCCGGCGCCTTCAGCCTGCTCTGGTCCTCCCGGATGCTCTGACCGCCGGGCCGGCGGGTCAGTGGCTGCTGCTGGCCATGAAGAACAGGACGGCCACCCAGACGGCGGCGAGGGTGAAGCCCAGCGGGGCGACGTAACGGCTCATGACAGGCTCCGGGGTGGCGACTCGGCGGCCCGGGGCAGGGCGGACCGCAGGGGTGGACCAAGGACGCGCACACACGAAGTCGTGACCGGACGGCTTCCGGTGACACCCGCGCGCTCCGCCATCCCGGCGAAAGCGCCGGAGGGCGGGACGGGTGGCCCGGGGAGCGGGGCCAGCTCAGGCGGAGCGAGGCTCAGCGCGGCTGGCGATCGGCCCGGCCACGACTGGGAGGATCGCTATCTGGCACAGCGATCACCTCCTGCGGTCGGCGGGTCCGGAGCGGTACGGGCCGCCGAGCGGCCCGCAAACGGGGATCATCGTACACCCGGGCGGGGGATCGGACACACTCGGCCGACCGGTCCACGATCCGCCGCCGTTCATCGCCGTGGGGCCGGCGTCGATGGACCAGGGCCGCCAGGACGACCGCCAGGAATGGCAGCCAGCCGAGCCGGGCCAGCAGCCAGGTCGGGCCGTCGGGGCTGGTGTGCAGGCCCGGCAGGGTGGCTCCGGTGCGGGCCGCGAGCACGGCCACGCCGACCAGCACCGGCTGGTGCCAGAGGTAGATCCGGACGGCGTGCCGGTTGATCCCATCGACCAGCCGCCGGGGCAGCGGCCGGCGTAGCAGCCGGGCCAGCGCCGGCCGGGCCAGCAGGCCGAGCCCGACCTGGCTGACCGCGAGCGCCACCACCAGCAGGGACGGCGGATCCAGGTTGGACCGGCCGGCCCCGGGCACCCCGACCGCGCTGACCGGGTAGCCCAGGGTGACCAGGATGGCGAGCCCGGCCGCCCCGACGGTGACCAGCCGCACCGCGTCCCGCCGAGCGGTCAGCCGTCCGTCGGCATGGGCCAGGCCCAGCAGGTACGGCACCGCCCAGGCGGCCAGCACGGTCACCGGCGGCAGCCCGGTGCCGGCGGGAAGCAGCCGGGTGGCCAGGTCGACCGCGCCCACCACGGCCGTCGCCGCGACGACGCAACGCAGCGGGCCCCACCGGCGTACGGCGGCGCGCAGCGGACCGGTGAGCAGGACGAAGGTGAGCAGCGGGGCCAGGAACCACAGTGGACTTACCGCCAGCTTCAGCGCGACCGACACGGTGCCGTCGGGTACGCCCGCCACGGTGGCGGTCAGCAGCACGGCCGCGCTGGTGCCGAGCAGCGCCACCGCCGGCAGGACCAGCCGGCGCAGCCGGCGGGTGCGCCAGCCCGGGCCGGGGTGCCGGGTGATCGAGCGGGCCGAGGCGTACCCGGCGGTGAAGAAGAACAGCCCGAGGGTCTGCAACGCCCAGCTGGCCGGGGCCAGGGCGGGCATCGCGGTCAGCGGGCTGGCCTGGGTCAGGGTGCCTCCGGCGTCGAGCACCAGGCCGGTGACCAGCCAGTGGCCGAGCACCACCCCGGCGGCGGCGTACGCCCGCAGCCCGTCGACGGCAGGGTCGCGATGCGGGCGGGCGTCGACCCGGTCGGCGAGCATCGCCCGGCTCCCGCCGTCGACCCGGTCGGCGCTCACCGGGCGGCTCCCGCCGCCGGACCGGCGGCCACCGTGACCGCATCTGCGTCACGTTGGGTTGCCGGCAGCGGCCCGCCGGGCGTCGGCCGGATCCCTGTCGTGCCGTGCAGCACCACCTCGGCGACGGCCGCGAGGGTCGGCCCGCCGGGTAGCAGGTACCCGTCGTGGCCGGTCGCCGCGACCGGCAGGGGCCGCGCCGCGAAGGACGGGTCGCCCGGCCGGACCCCGTGCCCGATCCCGGGCAGCCGCACCGGCGGCACCCGGCGGATCCAGTCGTCCGGCGCCTCGGCCGCCCACACCCGGGCCGGGCCGAGCCGGTCGGCGCGGTCCACCCCGGTCCCCACGCCGCCGAGGGTCACCACGTCGGTGACCTGCGGCGGGGCGTCGACCGTCGCCAGCCCGACGACCAGCGCGCCGTAGCTGTGCCCGACCAGCGTGACGTGCGCGGAAGGCCGCCGGACCGCCAGCACGCGCAGCTGCTCGGCGAGGGCGCGGGCGCCCCGGCGGGCGCTGGCCGGCGTGGCCGCGGCGGCGACGCCGTCGGGTGGGTCGTAGCCGAGCCAGGCCAGCACCGCGACCCGGGCCTGCGGTTCGGCGCGGCGCAGCGCGGCGTGCAGGTCCCGGGCCTGCCGGGCGAGGGCGCGCCGGGCGACGCCGCCCAGCCCGCGGTCGAAGTCGGGCAGCCGGCTGCCCACCCCGGGGACCAGCACCGCGATCCGGTCCGCGGTGGCCAGGTCACCGACCACCTCGACGGCGCGGCCGTCGCCACGGGCGTCGAAGGCCAGGAACCGCCGCCCACCGCTGGCCCAGCCGGCGTACGGCGGCCCGGCCGCGTCCATCGCTGCGGCTGTCACCGGGTACGCCTCGACGAAGCCCGCCGGCAGGCCGGCCGGCGCTCCGGTCGGCGGCGCTACCAGCCCGGCCCCGAGCAGTGTCGCGAGGCCCAGCCGGAAGACATGCCTGCACACCATGACGTGCTCCCTTCGCACCGATCGGTGGTGCGAGCCTGCGCGGGGCGGCGGGCGGCGGGCGTCAACCCGGGGAGCGGTTCCCGGCCTGGTACCAAGGGACTACTCCCCGGCGGCGACCAGCCCGGTCTCGTACGCGAGGACGACGGCCTGGGCGCGGTCGCGCAACTGGAGCTTGGCCAGGATCCGGCCGACGTGGGTCTTGACGGTCTGCTCGGCGACGATCAGCTCGGCGGCGATCTCGGTGTTGGACCGGCCCCGGGCGATCAGCCGCAGCACCTCGGTCTCCCGGGGGGTGAGCGCGGCGAGGGCGGTGGGCCGGTGCCGCTGCCGCTGCGGCCGGGCCGCGAACTCGGCGATCAGCCGGCGGGTGACGGCGGGGGCGAGCAGCGCGTCACCGGCGGCGACCACCCGCACCGCGTGCACCAGGTCGGCGGCCGGGGCGTCCTTGAGCAGGAAGCCGCTGGCTCCGGCGCGTAGCGCCTCGTAGACGTAGTCGTCCAGGTCGAAGGTGGTGAGGATGAGCACCTTCGGCCGGTCGGTCGCCGAGCAGTTTGCGGGTCGCGCCCAGGCCGTCGAGCACCGGCATCCGCACGTCCATCAGCACCACGTCCGGGTCGAGCCGGCGGGCCTCGGCGACCGCCTGCGCGCCGTCGGCGGCGTCGCCGACCACCAGCAGGTCCGGTTGGGCGGCCAGCAACGCACCGAAGCCCTGCCGGACCATCGCCTGGTCGTCGGCGATCAGCACCCGGATCATGGTGTCCCGCCCTCCCGGTCGCCGGGTAGCAGCGCCTCCACCGCATAGCCACCGTCGCTGGTGGGTCCGGCGACGCAGGTGCCGCCGAGGGCGCTGGCCCGTTCCCGCATGCCGGTCAGCCCCTGCCCGCCGCCGCGTGCGTCCGGCCCGGCCGGGCTGCCCTCGCCCGAGTTCACCACCCGTACCGCCAGTCCGCCGGCCAGTTCCCGCACGGTGACCCGCACCGCGGCGCCGGCCGCGTGCCGGGCCGCGTTGGCCAGGCCCTCCTGGACGATCCGGTACGCGGCCAGCCCGACCGGGGCCGACGGCTCGGCGGGGATGTCCGTGCTCAGGGTCACCGTCATGCCGGCCCGCTGGGCGGCGGCCACCAGTGCGGGCAGTTCCGCCAGGCCGGGCTGCGGCGCGGTCTGCGGATCCTCCGACTCGCTGCGCAGTACGCCCAGCAGCCGCCGCATGTCGGTCAGTGCCGCCCGGGCGGAGTCGGCGATGGCGACGAACTCGGCCCGGGCCGGCTCGGGTACGGCGGACAGCCGGTACGGCGCGGTCTCCGCCTGCACGGCGATCATCGACATGTGGTGCGCGACCACGTCGTGCATCTCCCGGGCGATCCGGGTGCGTTCCTCCAGCACCCCGCGCCGGGCCTGTTCCAGCTCGCTCAGCTCGGCCTGCTCGGCCAACGCCCGCCGGGCCAGCAGGTTGTGCCGTACCAGGTCGCCGACGAGCAGCAGCGCGACGAACAGCAGGGTGATGCCGACCTGGTTGCGGGGCGGCACGAAGATCCAGACCGGCAGAAGGCTGAACAGCCCGACCCAGGCCAGCACGGCCCGGTCGACCCGCGCGGCCACGGTGGTGAGCACGACCACGATGACCAGGATCTGGGTCGGGCTCCACGGCCAGTCGTCGGTCGGCCGCCGGTTGAAGGTGCCGAACAACTGCCCGACGAACATGATCCGCCAGGCCAGCAGTGGGCGGGTCAGCAGCAGCGGCAGCGGCGCGACGGCGAGAATCGCGATCACCCAGGCGGTGGCGACGGGCAACCTGCGCGAGTCGAGCAGGAACTGCGCGGTGATCAGCGTCAGCCCGAGCAGGGCCAGCAGTCCGAGGGTCCGCAGGGCGGCCGTCGCCCGGGGCCGGGAACGCAGCCAGCCCAGCGGGAGCCGGACTCGGCGATAGTCCGGCCCGGCCACGGTGCGACGCAGGGCCGCCAGGGCCCCACGGAGGGTACTGCGGTCCATAACCTCGCAGGCTAGTTCGGGCCGGGTGCTCCCGTCGTGCGACCGCAGGGTGATCCGGCGGGTCGTACCCCGGTATGACGTGGGGCGGGTTAGTGATTACCGTGCGGTAACGCCTAGTCTCCAACCCGCAGCGATCTTTGGAGAGGACGCACCGTGTCTCGAACTGTGCTGGTTACCGGCGGCAACCGCGGGATCGGTCTGGCCATCGCGCAGGCCTTCGCCAAGCAGGGCGACCGGGTGGCGATCACCCACCGGGGCAGCGGGGCGCCGGACGGTCTGTTCGGCGTGCAGTGCGACATCACCGACGCCGAGTCGGTGAATGCCGCCTTCGCCGCGGTCGAGGCGGAGCTGGGGCCGGTGGAGGTGCTGGTCGCCAACGCCGGCATCACCGACGACACGCTGCTGCTGCGGATGTCCGAGGAGCAGTTCACCCGGGTGCTGGACACCAACCTGACCGGCGCGTACCGCTGCGCCAAGCGCGCCTCGGCGAAGATGCTGCGGGCCAAGTGGGGCCGGATGATCTTCATTTCCTCGGTGGTCGGCCTGTCTGGCGGCGCCGGCCAGGTCAACTACGCGGCCAGCAAGGCCGGCCTGGTCGGGGTGGCCCGTTCGATCACCCGGGAGCTGGGCACCCGCAACATCACCGCCAACGTGGTCGCGCCCGGCTTCATCGAGACCGACATGACCGCCGTACTCACCGCGGAGCGCAAGGCGGAGATCCTCAAGTCGATCCCGGCCGGCCGGATGGCCAGCCCGGACGAGGTCGCCGCGGTGGTCACCTGGCTGGCCGGCGACAGCGCCGGCTACGTCTCCGGCGCGGTCATCCCGGTCGACGGCGGCCTGGGCATGGGCCACTGAACCTTCTTCAACCTGGACCGCGCGGCGCCTGCGCCCCGACCCCACCTGCCACGGAGGAATGAGCCTAATGTCCGGACTGCTGGCCGGTAAGCGGCTGCTCGTCACCGGTGTCATCACCGACGCCTCGATCGCCTTCTCGGTGGCGAAGCTCGCCCAGGAGAACGGCGCCCAGGTCGTGCTCACCGGCTACGGCCGGCTCTCGCTGGTGGAGCGGATCGCCAAGCGGCTGCCCGAGCCGGCCCCCGTGATCGAGCTGGACGTGACCAGCGCCGAGCACCTCGCCGGGCTGGCCGACAAGGTCCGGGAGCACGTCGACGGCCTCGACGGGGTGGTGCACTCGATCGGGTTCGCCCCGCAGAGCTGCCTCGGCGGCGGGTTCCTCGACGCCTCCTGGGAGGACGTGGCGACCGCGCTGCACGTCTCGACGTACTCCTACAAATCCCTCGCGGTCGCGGCCCTGCCGCTGATGTCGCCGGGCGGCTCGGTGGTCGGGCTGACCTTCGACGCCACCCAGGCGTGGCCGGTCTACGACTGGATGGGCGTGGCCAAGGCCGGGCTGGAATCCGCCTCCCGCTACCTCGCCCTGCACCTGGGCAAGCAGGGCATCCGCAGCAACCTGGTCTCCGCCGGGCCGCTGCGCACCATGGCCGCCAGGTCGATCCCCGGCTTCGAGCAGTTCGAGGACGCCTGGTCCGAGCGGGCCCCGCTGGGCTGGAACCTCACCGACCAGGAGCCGGCCGCCCGGGCCTGCCTCGCGCTGCTGTCGGACTGGTTCCCGGCCACCACCGGCGAGATCGTGCACGTCGACGGCGGCTACCACGCCATCGGCGCCTAGGTGAAAGGAAGGGCCCCTTCTTAACGTCTGCGGTATAGCAGGGGCCCCCTTTTAACGGCCGGGACCCGGGGGCGTTGCCGGGCTGCCGCCGGGCACCGGGAAGAATGGGCCCATGGCGTACGACGCGGTGGTGCTGGTGTCCTTCGGTGGCCCGGAGGGGCCGGACGACGTGCTGCCGTTCCTTCAGAACGTGACCCGGGGGCGGGGCATCCCGCCGCAGCGGTTGGCGGAGGTCGCCGAGCACTACCAGCACTTCGGCGGCGTCTCGCCGATCAACGAGCAGTGCCGGGAACTGCTCGCGGCGATCCGCGCGGACTTCGCCAGCCACGGCCTCGACCTGCCCGTCTACTGGGGCAACCGGAACTGGAAGCCGATGCTCGCCGACACCGTGGCGCAGATGCGCGACGACGGCGTACGGCGGGCGTTGGCCTTCGTCACCAGCGCCTACGGCGGGTACTCCTCCTGCCGGCAGTACCAGGAGGACATCGTCGCCGCCCGGGCGGCGGTCGGCCCGGACGCGCCGGCGATCGAGAAGCTGCGCCAGTTCTGGGACCACCCCGGCTTCGTCGAGCCGCACATCGACGCGGTACGCGCCGCGCTGGCCCAGCTCGACCCGGCGCGGCGGGACAGCACCCGGCTTGTCTTCACCGCGCACTCCGTACCGGTCTCGATGGCCGACAGTGCCGGCCCGCACGGCGGCCGGTACACCGCCCAGCTGGCCGAGACGGCCCGGCTGGTGCACGCGGCGGCGGCCCCGGACCTGCCGTACGAACTGGTCTGGCAGAGCCGGTCCGGCCCGCCGCACATGCCGTGGCTGGAGCCGGACATCAACGACCACCTGGCCGCGCTCGCCGAGCAGGGCGTCACCGGCGTGGTGGTCAGCCCGATCGGTTTCGTCTCCGACCACCTGGAGGTGGTGTGGGACCTCGACACCGAGGCGCTGGACACGGCCAAGCAACTCGGCCTGGACTTCGTCCGCGCCGCCACCCCCGGCACCGACCCGCGCTTCGTGACCATGGTGCGGGAGCTGGTCCGGGAGCGGATCGACCCGGCCGGGGCGAGCCCGCGCCGCCGGCTCGGCGAGCTGCCGATGTGGGACACCTGCCCCACGGTCTGCTGCGTCCCACCCCGCCGTCCGTCCTGACCGCCCGCCGTCCGTGCCGGCGATCCCCGACACCCCCAGGGAATGACGATCATGCATGACCGTAAGCCCGTCGAAAGCTGGCTGACCGACATGGACGGCGTGCTGGTGCACGAGGGCCAGCCCGTCCCGGGCGCACCGGAGTTCGTCAACCGGCTGCGCACCTCCGGCAAGCCGTTCCTGGTGCTGACCAACAACTCGATCTACACGCCGCGCGACCTGCAGGCCCGGCTCGCCCGGATGGGCCTGGACGTGCCGGAGCAGGCGATCTGGTCGTCCGCCCTGGCCACCGCCCAGTTCCTGGCCGACCAGCGGCCGGGCGGCACGGCGTACGTGATCGGCGAGGCCGGGCTGACCACGGCCCTGCACGCGGTGGGCTACGTGCTGAGCGACTTCGCGCCCGACTACGTGGTGCTGGGGGAGACCCGCACCTACAGCTTCGAGGCGATCACCAAGGCGATCCGGCTGATCAACGACGGGGCCCGGTTCATCTGCACCAACCCCGACGCCACCGGCCCGTCCGTGGAGGGCGCACTGCCGGCCGCCGGCTCGGTCGCCGCGATGATCTCGAAGGCGACCGGGGTGGAGCCGTACTTCGTCGGCAAGCCCAACCCGATGATGATGCGCTCGGCGTTGAACACGATCGACGCGCACTCGGAGAGCACCGCGATGATCGGCGACCGGATGGACACCGACATCCTCTGCGGCCTGGAGGCCGGGCTGGAGACCATCCTGGTGCTGACCGGGATCAGCACCCGCACGGAGGCGGAACGCTACCCGTACCGCCCGTCGCGCATCGTCAACTCGGTGGCCGACCTGATCGACGAGGTCTGAACCCCGGCGGCCGGCATCCCCGTGGCCCGGCCACCGTGGCCGGCCGCTGGGGCCGTCCTCCGGTCCGCCGCCGGTCCGGCTCTGGGCGCGTCCGCCCGGTCAGCCCGCCCGGTCGCGGCGCAGGAACTCGGCGAGCACCGGGGCCAGGGTCGCCGCCGGTACGCCGTGCCACTCGCCGGCCAGGCTGCGGTGTTCGGCGACGGGCAGCAGCGCCGCCGTGGCGGCGGCCATCGCGGTCAGGTCACCTGAACTACCTGATCCTGTCGATCCCGCTCAACGAGGCGATGTTCGCCGTCCGCGAGTCACACCCCGAAGCCGACCTGCACCACTGGGCCGACGAAGCCGTCCACGTCTTCCTCACCGCCTACAGTCCCTAGCCCCCGCCGCTCTCCCCCTGCCC
>NZ_POTY01000213.1 GCF_003236315.1 Micromonospora craterilacus
GGATGGTGGGGTGGGGGACGCGTACGCCGGTGTCGACGAAGCCCACTCGCTGGTACGCCCGGTAGGCGCGGTCGTTGCCCACCACCACTTCGAGCATCAGCTCGTTCCGCCGGCAGGCCCGGGACCAGGCCGCCACCGCGGCCACCAGGTCGGCGAGCAGGCCGCTGCCGCGCCAGGCCGGCGTGACGTAGATCGCGTAGAGCACGGTGACATCCGGCTCGGTGGGGTGCGCGATCCCGCCCGCGTGCCCGACCAACCGGCCGCCCGGACGGCCCGGGTCCGCCACGAACTGCGCGGTGTCGGCACCGGCCGAGACCCGGGCGACCCGGGCGGCGTACTCGGCGTGCGGTCGGGCGGCCGCCTCGGCGACGGTCTCCAGGAAGGCCAGCGGGGCGTCGGCGAGCATCTCCAGGCGCAGCGCGCGCATCCGGCCGGCGTCCGTGGGCCGGACCCGCCGGATCTCGGTGAGCCCTCGGCCCGTCCCGTCCGCGACGGTGGTCATGACCGAATGCCTACCACAACGACGTACGACGATGTCGTCGGCCGGAATATGTCCGATTTGTGGTCGTGCGCCGCCGTCACGCCTCGTGTACCGTGCGATTTCGGTCACCGTTTCAGTGGTCGTCGCCGATCGCCGAAACCGGTGGTTTCCGGGGTGCCGGCGCGCCGGCAGTCCGGGGTAGTGGAACGCCGCGCAGAGTGAGGACAACACCGTGGCACAGGGCACCGTGAAGTGGTTCAACGCCGAGAAGGGCTACGGCTTCATCGCCGTCGACGGCGGGCAGGATGTCTTCGTCCACTTCTCCGCGATCGAGATGGACGGCTACAAGGCGCTGGACGACGGCCAGCGGGTGGAATTCGAGATCGCCCAGGGCCAGAAGGGCCCTCAGGCCGAGCAGGTACGCGTCATCGCCTGAGCGCATGCCACCCACCCCGCCGGCCGATCGTCGGTAGGGGTGGCGTGATCGTGGCCGGTGGGGGCTGCGACGCGGGCACCTCACAAGGGAAGATCATGAGCCGATCCAGCCGTCGCTGAGGAGGGTTCATGTCCGACCAGCCGCCCCCGGCAGTTCCGTCCTCGTCACCACCGGGTGAACCGGACCCGTCTGCCGGTCAGGCCGGCGCGCAGCCACCTGACCCGGCGGCCTCCGGCTGGCAGCCACCTGCCCCGGCGGTCTCCGGCCCGCAGCCACCTGACCCGGCGGTCTCCGGCCCGCAGCCGCCTGCCCCGGCGGCCTCTGGCTCAGAGCCATCTGCCCCGGCCGCTCCCGGCGCGCTGCCGCCTGACCCGGCCGCTCCCGGCGCGCTGCCGCCTGACCCGGCCGCTCCCGGCCCGGCTGGCGCTCTACCACCCTGGGGCGAATATCCCGCCGGGCCGGCACCCGGCCAACCCGGCATGCCGACGCCCTATACCGGCGAGCCTTATCCCGGCCAGCCCTACCCAGGTCAGCCCGACCCGAGCCAGCCTTACCCGGGTCACCATTACCCCGGCCAGCCCTACCCAGGTCAGCCCGACCCAGGTCAGCCCGACCCGAGCCGGCCCTACCCGGGTCAGCCTTACCCCGGCCAGCCCTATCCGGGTCAGCCCTACCCCGGGGCCGACCCGGGTCAGCCGCCCTATGGCTGGTACCAGCCGGCCGGATACGCCCTCGACCCGTCCGACGCCCTGGTCACTCCGCCCGGTGCCGGGCTGGGTGGCTGGTTCGCGCGCTGCGTGGGCGCGGTCCGCCGAGGCTGGCGGCTGCTGCTACCGATCGTCGCGCTCACCCAGGTGCTGCCGGCGGCGGTGCTGTCGTTGTTCGTGCTTGCCGTCGACTCGTCGGCACGCTGGGAGGCCGAGCTTGCCAGCGACACGGCCGTGCTGCCCGCGGCCTTCTGGGCCGACATGTCCGCGTTGCTGGGCGTGCTGTTCGGGGGGACTCTGGTCTTTCTTCTGGTGCAGTGTGTCGGGTGGGCCGCCGGCACCTGGGTGATCGCCCGGCAGGCCGCCGGTCAGCCGACCGACCTCGGTACCGCGCTGCGCTACGGCCTGCGGCGGGCGCTCGGCCTCTGGGGTTGGAGCCTGGTCTTCGAGCTGCTCATCCTGGTCGGCTTCTGCTTCTGTTTCCTGCCCGGCATCTACGCGATGTTCGCGCTGGCCATGGCCGGACCGGTGTACCTGTTCGAGCGGAGTGACCCGATCGGCCGATCGCACCGGATGCTGCGGAACCGACCGGGCCTGGTGCTCGGCCGGGTGGCGCTGGTGCTGTTGGCCGTGATCGGCGTATCGCTGGCCGCGAGCATGGTGGAGTCGGTGGCGGTCCTGCCGCTCGGTGCGGCGCCGCTGGAAACCCCGGGTACGGCGGTGGCTGCCGTCCTGACGATCGCGGTGACGGCGCTGCTGGCGCTGCCGGCCCACCTCGCCCAGCTGGTCGGACTGGTCGTCGCGTACGCCGAGCAGCGGGCTCACGAGGGCCCGGTGAACAGCGCGCAACTGGCCGCCGAACTCGGCTGAGCCCGGCCGTCGTGCTTGCACTCGGCAGGGCAGAGTGCTAAACAAGTCATTGGCACTCGCATAGCGTGAGTGCCAGCTGGTCGGGGCGGTGGGGCCACGGCCGCGCTCGTGGCATAACCACGGGCGGGGCACATGGTCGGTCGTCGCGGGCTATCCGGCCCGGCCGAGGAGACGTCGCCGTCGCCAGGTGGCGACGTCCCAAGGTGCGTACACCAGACGGCCCATCCGGGGCACACACTCGGGTGGCCCGTGAGTGTCCAGGAGGACAACGCCGTATGGCCAAGATGATCGCGTTCGACGAAGAGGCGCGCCGCGGCCTCGAGCGGGGCATGAACCAGCTCGCCGACGCCGTGAAGGTGACCCTCGGCCCCAAGGGCCGCAACGTCGTGCTCGAGAAGAAGTGGGGTGCCCCCACCATCACCAACGATGGTGTGAGCATCGCCAAGGAGATCGAGCTCGAGGACCCGTACGAGAAGATCGGCGCCGAGCTGGTCAAGGAGGTCGCCAAGAAGACCGACGACGTGGCCGGTGACGGCACGACGACGGCGACCGTCCTGGCCCAGGCTCTCGTTCGCGAGGGCCTGCGCAACGTGGCTGCCGGCGCCAACCCGATGGCCCTGAAGCGGGGCATCGAGGCTGCGGTCGCGAACGTCTCGGAGGAGCTGCTGAAGCTCGCCAAGGACGTCGAGACCAAGGAGCAGATCGCCTCCACCGCCTCCATCTCCGCTGGTGACAGCAGCGTCGGCGAGATCATCGCCGAGGCGATGGACAAGGTCGGCAAGGAAGGCGTCATCACCGTCGAGGAGAGCAACACCTTCGGCCTGGAGCTGGAGCTCACCGAGGGTATGCGCTTCGACAAGGGCTACATCTCGGCCTACTTCATGACCGACCCGGAGCGTATGGAGGCCGTCTTCGACGACCCGTACATCCTGATCGCCAACAGCAAGATCTCGTCGGTCAAGGACCTGCTCCCGATCCTGGAGAAGGTCATGCAGGGCGGCAAGCCGCTGCTGATCATCGCCGAGGACCTGGAGGGCGAGGCCCTGGCCACCCTGGTGGTCAACAAGGTCCGGGGCACCTTCAAGTCGGTCGCCGTCAAGGCGCCGGGCTTCGGTGACCGCCGCAAGGCCATGCTGACCGACATCGCCATCCTCACCGGTGGTCAGGTCATCAGCGAGGAGGTCGGCCTCAAGCTGGACGCCGCCGGCCTTGACATGCTGGGCCGCGCCCGCAAGGTCGTGGTGACCAAGGACGAGACCACCATCGTCGACGGTGCCGGCGACGCCGAGCAGATCCAGGGCCGGGTCAACCAGATCCGGGCCGAGATCGACAAGAGCGACTCCGACTACGACCGGGAGAAGCTGCAGGAGCGCCTGGCCAAGCTGGCCGGCGGTGTTGCGGTGATCAAGGTCGGCGCGGCCACCGAGGTCGAGCTGAAGGAGCGCAAGCACCGCATCGAGGACGCCGTCCGCAACGCCAAGGCGGCCGTCGAGGAGGGCATCGTCCCCGGTGGTGGCGTCGCGCTGGTGCAGGCCGGCAAGACCGCCTTCGACAAGCTGGACCTGGCCGGCGACGAGGCGACCGGCGCGCAGATCGTCAAGATCGCGCTGGACGCCCCGCTGCGGCAGATCGCCGTCAACGCCGGCCTTGAGGGTGGCGTCGTGGTCGAGCGGGTCCGCAACCTCGACGCTGGTCACGGCCTCAACGCCGCGTCCGGCGAGTACGTCGACCTGCTGGCCGCGGGCATCATCGACCCGGCCAAGGTGACCCGCTCGGCGCTGCAGAACGCCGCGTCGATCGCCGCGCTGTTCCTCACCACCGAGGCCGTCGTGGCGGACAAGCCGGAGAAGACCCCGGCCGCCCCGGCTGGCCCGGGTGGCGGGGACATGGACTTCTGAGTCCAGTTCCAGCAGTACAGCACTAACGCGAAGGGGCGGGCCGCGTCAGCGGTCCGCCCCTTCGGTTATCGGGGCAGGGGGCGCTGGTTGCGCCGCTTCTGCGCCCGGTCGTACGGCGGGCGGTGCGGGACCGGCTCGTCCACCAGGATGAGCGGTTCCTCGGGCGGTTCGGCCGCTCCGGTCATCTCCGCGAGCTGCTCGGCGTCGCCGTAGTCGAGCCGGTCGATCGGCAGTGGGCCCGGGAGCTCGTGGATCGGGGCCCAGGTGACCGGCGGTGCGTCCTGGGTCTGATCGTCGTCCGTGGTCATGGCTGCCTCCTCTACCGAAACGGTAGGGGGGCGTCGATGGCCCAGGCGGCCGAATGGCATTATCAGGGTCTATGCACTATTCGCCCTAGTTTGAGGTGTCGAGCGTCCTGCGGTACAGAAAGAACACCCGCTCGATCCGGGCACCCGCGCTACCCGAATAAAACGGCACCGGCCCCACCCAGCCGATCTGCGCTGCGGCGATCCCCGCCGCCCACTGGTCGCGCAGGCAACGGCGCAGGAGAACACCGCCGATGCCCGATCCCTCGGCGGCAGGTGCGGTGCCCATCGGCCCGAACCAGCTCGGCCGGGACGACCCGTACGCGGCGAATCCGAGCACCTCGCCGTCGCGTACGGCGAGGTGGCAGCCGGCGTCCGGGCGACCGAACGAGCCGGCCAACTCGGCCTCCCAGGTGCCGCCGAACGTGGTGCGGGCGAAGGCGGCGAGCGCCGGCAGGTCCGCCGGCTCCGCGCGGCGTACGGTCACTCCCTGCCCGGCCAGCCGGGACTCGGCGGCCTCCGTCGACCGCAGCGCCGGCGAACCGTCGTACGACAGGTCGGCGGTCATGTTCCAGGCGGTGCGATCCTGGCGGTAGCCGAGGGCGAGCGCGAGGCAGACCGCCGGGGTGTAGCGGACGTCGATGCCGGGCCAGGCGTAGTTCGGCGGGTTCCCGGCGAGCAGCACCTCGGCCGCACCGAGGTCGGCAAGCGCCCGCTCGACGTGCCCGAGCAGGGCCCGCCCGACGCCCCGGCGCCGTAGCCGGGGCTCGACGGCCAGCAGGTCCACGTGCCCGATCCGGCCGTCGGCGGCGGACAGCGAGCCGATCAGTACGCCGACCAGCTCGTCCTCCCGGTACCCGCCGAACACCCGCACCGTGCGGTCGGCGGTGGCCCGCCGCCAGAGCGTCTCCACCAGGGGGCCGGCCTCGGCCGCGTCCTCCGGTAGATCGAGCGCCCGGTGGCAGAGCTCCACCACCTCCGGCGCCTGTTCCAGGGTCAACTCGGCGATGCGGATCCCGGCGTCCATGGCTGCCGACCCTAGATCACAACCGGGAGGGGCGTGGCAGTCCTCGTCCGGCCGGCGGTCAGGGCTGGGAGGTGATGCCGCCCCGGCCGCCGAACGGGTCGTCGACGGCGGACTTGGTGACGACGTGGATGACTCCGCAGCACAGGGCCACGACCAGCGCCGGCACGCCCAGCAGGATCAGCAGCGCCATGCCGCGCCAACGGGCTGCCGAAGGCGACGGGAAGGAAGCCGCTGCGCTAGGTGAATGACCGTGCATGAGCCCGCAACTTAGCAGGTCAAAGCCAGTTTGTTTACCCCTGGACGAGATCTGCTCACGTTGTGTGAGGTCAGCTGCGGGTGGCGCCGACGGCAGCGTACGCGTCGACCAGCCCGGCACCGGCGATGTTCCCCGTGCCGCCGCAGTCGTCGGCGCGGTTCTGGGCGCGGTCACCGGCCTGGACCGGGGTGGCCGTTTCGCGCAGGATGCGCCGGGTCCGGTCCAGGTCGCCGATCAGTTCCGGTCGGGCCGACCACATCAGCGCCACCACGCCCGCCACCTGAGGGGTGGCCATGGACGTGCCGTCGAGCGCGGCGTACCCGCCGCCGGGCATCGCGGAGAGCACGTCCGCCCCCGGTGCCATCAGGTCCGGCTTGGCCAACCCCGACGAAGCCGGGCCGCGGGAGGAGAAGTCGGTCACCCGGCGTCGGTCGTCCACCGCGCCGACGGTCAGCACGTCCGGGTACGGCGCGGGTGGGTCCTGTACCGAGCCGCAGAACGGGCCGGTGTTCCCGGCCGCCGCGACGACGAGGATCCCGGCGGCCTCCAGCGCATCCGTGGCCGGCCGCAGCGCCTGCGGATCGCAGCCCTCGATCGGTGGACAGCCCCAGGAGTTGGTCAGGATCTCCGGCGCCCGGGCCGGCCGGCCCTCGGTGAACGGGTCGCCGCCGGGTGGGAAGGGCGCCAGCATGAACTGGAGGCAGTCCAGGTAGGCGGCGGGACTGCCCAGGTTGCGGTCGAGGTTGACGCAGCCGACCCACTGCGCGTCCGGTGCCACGCCGATGCCGCCCCGCCCGACCGCGCTGCCCGCCGTGTGGGTGCCGTGCCCGCTGCGGTCGGTCGGCGTCCGGGTGCCGTTCCACGGGTCGAACCACGAGTCGTCACCGCCTCGGAAGCCCCCGGCCAGGGCCGGATGCCGCCCGTCCACCCCCGAATCGGAACTGCCCACGGTCACCCCGGCGCCGGTGACCCCGAGTTCGGACCAGACCCGGTCCGCGCCGATCATCGTGATGTTCCAGGTCGGGCCGGTCGGGGCGGGAGCGTTGCCACCGGCCGTGCCGGCAGGCGCCGGCAGCGGGCGCAGTCGTTGGCTGACCAGGACCCGGGCCACCTCCGGCCGGCGGGTCAGCCAGGCCCGTACCGCCGGCCCACCGTCCACTTCGAGCGCATTGACCAGGTAGTACGGGGTGTGGTCCAGGCGCAGCCGGCGCAGCTCCCGCCGCAGGTCGGCCTGGCTCCGCTCGGCGGTGTCGACCAGCCGCTGGTAGACCTCCCCGGCGCGGGCGTCCCGGCCGGCCTTCCCCGCCCCAGCCGGCAGGCCGGTCAGGTCCGCCTGTTGTCGCAGCACCACGAACAGCCGCTCGCCGTGCAGACCCGGCTGGCCGGCGCCGACGCCGACCGCGCCGACCGTGACCAGCAGGGCCAGGGCGGTCGCCGCGGCCATCGCCCGCCGGGGCGAGCGGGCCGAAGGCCGGGCCAGCAGCAGCCCGTACGCGATCGCCAGCGCGACCGCCACGACGAGCCCGGCACCGGTGGCGACCGCCACCCAGAACGGCACGTCCCGGGTGCCGGCCAGGAGCAGGCTGATCTCCTCCGGGTCGGTGTACGCCAGCGGGCCGAACACGCCGAGCCCGACCAGCCAGGCGGCGGGCGTACGGCCGGCCGGCCGGGCCGAGCGTCGGTTCAGGGCGTGCAGCGCGGCCAGGGCGAAGCCCGCCGGCGGCAGCGCCACCAACAGCGGCAACTGAGCACCGGACTGGCCGGCACCGGCACCGATCAGCAGCAGGACGACTCCGGCGACCAGGCCGCCCACCAGCACCAGCCGGGCCGGCCGGGGTGGCTCGCCGAACTCGAAGTGGCGCCAGAACCGGGCGTCCAGCAGCACCCCTGCCAGCGTCCCGACGGCCGCCGCGGCCAGCCCGGCGAGCACGGTCTCCAGCAGCCCGCCGAGCGCGCCGAGCCACACCCAGGGCAGCAGCAGGGCCAGCCCGGCGGCCACCGCGAGCAGGGCCGCCACCGACGGGCGTGGCCCGGCACCGCCGGGCCGCCCAGGCCCGAAGACGCGGTGGGTCAGCCGGTCCGCGACCAGCGCCAGCAGCCCGGCCGTGGCGGCCAGTGCCGCGAGGTACGCCTCGTGGTGCACCGGGGGGATCGCGCGCAGCAGCCCGAGCACGCCCAGCGCGAGCGCACCGGCCAGCCAGACCCGGCCGGTGACACGGATCGCCGCCGTCCGGGGGATCAGGGCCAGCGGCAGTGCGGCGGTGCCGATCAGGAGCACGGTGAGCAGGCAGAGCACCGGCCAGAGCAACACCAGCCGATCCAGCCCACCGACCAGCAGCACCTGGTCGACCAGCCAGCCGCCGCTCTGCGACAGCACGGTGACCGCGACCGCCCAACAACCGGCCAGCACCGCCGCGACGACGGCCCAGGGGCTGCCGACACTGCCGGATGTGGAGTAGTCCGCCCGCATCCGCACACAGTACGACGCACACCGGTGGCGGGCCGGGTGCCGGTCGGTCGTGGGACGGATCACCGTGGGCGTGGCCGGTGCCGTCCGGTGCCGGTGGGGCTAACGTGGACGGGTGCGCGATCCACACGTTCTGCGATCCGTTGCCGGTCAGCTCTCCCCCTCCCGCCGCGCCGCCGACCTGCGTCGGTTGCGGGCCGAGCGCTTCGACGTGCTGGTCATCGGCGGTGGCGTGACCGGTGCCGGTGCGGCCGTCGACGCCGCGTCCCGGGGGCTGAAGGTGGCCCTGGTGGAGGCCCGCGACTTCGCCGCCGGCACCTCCAGCCGGTCCAGCAAGCTGATCCACGGTGGCCTGCGCTATCTGGAGCAGTTGGAGTTCAACCTGGTGCACGAGGCGCTCACCGAGCGGGGCCTGCTGGCCACCCGGCTGGCGCCGCACCTGGTTCGTCCGGTGCCGTTCTTGGTGCCGCTGCCCGCCGGGCAGGGCGTGCGCGACCTGCCCGCCCGGCTGTTCCGTCGCGCCTACTACGGCGCCGGGGTGGCCGCGTACGACGCCTTCGCCGGCCTCTTCGGCGGAGGCCGGGGCATGCCGCTGCACCGGCACCTGAGTCGGGAGGGGGCGCGCCGGATCTTTCCGAGCCTGCGCGCTGACGGGCTGGCCGGCGCGATCCGCTACTACGACGGGCAGGTGGACGACGCCCGGCTGGTGGTCACCCTGGCCCGGACGGCGGCCAGCCTGGGGGCGACCGTGGTGAGCAGTGCCCGGGCGGTCGGGCTGATCCGGCAGGCCCGGGAGGTCACCGGGGTCCGGGTCCGCGACCTGGAGGCGCCGGCCGGCTCACCGGAGGCCGAGTTCGAGGTACGCGCCCGCACGGTCATCGCCGCCACCGGCGTGTGGACCGACGACATGTCCCGGATGCTCAACGACGTCGGGCTGCGCCCGGGCATCCGGGTCCGTGCCTCCAAGGGCGTGCACCTGGTGGTGCCCCGCTCGGCGATCACCGGCGAGACCGGGCTGATCCTGCGTACGGCATCCAGCGTCTTGTTCGTCATCCCGTGGGGCGGGCACTGGATCATCGGCACCACGGACACCGACTGGCGTCTGGACCGCTCGCACCCGGCCGCCTCCGCCAGCGACATCGACTACCTGTTGCGGCAGGTCAACACCGTGCTGGACCGGCCGCTGACCACCGCCGACATCGAGGGCGTCTACGCCGGGCTGCGCCCGCTGCTGGCCGGCGAGGCGGACTCCACCTCCAAGCTCTCCCGGGAACACGCGGTCATCGAGCCGATGCTCGGGCTGTTGCTGGTGGCCGGCGGCAAGTACACGACGTACCGGGTGATGGCGTCCGACGTGGTCGACCGGGCCGCCCGCCGGCTCGGTGGGCAGCGGCCGTCGCGTACCGCCGACCTGCCGTTGCTCGGCGCGGACGGGTACGCGGCGATGTGGCGGGATCGGGCCGATCTGGCCCGCCGGCACGGGGTGCCGGTCGGTGTGGTGGAGCACCTGCTGGAGCGCTACGGCAGCTTGACCCTCGACCTGCTCGCGCTGATCGACGCCGATCCGCTGCTGGCCTCACCGCTGGCCGGTGCACCGGAGTACCTGGCTGCCGAGGTGACCTACGCGGCCCGGGCCGAGGGCGCGTTGCACCTGGAGGACGTGCTCACCCGGCGTACCCGGATCTCGATCGAGACGACGCACCGGGGCCTGGAGTCGGCCGAGCACACGGCCGAGCTGATGGGCGCGGTGCTGGGGTGGGACGCCGCGCGGCGGGCCCGCGAGGTGGCCCACTACCGGGCCCGGGTGGAAGCGGAACGGCAGTCCCAGCTGATGCCGGACGACGCGACCGCCGACGCGGCGCGGCTGGGCGCGCCGGACGTGCGGGGCTACGCCGCGGACCGGGGTGTCGACGACGCCGGGCTGCCCCGCTGAGCGACCCTTGGGGATCGGTAGTGGTGGATATCCATCCGGCCGGTTACGCTCGCTACCTACGGTGGGGTAAGTTCCGCGCGTGATGGCGCTTTCCTGGTCACGGCTGGCTTCCCTGTCCACCACCGCCCTGCTGGCGGTCGCGTTGAGCGGATGCGCCCCGTTCGGCCATCAGGCCGGATCGGCGGCCGACACTACAGCCAGCGGACTGCCCGGGGCCGGAGGAGCCGCGACCAGCGGTCAGGCGCGGGTCAGCCTGCTGCAGAAGAAGGGGACGAACGGCCCGCTGCGCACCCTGAACGTGGAGCCCGACGGCCGGTGGGAGTGCATCAACTGCGCGGGTGACGGGGTCACCTCGACCGGCGTGCTGAGCGAGGAGCATCGCGAGCGGTTGCAGTTGCTGCTCGCCGACCCGACCCTGGCGAAGGAGACCGACGAGGCGCGCGGGTACGTGGCCGCCTGCATCGGCGCCCTGACCTCCAGCCTGCTGACCGCCGCCGGCCTGATCAGCTCGCAGGACTGCCCCGGGGAGGAGCGGTCGCCGGTGGCCGAGGAGATCCTGCTGCTGCTCACGCAGAACACGCCCGCCGAGCTGACTTCGTAACGAGGGTCAGAGCACCTTGCCGGGGTTGAGCAGGCCGGCCGGGTCGAGCGCGTGCTTGATCGCCTGGTGCACCCGGACGCCCACCGGCCCGATCTCGCGGGCGAGCCAGTCCCGCTTGAGCAGGCCGACGCCGTGCTCGCCGGTGCAGGTGCCGCCCAGGTCCAGACCGAGTCGCATGATCTCGTCGAAGGCCCGCCGGCCGCGTGCCAGGCTGGCCGGGTCGGCCCGGTCGACCACGATGTTGGGGTGCATGTTGCCGTCACCGGCGTGGCCGACCACGCCGATCGGCACCTCGCACTCGGCCGCGATCCGGGCCACCCCGTCGAGCAGCGCGGCCAGCGCGCCCCGGGGCACCGCCACGTCGTCGATGATCAGGCCACCGTTGCCGCCCGGGTACGCGTCGGCGGCGTACTTCTCCATCGCCGGGTGCGCCAGCCGTCGGGCCTGCAACAGGGCGGCTGCCTCCACCGCGTCGGTGGCCGCGTACACCTCCTCGGCGCCGGCCGCCTCGCAGACGGCGGCCAGCTCGGCCAGGTCCGCGGCCGCCCGGGGGCCGGTGTCCGCGGCGGCCAGCAGCAGCGCCTCCGCGTCGGTGCGCAACCCCATCGGCCGGTACGCCTCGATCGCCGTCAGGTGCGTGCGGTCGAGCAGTTCGAGCAGGCTGGGGGAGAGTCCCCGGGCGGCGATCCGGGCCACGGCTTCGCCCGCCGCGGTGGTGGAGCCGAAGACGGCCACCAGGGTCAGCGACTCCGCCGGAGCCGGACGCAGCGCCACGGTCACCTCGGTGATCACGCCCAGGGTGCCCTCGGAGCCGACGAAGAGTCGGGTGAGGTCGTACCCGGCCACCCCCTTGGCCGTACGCCGGCCGGTGCGCAGCACCTCGCCCGAGGCGAGCACCACCTCCAGGCCGAGCACGTACTCGGTGGTCACGCCGTACTTGACGCAGCACATGCCGCCCGCGTTGGTGGCGACGTTGCCTCCGATGGTGGACGACTCCCACGAGCCCGGGTCCGGCGGGTACCACAGGCCCTGCTTGGCCACCGCCGCGCTGAGCGCCGCGTTGACCACGCCCGGCTGAACCACCGCGATCCGGCTCACCGGGTCGATCTCCAGGATCGCGTCCATCGCCACGGTGCTGAGCAGCACCGCGCCGTCGACGGCGTTCGCCGCACCGGCCAGCCCGGTCCGCGCCCCCTGCGGCACCACGGGTACGCCGTGCCGTCCGGCCGCCCGGATCACGGCGGCCACCTCCCCGGTGCTGCGCGGCCGGGTGACCGCCAGCGGCGTACCGGCGGCGCACAGGTCGGCCTCGTCCCGCTCGTGCCCGCGCAGCAGATCGGGGTCGGTGAGGACCGCGTCCGGCCCGAGGGCGGCACGCAAATCGTCGAGGAGGGGGGAGGCGGCCATGTCGCCGAGGCTACGACCGGTCACCGGTGATCATCAACCTCGGGGCGGCCACCCGGTACCGTGGCTGCCGTGATCTACGTCGACCGGCCGGCCTGGCCGGCGCGGGGTCGTCTCTGGTCGCACCTGATCAGCGACATCTCCCTCACCGAGCTGCACGCCTTCGCCGAGGCGCTGGGTGCGCCCCGGCGCGGCTTCGACCGGGACCACTACGACATCCCGGCGGAGCGGTTCGCGCCAGCGGTCTGGCTCGGCGCGAACGTCGTCCCCAGCCGCGAGCTGGTCCGCCTACTCCGCGACTCAGGCCTCCGCCGCCCCAAACACCTGACCCG
>NZ_POTY01000214.1 GCF_003236315.1 Micromonospora craterilacus
CCCGGACGTCGAGCAGGTCCCCCGCGGATCGCCGACGAACCCGGATCGACTTCCCCTTTCGCACGGCCCACCCGCTGTCCCCGCATTTCGCGGTGTGGACCGCGCACACCCCCGAACGGAAGGCGTGACTCATCATGCGTACCGACATCCTGCGTAAGACCGCCCTGACCATCGCCGCCACCGCCGCCACCGCCGGCGGCATCGCCGGACCCGCCATCGCCGCCCAGGCCACCCCGGGCGCGCAGGCCGCCACCGCCTCGGTGAAGGCCGACCGTAAGAGCAGCGAGCGTGAGCTGAACGTCCGCTACGAAGCCCAGCCCAACTTCTACTACTGCGGCCCGGCCGCGACCCGTAACGCCCTGTCGGTGCAGGGCAAGGACATCAACGTCGACGCCATGGCCAAGGAAATGGGCACCACCGAAGACGGCACCAACTCCATCAACGACATCACCCCCGTCCTGAACAAGGAAACCGGTAAGAACGTCTACAAGTCCGTCGAGATCAACAGCGCCAAGGCCGACACCAAGCAGGCCGACAAGCTCCGAGACGACGTCGTCCGTACCGTCGACGACGGCCGCGCCGTAGTCGCCAACATCGCCGGCACCGCCACCGACACCGACGGCACCACCCACTCCTTCGAAGGCGGCCACTACATCAGCGTCGTCGGCTACCGCGACAACGGCAAGACCGTCACGATCGCCGACTCCGCCAACCCGAACACCGCCTCCTACCGGATGAGCGTCGACAACCTCGCCAACTGGATCGCCACCCGCGGCTACACCGCCAGCTGACAACCCAACAGTGCTAGGAAGGGCCCCTTCCTTCCACACCACCAGCCGAAGGGCCGACCCCCCAACCGGGGTCGGCCCTTCGGCGTCCGGCGGCCCCGCGCATTGGTGCGCGCCGCTGTGCGACCCTCGCGGGATGAGCGACGTGATCTTCCGCGAGGCGGTCCGGGCCGACCTGCCCACCGTGCTCGACCTGCTCGCCGACGACGTGCTGGGGCGCACCCGCGACGTCGGCGAGGTCGACGCCACGTACGAGAAGGCGTTCGCGGACATCACCGCCGACCCGCGCAACCAGCTCGTCGTCGCCGATGCCGGGGGCGAGGTGCTCGGCTGCATGCAGCTCACCTACATCCCCGGGCTCGGGCGGCACGGCGCCGAGCGGCAACTGGTCGAGTCGGTCCGGATCCGCTCGGACCAGCGCGGCCGGGGCCTGGGACGACAGATGATGGCCTGGGCGATCGACCAGGCACGGCAGCGCGGCTGCGGGCTGGTGCAGCTGACCACCGACAAGAGCCGCCGCGACGCACACCGCTTCTACCTCAGCCTGGGCTTCGTCGCCAGCCATGAGGGCATGAAGCTCAGTCTCTGACGCCGGCCGACGGCTCGACCAGCCGGGGCCGTCCCACCTCATAGCCGAAGAGGGCACCCAAGGTCGTGCTCGATGCCGGATCGAGTGGCCTCGAAGCGACTTGGAAGCCACTCGATCCAGGATCGAGCACGATTTTGCTGGTCAGCATGCCCTGGGTGCGGCAAATCGGGCCGCCAGCGAGACAGGGAAGCCGACACGCAGGAAACTGGCGAAGCCAGCCGCAGGTGTGCGGAAGGCTGGGCAGCAGGTAACGCGTGAGGAGCCGACGGGGCGGCGGCGGGCGGGTCAGCGGGGGCGATCGCGGTCCTTGGACGGCTGCACCCGCTTCGGTTCGCCGGGCATCTTCGGATGGTCCGGCGGGTACGGCATATCGCCCTCGCCGGCGGCGGCGTCCCGCTCGGCCCACTCCAGCAGCGGAGTGATGTCCCACCCGGCGTCGTCGATGCCGGCGTGCGGATCGCCCTGCTCCGCCAGCCGCTGCGGCACCGTACGCAGGTCGAAGTCGTCCGGGTCGACGTCAGGCAGCTCGTCCCAGGTGACTGGAGTCGACACGGTCGCCCGCGCGTTGGCCCGCAGCGAGTACGCACAGGCGATGGTGCGGTCCCGAGCCATCTGGTTGAAGTCGACGAAGACCCGCTCCCCGCGTTCCTCCTTCCACCAGGCGGTGGTGACCAGGTCGGGGCGACGGCGGCCCAGCTCCCGGGCCAGCGCGATGGTTGCCCGGCGTACCTCCACGAACGACCAGCGCGGCTGGATGCGCAGGTAGACGTGCACGCCCCGACCGCCGGAGGTCTTCGGCCAACCGGTCACACCCAGTTCGTCGAGGATCGCGCGCAGCTCGCCGGCGGCGGTCGCCGCGTGCGCGAAGTCGGTGCCGGGCTGCGGATCCAGGTCGACCCGCAGCTCGTCGGGACGGTCGACGTCGGCGGCGCGTACCGGCCAGGGGTGGAACACGATGGTGCCCATCTGCGCCGCCCAGGCCACGTGGGCCAGGTCCGCCGGGCACAGCTCCGCGGCCTTCCGCCCGCTGGGGAAGCTGATCTCCGCGGTACGCACCCAGGGCGGCACGCCGCGGGTCGGCACCCGCTTCTGGAAGAACATCTCGCCCTCGACGCCGTCGGGGAAACGTTGCAGCGTGGTCGGCCGGTCGCCCAGCGCACGCATGATGCCGTCGCCGACACCCAGGTAGTAGTGGAAGACGTCGGCCTTGGTGAAGCCGCGCTTCGGGAAGATCACCCGATCGGGGCTCGACAACCGGACGGTGTGCCCGGCCACCTCGATCTCCTCGGCCGCGGCCCGTGTGCCACCCATTGCGCGACCATATGCGATGGGTCCGACCTTCGACGTACCGTTGGTGGGTGAGTCTTCCCGACAGCGAACTGCCCCGCACCGAAGACGAGTGGCGGGTCCGGCTCAGCCCCGAGGAGTTCCGGGTGCTGCGCGAGCACGGCACCGAGCCCGCCTGGACCGGCGAGTACGTCGACACCAAGACGCCCGGCATGTACCGCTGCCGGGCCTGCGGTGCGCAGTTGTACCCCAGCGACACCAAGTTCGACTCGCACTGCGGCTGGCCGAGCTTCGACGACGCCATCCCCGGTGCGATCAAGGAGATCGAGGACAACAGCCTCGGCATGCGCCGTACCGAGATCCGCTGCGCCCGCTGCGACAGCCACCTCGGGCACGTCTTCCACGGCGAGGGCTTCACCCCGAAGAACACCCGGCACTGCGTGAACTCGCTCTCCATCCGCCTGGACCCCAGCGGCGCCTGACAACGGTCAGCCCCGGGCTGCGGGGCGAGCGGCCATCAGCTCGACCTGCGCGGTACGCGACTGCTCGACCCGTTGGGCGAGGTCGCGTACCCGCTCGTCGTTGCCGGCCGCCAGGTGCGCCCGGGCCAGGTCGGCGGCGGCCTGCTGGTGGGCGCAGAACACCTCGATCAGCACCGCGTCGAGGTCGGCGTCCGAGGCGTCGCGCAACCGCGCCAGCTGGTCCGGGCCGGTCCCGTGCCCGGCATGGTCGTCGGCCCGGGCACTGCGCCCGGCCTGCGCCAACCAGGTACGCGCGGTCTCCAGCTCGTCGGCCTCGGTCACCTCGATCGCGGCGACCAGGGTCCGCAGCTCGGTGTCGGCCAGCCGGTCCCGGACCAGCCGGACGATCTCCAGCGTCTGCTCGGTGTGCCCGGCCATCATCGACAGGAACAGCAGGTCGATGCCGGTCATCTCGGCGTTGTCGGGCGTCCCGGACACGGCCGGCACCGGCGCGCCTGCGGCGGGCGGTGGTGCCGGGGTACCGCCGGCCGTCGGCGCCGACGCCCCACCGCACCCGGCGGCGAGCAGCACGACGAGCAGGGCAACCACCGCATACCCGCCAGGCAACGGGCGCCCAGCGGACACCGCAGGCCCGCCGGGCGACTGGCGCGCGGCAGGCGACTGGCGCACGGCGGGCACGAGGCGTACCACCGGGCGGGTGCGGTGTGCCGGCGGGAGGTGCGGCGCGGGCCGGGCCCGACCGCACCTCCCGCTGGTCAGACCAGGCTCCACAGCGCCGGTACGTTCGGCGGCTCCCACCCCGCGATGGCCGTGTGCGCCTGCCGGCAGCGGTACGTACGCCCGCCGTAGGTGACCTGGTCGCCGACGGCGTACGCACGGCCTGCGGTCCAGGTGCCGCCAGCCGGCGGGTTGGTGGTCGGCGAAGCCGTCGGGGTGGGCGACGGCGGCGCAGTGGTCGGGCTCGGGCTGGGCGTCGGGTTACCGCCGCCGCCACCGATCTGCAGGTCGACGCAGGAGTAGAACGCGTTGGCGGTGTCGGAGATGTTCCACACGGCCAGCAGCTTCTGCCGGCCGGAGTAGCCGGACAGGTTGACGGTGTGCGACACGGTCGCGCCGGGCTGGCGTCCGCCGCCGGAGAACACCGCGACCCGGGTGTTGCCGATGAAGTACTCCCAGTCACGGGTGGCGTGCATGGCCGTGTTGACCCAGGTGAACGTCACCGTGGTGCCGACCGAGGTGGCCGGCCAGCCCCGGTTGTCGTCGTTGAGGACGGCGAAGTGCGCGATGTTGGCGTGACAGTTGCGCAGCCCCTTGGGGCCTTCGACGCTCTGCGGCTCCCACTGGATCTGCCCGCAGTCGGGGACCCGCTTCTGAGCGCAGAGCGCCTGGCGGCTCGGCGGCGACGAGACGTAACCGTGGGCCTGGGCCGGGGTGGCGACGGCCAGGGTGGAGAGCATGGCGCCCGTCGCGACGAGCGGAAGGACGAATCTTCGGCGCATGGTGGCAGCTCCTTCGCGGGCGTGTTGCCTGGTGAGGTGCCACCAACATAATTTAAACCTTGTTAACAGTAAAGACCATTGTCGATAAAAGACGGCCGAAACTCACAGGACCAGCAAGCCGCCCTGGTCGTCCAGCCGGTCGGCGGACTCGTCGTCGAACCACAGCCCACCCGTGGCCAGATACCGGAAGCGGTACCGCCCCGGACCGAGGCGTACGGTCACCGTCCGGGTGCCGTCACGGCGGGCGACCAGCTCGTGCTGGCCGGGTGTCCAGCCGTTGAAGCAGCCGACCACGCTGACCGTGCCGGGCGGGGCGTCCCGGGGAAGGCAGAAGGTGACCCGGGTCTGGCTGCCGAAGAGTCGGTTGCGCTTGATCATCGTCTTCCTCCTGGTTCGCGGAACCCACAAGACGCCGGCCAGGCCACCCGACGCGGCGGCGAGTTCGCCGGCCCCGGCCAGGTCACCTGGTACAACGGCCGACACGCGGGGCCGACACGCCGCCACCCCTGGGCGACCTCCGCCATTTCGCCCCGGTCCGCCCACCGACATGCCGCACGCTGAGCGAAACATCAGCTTCCGGAGGGATCCGTCGTGGCAACGTGCGAGGTCTGCGGCAACGACTACTGGCTGGCGTTCGAGGTGCGTACGGTCAGTGGTGACGTACACACCTTCGACTGCTTCGAGTGCGCCGTGCACAAGCTGGCACCGATCTGCGAACACTGCCAGATCAAGATCGTCGGACACGGAGTGGAGGTGTCCGGTCGGTTCTTCTGCTGTGGGCACTGCGCCCGGGCGGTGGAGGCCGAGCAGGGCGCCGAGATCCGCGACGCCGTCGGCGCCCGTCCCGCCTGATCCCCCACCCCCTCGGCGGATTCGGAGTCGAAAGCAACCACGCGCACCGGAAGCTGCGAGCGCCCACGGCCGGGAGCGGGTCGCAGGCGGGCGACCACCCGGAACGAGCACCGGGCCAGGTACGGCCTAACCTGGGCGGATGCCGAGCACGGAACTACGGGTCGCCGGATTCGCCGACCTGGACGCGCGCACCTTCCACGACCTGGTGCGGCTGCGTGTCGACGTGTTCGTGGTCGAGCAGGAGTGCGCGTACCCGGAACTCGACGGGCGTGACGTCGAACCCGGCACCCGGCACCTGTGGCTGACCCACGGCGGCGCTCCGGTGGCGTACCTGCGGATTCTGGCCGACCCCGACGGGGTGGCCAGGATCGGGCGGGTGGTGGTCGCGCCGGCGGCCCGGGGCGGCGGGTACGCCGGGAAGTTGATGGCCGCGGCGCTGACCGAGATCGGTGACCGGCGGTGCGTGCTGGACGCCCAGTCGCACCTGGTCGACTTCTACGCCCGGCACGGTTTCACGGTCAGCGGACCGGAGTACGTCGAGGACGGCATCCCGCACACCCCGATGAGGCGCTGACCAACCACACGCCGCCGCATTGACGGATGGCGATGTTTTGTGCCATTCTTCCCGTCGGAGCCAGTACACGGCCACGCAATTGGCGCGGGAGAGGCAACTCCCGGAGGTCCGGGCGATGTCGCGATCCGACGACTCCCCCTGGGGGCTCCATGTCCAATCTTCTCAGATCATCACGCGCGCTGTGGTTGCTGGCCGTCGCGGCCACCGCCACGCTGCTGCTCACCACTGCGCTGGCCAATCCCGCCTCCGCTCACGGGTCCGTGATCAACCCCGCGTCCCGCAACTACGGCTGCTGGGACCGGTGGGGCGGCGACTTCCAGAACCCGCGGATGGCCACCGAGGACCCGATGTGTTGGCAGGCCTGGCAGGCCAACCCGAACGCCATGTGGAACTGGAACGGCCTGTTCCGCGAGGGCGTGGCCGGCAACCACCAGGGTGCCATCCCGAACGGCCAGCTCTGCTCGGGCGGCCGTACCGAGGGCGGGCGGTACAACGCCCTCGACACGGTCGGCGCCTGGCGGACCACCTCCATCTCCAACAACTTCCGGGTCAAGTTCTTCGACCAGGCCAGTCACGGCGCCGACTACATCCGGGTGTACGTGACCCGGCAGGGTTACGACGCGCTGACCCAGCCGCTGGCCTGGTCCAACCTGGAACTGGTCGGCCAGATCGGCAACACCCCGGCGTCGCAGTGGCAGCGGGAGAGCGGCGGGGTCTCCATCGAGATCCCGGCGAACGCTCCCGGCCGCACCGGCCGGCACATCGTGTACACGATCTGGCAGGCCAGCCACTTGGACCAGTCGTACTACATCTGCAGCGACGTGCAGTTCGGCGGTGGGACGACTCCGCCGCCGACCAACCCGCCGGCGGGTGCCTGCGCGGCGACGTACCGGGTCACGAACTCCTGGTCCGGTGGCTTCCAGGGCGAGGTGCAGGTGACCGCGGGCAGCGCGGCCATCCGGGGCTGGAGGGTGACCTGGACGTACGCCAACGGCCAGCAGATCAGCCAGGCGTGGAACGCCACCGTCAGTTCCAGCGGTTCGGCGGTGACCGCCACCAACGTCAGCTACAACGGCGGCCTCGGTGCCGGAGCCAGCACCACATTCGGGTTCCTGGCCTCGAACACCGGCACGAACAGCACGCCGACGCTGACCTGTACGGCGACCACCTGACCCCGGTCGGGGCCGCGCCATTCTCCCTCCGGCGCGGCCCCGCCCGGCCCGGCGGCGTAGCCCAGCCCGGCGGCATCGCTCGCTGCGGGTCGACGCGTTAAGAAGGGCCCCCTGTACAACGCCAGGCGTTAATAAGGTGCCCTTCCTTGCACCTCAGGCGAGGGCGGAGACGATGTCGGCGATCGGGCGGCGGCGGCCGGTGTAGAAGGGGACCTCCTCGCGCACGTGCAGCCGGGCGCGCGAGCCGCGCAGGTCGCGCATCAGGTCGACGATCCGGTGCAGTTCGTCGGCCTCGAAGGCGAGCATCCACTCGTAGTCACCGAGCGCGAACGAGGCGACCGTGTTGGCGCGTACGTCCGGGTAGCCCCGGGCCATCTGGCCGTGCTCGGCGAGCAGTTCCCGCCGCTCGGCGTCGGGCAGCAGGTACCAGTCGTACGAGCGGACGAACGGGTAGACGCAGAGGTAGGCGCGGGCCTCCTCGCCGGCGAGGAACGCCGGGATGTGGCTCTTGTTGAACTCGGCCGGCCGGTGCAGCGCCATCTGCGACCAGACCGGGGTCAGCGCCCGACCCAGGGTGGTCCGGCGGAACCGCAGGTACGCGTCCTGGAGGTCGTCGCTGGACGAGGAGTGCCACCAGATCATCAGGTCCGCGTCGGCGCGCAGGCCGGACACGTCGTACGTGCCGCGGACCGTGACATCCTTGCCGGCCAGTTCCTCGATCAGCGACTCGACCTCGCCGGTCACGTTGTCGCGCAGCGACGGCAGCGGCGCGCTGGCCCGGAACACCGACCACATGGTGTAGCGGATGGTGGCGTTGAGCTCCCGCAGCCGGGCCGCGTTGCTCTGCTCCTCGGTCATCTCCCCGATCCTTCCAGTGCTGTGATGATCTCCTCTGCCGCGGTCTCGCCGGAGCGGACGCAGATCGGGATGCCGACCCCGTCGTAGCCGGCGCCGGCCACGGTCAACGTCGGATGCGCCGCCCGCAGTACCGTCCGCGCGGCGGCCACCCGGTCGAGGTGGCCCGGGGTGTACTGCGGCAGCGCGCCGCCCCAGCGTTGCACGTGCCCGTCGACCGGGGCGGGCAGCGGCACGTCGAGCACCGCGGACAGTTCCCGGTGCACGGTGGCGGCGAGGTCCTCGTCGGCGCGCTGGAGCTGGGCTTCCTCGCCGTACCGGCCGACCGAGGCGCGCACCAGGGCCAGCCCGTCCGGCCGACGCAGGTGCCCCCACTTGGTGGTGAAGAAGGTGGACGCCTTGATCAGCAGCCCCTCGGTGCCGGGCACCAGGAAGCCGGAGAGCTGCGGCAGCGCCGGTTCGGGCAGGGCCAGGGTGATCAGGGCGACGCTGGCGTAGTCCAGCCCGCCGATGCCTGCCGCCGCCTCGGGGGCGACGTCGGCCAGCAGCCGGGCCGTCGGGCGGGCCGGCACGGCCAGCACCACCGCGTCGACGTCGACGTGTTCGGGGTCGCGGGTCGGGCCGACGGTGAGCCGCCAGCCGGCACCGGTCGAGGTGAGTTCGCGTACCGCCGCGTGCCGACGGATGGTCGCGCCGCTGGCCGTCGCGGCCGCGTCGACCAGGGTGCTCAGCCCGCCGGCCAGGGTGCCGAAGACCGGCTCGCCGGGGGCGCGGGGCGCGGCGGCCTGTGCCGCGCGGACCGCGCCGAGCAGCGTGTGCGCCGACCGGGCCGCCCGGGCCAGGGCCGGCATGGTGGTGGCCAGGGACAGGTCGTCGGCGCGGCCGGCGTACACGCCGCCGAGCATCGGGTCGACCAGCCGGTCGACCACCTCGTCGCCGAACCGGGCGCGGACCAGCCCGCCGACGGAGACGTCGTCGTCGGGGCCGAGCAGCGGCCGGCCGCCGTCGCGGCCGGCCTCCGGAGTCGGCCGGGCCACCGTCGCCGCCTTGTCCAGATCCCCGGGTACGCCCACCAGCGTCCCGCCGGGGATCGGGCGCAGCCCGCCGTCGACGGCGAGCGCCGCCTGCCCGACGGTGGGGTGCACGATCCGCCCGGCCAGTCCGAGCCGGCGGACCAGGGCCACGGCCGCGGACTCCCCGCCGGCCGGGTCACGCATCAGGAACGACTCCGCGCCGAACTCCACCGGCCCGCCGGCCAGCTCGCCGGTGCGCAGCTTGCCGCCGAGGGTGCCGGACTGCTCGTACACGATGATCTCGGTGCCCTCGGGGGCACGGTCGCGCAACCGGAGCGCGGCGGCCAGGCCGGCGATGCCGCCGCCGACCACCGCCACCCGCCACCGCGTCGCCATCGCGATCAGCCCCGGGCGGACAGCTCGTGCACCAGGGCGACCACCCGGGTCAGCACCTCCGGGTCGGTCTCCGGCAGCACGCCGTGGCCGAGGTTGAACACGTGCCCGGGGGCGGCCCGACCCTGGTCGAGGATCCGGCGCACCTCGGCCTCGATCACCGGCCACGGGGCGAACAGCACGCAGGGGTCGAGGTTGCCCTGCACGGCCTTGTCCGGCCCGATCCGGCGGGTCGCGGCGTCCAGCGGGGTACGCCAGTCGACGCCGACCACGTCGGCCCCGGCCTCGCCCATCGCGCCGAGCAGTTCGGCGGTGCCCACCCCGAAGTGGATCCGGGGCATACCCACGTCGGCGAGCCCGGAGAGCACGGCGATCGAGTGGGGCAGCACGAAGCGGCGGTAGTCGGCCTCGGAGAGCGCTCCGGCCCACGAGTCGAACAGCTGCACCGCGGAGACCCCGGCCTCGATCTGCACCCGCAGGAACGCCAGGGTCACCTCGGCCAGCCGGCCGGCCAGCGCGTGCCACAGCTCGGGCTCGCCGTACATCAGCGCCTTGGTCTTCGCGTGGGTCCGCGACGGGCCGCCCTCGACCAGGTAGCTGGCCAGGGTGAAGGGGGCGCCGGCGAAGCCGATCAGCGGGGTGTCGCCCAGCTCCTGGACCAGCATCCGGACCGCCTCGTCGACGTATGAGACGTCGTCGCGGCCGATCGGCCGGATCCGCTCCACGTCGGCGGCGGTGCGCACCGGTTCGGCCACCACCGGCCCGGTTCCGGGCACGATGTCCAGGTCGACCCCGGCGGCGGCGACCGGCACCACGATGTCGCTGAACAGGATCGCCGCGTCCACGTTGTGCCGGCGCACCGGCTGGAGGGTGATCTCGGTGACCAGCTCGGGCCGCCGGCAGGACTCCAGCATCGCCACGTTGGCCCGGATCTCGCGGTACTCCGGCAGCGACCGGCCGGCCTGCCGCATGAACCAGACCGGCGTGTGCGGGACGGGCTGGCGCCGACACGCCCGCACGAAGGGCGAATCGGCGGGCCCGCCGGGGCGGGGTGCGTCGTCTCGGGCGGCGGTGCCCGTGGTGTCGGTGGTCATCGCGGCCATCGTGCCACGCGCCCCGACCCGTCCCCGCGCCCACCGCCACCTTTGTGACGTGCACACGATCATCAGCAGGTCGGTCGTCGGCGCGCCGTCCCGACGGCGAGCCGAGCGGCGGCATAGGCTGCCGGCATGGCCCCCCCGATCGCGCTTCCGGACACCTTCGCCCGCGCGGTCGCCGGGCTCCGGTCCGCGGCGCCCCGGCCGGAGATCGTCCTGGAGGAGGTGGGCGCGCCGCAACGGCTGGCGCCGTACTCCTTCGCGCTCTCCGCGTCCGTGCTGCGCGACGGCGAGGAGATGACCACCGGGCGGCTGATCCTCCTGCACGACCCGGCCGGGCACGAGGCGTGGCAGGGCACCCTGCGACTGGTCACCTACGTGACCGCCGAACTCGAGGTCGACCTCGCCGCCGACCCGCTGCTGCCCGGCGTCGGCTGGACCTGGCTCACCGACGCCCTCGACGCCCATGACGCGGGGCACCGGGCCATCGGCGGGACGATCACGCAGACGACGTCGACCCGGTTCGGCGAGCTGGCGGGCCCGCCCGCGGCGGGCGACATCGAGATCCGCGCCTCGTGGACCCCGACCGGCCTGGACCTGACCCCGCACCTGTACGCCTGGTGCGCCCTGCTCGCCTCCACCGCCGGCCTGCCCCCACCCGGCGTCACCGCGCTGCCGGAACGCCGGCCGGCCACCACCGGCTGAACGGCAGGGGCTTCCGGGCGGCCCACGACGATCAGCCGACACGCGGCGGGGCGGGTGCGCGGCGCGCGATCCGCTCGCGCACTAGGGTTGTCAGGTGACCGACGAACCACCCCTGCGCCGTCGGGCCGCCGCAAGCCGTACGGGAAACGAAACCCAGCACCCGCCGTCGGCGCGGCCGGAGCCGTCGGACGCGGGGACCGAACCCACCGGCGGCGAGTCCGTACCGCTGACCGCGCCCCGTGAGGGCACCCCCGAGCCGGTAGCCGTACCGGAGCAGCTCGCCGAGGTGGTGGCCCGATTCGCGGCCGGCACCGGGCCGGTGGCCCTGGACGCCGAGCGCGCCTCCGGCTACCGCTACAGCCAGCGGGCGTACCTCGTACAGCTGCGCCGCGGCGGCGCCGGCACCGCGCTGATCGACCCGCTGCCGCTGCCCGACCTGAGCGCCCTCGACGCCGCGATCGCCGAGGCGGAGTGGGTGCTGCACGCGGCCAGCCAGGATCTGGCCTGCCTCGCCGAGCTGGGGCTGCGCCCGCGTCGGCTGTTCGACACCGAGCTGGCCGCCCGGCTCGCCGGGTTCGAACGGGTGGGCCTGGCCGCGCTCACCGAACAGCTGCTCGGCTTCAGCCTGGAGAAACACCACTCCGCGGCGGACTGGTCCAGCCGGCCGTTGCCCGAGTCGTGGCTGACCTACGCCGCGCTGGACGTCGAGCTGCTGACCGACCTGCGTGACGCGCTCGACGCGGAGCTGGCCCGGCAGGGCAAGTCCGAGTGGGCGGCGGAGGAGTTCGCCGCGCTGGTGCGTACCGGCGCCCGGCCGCCCCGGGTGCGGGCCGAGCCGTGGCGACGCACCTCCGGCATCCACCGGGTACGCGGCGCGCGGGCGCAGGCCCGGGTCCGCTCCCTGTGGTACGCCCGCGACCAGATCGCCGCCCGCCGGGACGCGGCACCGGGCCGGGTGCTGCCCGACGCGGCCATCGTCGCGGCGGCCGAGCTTGACCCGAAGGACGAGAAGACGCTGCTCACCCTGCCCGGCTTCGGTGGGCGCTCGGTGCGCCGGTTGGCTCGCACCTGGCTGGCGGCGCTGGACGACGCCCGGCAGTTGCCGGACGACGCGCTGCCGGTGACACCGACGGTGGAGGGTCCTCCTCCGCCGCACCGCTGGGCCGAACGTGATCCGGCCGCCGCCGCCCGTCTGGCCCGCTGCCGGGAGGTGGTGCTGCGGGTGGCCGGCGAGCACAACCTGCCACCGGAGAACCTGATCACCCCCGACACCGTCCGCCGCGTCGCCTGGCAACCTCCCGAGGAAATCACCGAGGCGACGGTGGCCGAGGTGCTCCGCAGCTTCAACGCCCGCGAGTGGCAGATCGCCCTCCTTCTCCCCGCCCTGGCGGAAGCCCTCCTCGCC
>NZ_POTY01000215.1 GCF_003236315.1 Micromonospora craterilacus
GCGCGCGGCGCAACCTCGCCCTGATCGGGGTGCTGGTGGCGCTGATCGTGATCGGCGCGGCCACCCGGTCCGACCTCTACTCCAACCCCGACTGGGTCTGGGCCAACATACTCAGCATCCTCAAGCTCGCCTCGGTGGTCGGGGTGGTCACCGTCGGGATGACCTTCGTGATCATCGGCGGCGGCATCGATCTCTCGGTCGGCGCGATCGTCGCGTTGGCCGGGGTCTGGTGTACCACGCTCGCCACCCAGAGCTACGGCGCCGGCGGCATGATCTTCTCGGCGATCGTCGTCGGGGTGGCGGTCGGCCTGATCAACGGGACGCTCATCGCGTACGGGCGGCTGGTGCCGTTCATCGCCACGCTGGCCATGCTGGTGGCCGCCCGGGGGCTGGCCGCCGAGATCTCCGACAAGCAGACCCAGATCTCGAACAACGGCACCATCAACGGCATCGCCAGCAACAACCTGTTCGGCATTCCGCTGCTGGTCTACATCCTGGCCGCCGTCGTCGCGGCCGGGTGGGTGCTGCTCAACCGGACCACCTTCGGCCGGCGTACGGTCGCCGTCGGCGGCAACCCGGAGGCCGCCCGGCTGGCCGGCATCAACGTCAAGCGGCACACCCTGATGCTGTACGCGCTCTCCGGGCTGTGCTGCGGCATCGCCGCCATCATGCTCACCGCCCAGGCCACCTCGGCCCAGGCGGCGATGGCGAACCTCTACGAGCTGGACGCGATCGCCGCCGTGATCATCGGTGGCACGCTGCTCAGCGGCGGGCGGGGAACCATCATCGGCTCCCTGCTCGGTGTGATCATCTTCGCCACCATCACCAACCTCTTCGCGATCAACGACCTCTCCACCGAGGCACAAAACATGGTCAAGGGCGGCATCATCGTCGCCGCCGTCCTGGTCCAGCAGGTCCAGTTCCGCAGCCTCACCCAGTTCCTCGGCCGTAACCGGCTCACCACCACCACCTGACCCGTTCCGCTACCTCGACAAGACACCGGGCCACCCGAGCAGACGACGGTGGCCAGGCCCCGCACACCCAAAATCCCTCTCCACCACTGAATAACCAGGAGGTCGTCATGACCCAGCACAGTCGCGACATGTCGCGGCGCCGGCTGCTCTTCGGCGGGGCGGCCGTCGGAGCCGGCGTGATCCTCGCCGGTTGCACCAGCAACGACGAGCAGCCGACCCAGGCGCAGACCAAGGCGGCGGAGACTGGCGGCAACGCCGAGCCCGGCAAGCAGGTGACGATCGGCTTCTCCGCGCCGGCCGCCGACCACGGCTGGATCGCCGCGATCACCAACAACGCCAAGGCGCAGGCGGCGGCGTACTCCGACGTGGAGTTCAAGACGGTCGAGGCCGGCGCGGACGCGGCGGCCCAGCGCGCGGCGCTGTCCACCCTGATCTCCCAGAAGCCCGACGTGATCGTGCTGCTGCCGCACGACGGCAAGGAACTCAACTCGTTCGGCCTGGAGGCGATGCAGGCCGGCATCCCGGTGGTCAACCTGGACCGGGCCTTCCCGGACGCCAAGGCGTACCGGTTGCAGATCAAGGGTGACAACTACGGCATGGGCGTCTCCGCCGCCACGTACATCCTGGAGCAGCTCAAGGCCAAGGGCGTCAGCAACCCGGTGATCGCCGAGATCGCCGGGATGAACGAGCTGGAGCTGACCCAGGAGCGGTCGAAGGGCTTCGCCGACACCCTGGCCCAGAGCGGCCTGAAGGTCGCCAACCGGCGGGCGGCCCGGTTCACCGTCGACAGCGGGCAGCAGGAGGCGAGCCAGCTGCTCCAGGCTCTGCCGAAGATCGACGCGATCTGGAACCACGACGACGACCAGGGCATCGGCGTGCTGGCCGCGATCAGCCAGGCCAGCCGCACCGAGTTCTTCATGGTCGGCGGCGCCGGCTCGAAGAAGGCGATGGAGGACATCCAGGCGGACAACACGGTGCTCAAGGCGACGGTGACCTACAGCCCGTCGATGGCCTCCTCGGCGATCTCGCTGGCCCGGCTCATCGGTCAGGGCCGGGGAATGTCCGACCTGGTGGAGCTCCAGGTGCCCAAGGAGATCGTCCTCGCCTCCGAGACGATCACCAAGGAGAACGCGAGCGACTACCTGAAGCTCGGGTTCTGATACAACGGGGGGAGACCCACCTTGTCCACGACAGACAGGCAGCTGCGGGTCGGCATGGTCGGCTACGCGTTCATGGGCGCCGCGCACTCGCAGGCGTGGCGCACCGTGAACCGGGTTTACGACCTGCCGGCGCGGGCCCGGATGGTGCTCGTCGCCGGGCGTGACCCCGGGAAGGTGGCCGAGGCCGCCGACCGGCTCGGCTGGGAGGAGCACACCACGGACTGGCGGGAGCTGGTGGCCCGCCCGGACATCGACGTGGTCGACATCTGCACGCCGGGGGACAGCCACGCCGAGATCGCCCTCGCCGCACTGGCCGCCGGCAAGCATGTGTTGTGCGAGAAGCCGCTGGCCAACACCGTCGCCGAGGCTCGCGAGATGGCCGCCGCGGCGGCCGTCGCCCGGGCCGGCGGCGCACGGTCGATGTGCGGGTTCAACTACCGGCGGGTGCCGGCGGTGACGCTGATGCGCCAGCTGGTCGCCGATGGGCGACTCGGCGAGATCCGGCACGTCCGGGCCAGCTATCTGCAGGACTGGATCGTGGACCCGCAGTTCCCACTGGTCTGGCGGTTGCGCAAGGATCTGGCGGGCTCCGGCGCGCTGGGCGACATCGGTGCGCACATCATCGATCTGACCCAGTACGTCACCGGTCAGCGGATCACCGGCGTCAGCGCGGTGACCGAGACCTTCGTCAAGGAACGGCCGCTGCCGGCCGAGTCGAGCGGGCTCGCCGCGCAGGCTGACGGTGCCGCCGCCGCCACCGGGCCGGTCACCGTCGACGACGCGGCGGTCTTCGTGGCCCGGCTCGACGGCGGGTCACTGGCCACCTACGAGGCGACCCGGTTCGCCACCGGGCGCAAGAACGCTCTCCGCGTGGAGATCAACGGGTCGCTGGGCAGTGTCGCCTTCGACCTGGAGCGGCTAAACGAGCTGGAGTTCTACGACGCGACGCGACCCACCGCCGAGCAGGGCTTCAGCCGGATCCTGGTGACCGAGGGCGAGCACCCGTACCTGTCGGCCTGGTGGCCGCCGGGCCACATCATCGGGTACGAGCACTCCTTCACCCACCAGATGCGCGACTTCATCGAGGCGGTGGCGACCGGCGTCGATCCGACGCCCTCCTTCGCCGAGGCGTTGCAGGTGCAGCTGGTGCTGGACGCGGTGGTCCGGTCGGCCGAACGGGGGTCCTCGTGGACCGACGTGGAGCCGACGCTGGCGACGGTCGCCGCCTGAGCCACCTCCGGTACCGACCGGCGAGGGCCGGCCGCGGTTGCGCCCCGCGGCCGGTACGGGTCGGGACCGGAGGTCGTGCCCACGGGCCACCCGGCCCGGTGGCACGAGTAATGCGGTCGTCCGGTGCGGCCGGACCGGGATTCCCCGGCCGTACCGGAGGACCGCCGCCCCGGCGGCCCCAGCGCCGCCACACCGACCTCAGCCGCCTCCGGGCGGTCCGTGTTTGACGAGTCGTCCGGTCGGGCGCGCCGCGTGCCGGCCGGCCGGATGCGGGGCAGGCAGGGGCGAGACGCCGACCGCCCCTGCCTGCCAGCCCCGTCCGTCCGCACCCGCTCCGGGTCACCGGTCCGGCGGCGTCGCCGCCGACTTCGGCGCCGGCCGGTGAGTATTCCACCGGGGCGGACGGCGGACGGGGCGCATCCGCACAAAGGGTATCTTTCGGAACGATCTTCTGATATCCATGTAGTTCTATGCAGGCCGGTTTCCCCGACCGGGAAGGAGTGCCATGCGTACGGGTGTCTGGCTGGTGGGAGCGCGCGGTTCGGTCGCGACCACCAGCATCGTGGGGGCGCTCGCCCTGCGGGCCGGGTTGAGCGGACCGACCGGGTGCGTCACCGAGCTGCCCGAGGTGCGTGGTCCGGCCCTGCCGGCCTTCGCCGACCTGGTCTTCGGCGGGCACGACGTGGTCGCCACCCCCCTCGCCAAGCGCGCCGAGGCGCTCGCCACCGCCGGCGTGCTGCCGGCCCGCCTGGTCGCCGCACTGCCCGAGGAACTGGCCGAGGTCGAGCGGGAACTGCGTCCCGCGCCGATTACCGGGAGCCAGGCCGACCGGGCCGCCGCGATCGGCCGCGACCTCACCGAGTTCCGGGAGCGGCACGGGCTGGCCCGCGTCGTGGTGGTCAACGTCGCGGCCACCGAACCGGCGCCCGGCCCGCACCCCGCGCACGCCGACCCGGACGCGCTGCGGGCCGCCCTCAGCGGCCCCGACGAGGTGCTGCCGCCCAGCTCGCTGTACGCGTACGCGGCGGTGACGGCGGGCTGCCCGTACGTCGACTTCACCCCGTCGACCGGGCTGCGGCTGCCGGCGTTGACCGCGCTGGCCGACACCCACCGGGTGCCGTACGCGGGGCACGACGGCAAGACCGGGGAGACCCTGCTCAAGTCGGTGCTCGCCCCGATGTTCGCGATGCGCCACCTCGCCGTCCGGTCCTGGTCCGGGCTCAACCTGCTCGGCGGGGGCGACGGCGCCACGCTGGCCGACCCGGCCGCCAACGCCGCCAAGGTGCGCAGCAAGCAGCGGGTGCTCGGCGAGACGCTCGGCTACCTGCCGCAGGGCGACACCCGGATCGAGTACGTCGAGGCACTGGGCGACTTCAAGACCGCCTGGGACCTGGTCACCTTCGCCGGGTTCCTGGGCACCGGGATGCGCCTGGAGTTCACCTGGCACGGCTGCGACTCGGCACTGGCCGCCCCGCTCGTGCTCGACCTGGCCCGGCTCACCGCCGCCGCGCACGCCGCCGGCCACACCGGGCCCCTGGCCGACCTCGCTTTCTTCTTCAAGGACCCGCTCGACAGCACCACCGGATCGCTCGCCGACCAGTGGACCCGGCTGTGCGCGTTCGCCCGCCAGTTGCACGGTGGAGGTGCCGATGCCGAGCGTGGCTGACCTCGCCGAGCTGGTCCGGGCCCCGGCCGCGCTCTCGGTGCCGGGTGACGTGGTCGCCGGCGCCGCCGCGGCGGGCGCGCTCGGCCCGCGTACGCCGGCCCTCGCCGCCGCGTCGGTGCTGCTGTACTGGGCCGGCATGGCCGCCAACGACTGGGCGGACCGGCGGTTGGACGCCGTCGAACGCCCGGAGCGGCCGATCCCCAGCGGCCGGGTCGCCCCCGGGCTCGCGGTCGGCCTCGCCGCCGGTCTCACCGCCGCCGGTGTCGGTCTCGCCGCGGCGGCCGGCGGCCGCCGCGCCGCCGCCGTCGCGCTGCCGCTCGCCACGGCCGTCTGGGGGTACGACCTGGCGGCCAAGAACACCGCCGCCGGGCCGGCCGTGATGGCCGCCTGCCGCGGGCTGGACGTGCTGCTCGGCGCGGCCAACGGGCGGCCGGTGCGGGCGCTGCCGGCGGCGGTCACCGTCGCCGCGCACACCTGGACGGTCACCGCCCTCTCCCGCCGCGAGGTGGACGGCGCCGACCGCGCGCTGCCACTGCGTACCCTCGCCGGCACCGCCCTGGTCGCGGCGAGCGCCGCGATCCCGCCCGCCATCGGCCGGCGCCGCGGCGCGGCAGCATCCGGCGGCGTGCGGACCGGCCCCGGGGCCACACCCGCCCCGGCGGAGGCTGCCGGCCCGCTCGCCCGGGTCTCCCGCCGGTCCGGGGTGGGGGAACGCCGGGTCGTCGGCGCCGTGGCGGTGGCCCTGCCCGCCGTCCTCGCCGGCTGGTACGCCGTCCGGTACGGCACCGCGCAGGCGCGGGTGGTCGCCCAACCCGACGCCGGCCGGGTCCGGGCGGCGGTGGGCGCCGGGATCACCGGCCTGCCCGCGTTGCAGGGCGCGCTGACCGCACGCGCCGGTGCCGGCCTGCTCGGGCTGGCGGTGGCGGCGGCCGCGCCGCTGGGCCGGCGACTGGCCCGGAAGGTCTCCCCGACATGACCGCCGCCGCCCGTTCCGCAGCTCCCGGGCCGGGGGGCGACGGGCTGCGGTTCGGGTACGGCACCAACGGCTTCGCCAACCACCGCCTCGACGACGCGCTCACGGTCATCGCCGACCTCGGCTACGCCGGGGTCGCGCTCACCCTGGACCACGACCACCTCGATCCGTTCGCGCCCGGACTGTCCCGGCGGGTCGACGCCGTCGGCCGCCGGCTGGCGGCGCTCGGCCTCGCCGTGGTGATCGAGACCGGCGCCCGGTACCTGCTCGACCCCTGGCACAAGCACGCCCCGACGCTGCTGCACGACGAGCCGGCCCGCCGGGTCGAGTTCCTGCGCCACGCGGTGGCGATCGGCGCGGACCTCGGAGCCGAGGCGGTCTCCTTCTGGGCCGGGGTGCGGCCCGAGTCCGTCCCACCGGCGGTGGCCTGGGACCGTCTGGTGGCCGGCTGCGACACGGTGGTCGCGGCGGCCGACGCCGCCGGAGTGACCCTGGGTTTCGAACCCGAGCCGGGCATGCTGGTCGAGGACATCGCCGGGTGGCGCCGGCTCTCCGCGGCGCTGGGCACACCGGCCCGCCTGGGCATCACCCTCGACATCGGACACTGCCGCTGCCTGGAACCGCAGCCGGTGCCCGACTGCGTCCGCACGGTCGCCGCGCACCTGGTCAACGTGCAGATCGACGACATGCGGCGAGGCGTGCACGAACACCTGGAGTTCGGCACGGGCGAGATCGACTTTCCGCCGGTACTGGCCGCGCTGCGCGAGGTCGGCTACCGGGGTCTGGTCGCGGTCGAGCTGCCCCGCCACTCGCACGCCGCACCGGCCGTGGCCGCCCGGTCGCTGGACTTCCTCCGCGCCGCGGCCGGCGGCAGCACAGGCAGCAACTGAGGAAGGGGACGGCGATGACACCGGACGAACTGCGGGCAGCCCTGCGAGGCGTACCCGACCCGGAGTGGCTGGCGGCGGCGGTGCACCGCATCGGGTTCGAGCCGACGACGATCACGACCTTCTTCGCGGCCGCCGGCCGGCGCTGCGGCCGGGCCGAGCTGCCCGACCTGCCCGGCTGGACCGCCGACGAGGCGGCCCGCGCGCTGCTGCTGACCGCCCTGCCGGCCGGCCACGCCGGGTGGGCCGAGGCGCTCTACCGCGACGGGGACGCCGCCGAGAAGCGGGCCGTGCTCAAGGCGCTGCCGCTGCTGCCGATCGGTGCGGCCGGGTTGCCGCTGCTGCACGACGCCATCCGCACCAACGACACCCGGCTGGTCGCCGCCGCCCTCGGCCCGTACGCGCACCACCTCGACCCGCCGACGTGGCGGCAGGCCGTGCTCAAGTGCGTGTTCACGGGCGTACCGCTGGCCGTGGTGGCCGACCTCGACGCCCGCGCCGACGGGGAACTGGCGGCGATGCTCGCCGCGCTCGCCGCCGAGCGGCGGGCCGCCGGTCGGGCCATGCCCGCCGACGCCACCGAGCTGCTGGACCGACTCAGCGCCCGGGTCGACCAACCGCACCTCAGGGAGGCGTGATGCGCATCTTCGACCCGCACATCCACATGACATCCCGGACCACCGACGACTACGAGCGGATGGCCGCCGCGGGCGTCCGGGCGGTGGTGGAGCCGGCATTCTGGCTCGGCCAGCCGCGCACCAACCTCGGCTCGTTCACCGACTACTTCGACTCGCTGGTCGGCTGGGAGCCGTTCCGGGCCGGGCAGTTCGGGGTACGCCACCACGCCACGGTCGCGCTCAACCCCAAGGAGGCCAACGACCCGCGCTGCCGGCCGGTGCTCGACGTGCTGCCCCGCTACCTGGAGAAGGACGGCGTGGTGGCGGTGGGCGAGATCGGGTACGACTCGATGACGCCCGAGGAGGACGCCGTCTTCGCCACCCAGCTCGCCCTGGCCGTGGCGCACGACCTGCCGGCGCTGGTGCACACCCCGCACCGGGACAAGGCCCGGGGCGTCGAGCGCAGCCTCGCCGTGGTCGCCGAGTCCGGCATCGAGCCGGGCCGGGTGGTGCTTGACCACCTCAACGAGGTGACCGTGAAGCTGGTCCGGGACACCGGCTGCTGGCTCGGCTTCTCCATCTACCCCGACACCAAGATGTCCCCACCTCGGATGGTCGAGCTGCTCAAGGCGTACGGGACCGAGCGGATGCTGGTCAACTCGGCCGCCGACTGGGGGCGCTCCGACCCGCTGCTCACCCGGGCCACCGGCGAGGCGATGCTGCTCGCCGGGTTCACCGACGAGGACGTCGACCGGGTGCTCTGGCGCAACCCGGTCGAGTTCTACGGGCAGTCCGGGCGGCTGGACCTGAACGACGAGGACGCCGCGGAGCCGACCTTCGCCGGCAACTCGATCCTGCGCGGTGGCAGCTGATGCGGCTGCGACACCCCGGCGGGCGCACCGTCCACCTCGGGTACTGCACCAACGTGCACCCCGCCGAGGACCTCGCCGGCATCCTCGCCCAACTCGACCGCTACGCGGTGCCGGTCCGCGCGGCGCTCGGCACCGACTTGCTCGGCCTCGGCCTGTGGCTGGCCGCCCCGGTCGCCGCCGAACTGGCCGCCGACTCCGGCGCCCGCCGCCGGTTGCGCACCGAGCTGACCGTACGCGGCCTGGAGGTGGTCACCCTCAACGGCTTCCCGTACGCGGCCTTCCAGGCACCCGTGGTCAAGGGCGCGGTGTACCAGCCGGACTGGACCACCACCGAGCGGCTCGGGTACACCCTCGACCTGGCCCGGGTCCTCGCCGACCTGCTGCCGGACGACGCCGTCCGCGGCTCGGTCTCCACCCTGCCGCTGGCCTGGCGACAGCCCTGGGACAGCACCCGGGCGGACGCCGCCCGCCGCCGGCTCGACCAGCTCGCCGCCGGGCTCGCCGCCGTCGAACGGGACACCGGACGGCCGGTGCGGGTCGGCTTCGAACCGGAGCCCGGCTGCATCGTGGAGAGCACCGCGCAGGCGGTGACCGCGCTGTCCGGCGTGGACACCGAGCGGCTCGGGATCTGCCTGGACCTCGCCCACCTGGCCTGTGCCTGGGAGGAGCCGGCCGCCGCCCTCGACCGGCTGGCGGCGGCCGGCCTGCCGGTGGTGAAGGTGCAGGTGTCCGCCGCGCTGGAGGCCGCCGACCCGGCCGGGGACGCCGGCACGTTGCGCCGCTGGGTCGAGCCGCGTTTCCTGCACCAGACCCGGGCCGCCGGCTGCGCCGGCGCGACCGCCACCGGCCCGGCGGATCCGGCCTGGGCGGCCGACGACCTGGACGGCGCGCTCACTGCGGCGCTGCCGGGCCCGTGGCGGGTGCACTACCACGTGCCGCTGCACGCGCCACCCGAGCCGCCGCTGGGCTCGACCCTGCCGGTGCTGCGCGCCGCGCTGGCCGCGCTGCTCGCCGGGGCCGACGCCGGCTGCGACCACCTCGACGTCGAGACGTACACCTGGGGGGTGCTGCCGGCGGAGCGGCGCCCCCGCACCGACGCGGACCTGGCCGCCGGGATCGCCGCCGAGCTGGCCTTCGCCCGCGACGAGCTGGTCACCCTCGGCCTGACCCTGACCGAAAGCGAGGTGGCGGCATGAGCGAGCGGCAGCGAGCGAGTAGTCAACGCTGCGGGAGTGCCGGCCCGCAGCGGAGCGGAGGGGTGGCATGAGCGAGCGGAAGCGAGCGAGTCGTCAACGCTGTGGAGATGCCGGCCCGCAGCGGAGCGGAGGGGTGGCATGAGCAGACGCCTGGTGGTGCTGGACGTGGTGGGGCTGACGCCGCGCCTGCTGGCGCACATGCCCCGGCTGCGTGCGGTGGCCGACGCCGGTTTCCGTGCCGAGCTGGGTACGGTGCTGCCGGCGGTGACCTGCTCGGTGCAGTCGACCTTCCTCACCGGTGCCCGCCCCAGCGAACACGGGATCGTCGGCAACGGGTGGTACTTCCGGGACCTGGGCGAGGTGTTGCTGTGGCGGCAGCACCACGCGCTGGTCGGCGGGGAGAAGCTGTGGCAGGCCGCCCGCCGGGCGGAGCCCGGCTACACGGTGGCGAACGTCTGCTGGTGGTACGCGATGGGCGCGGACGTGGACTGGACGGTCACCCCGCGTCCGGTGTACCACGCCGACGGTCGCAAGGATCCGGACTGCTACACCGATCCGCCGGAGCTGCACGACGAGCTCACCGACGCGCTGGGCACCTTCCCGCTGTTCACCTACTGGGGGCCGGGCGCCGGGCTGCCGTCGTCCCGGTGGATCTGCCAGGCGGCCGAGCGGATCCTCGCCGACCACGCGCCGGACCTGACCCTGGTGTACGTCCCGCACCTGGACTACGACCTGCAACGCTTCGGTGCGTCCTCGCCCCGGGCCGCCGCGGCGGCGGCCGAGCTGGACGGCGTGCTCGCCCCGCTGCTGGACGCCGCGCAGGCGAAGGACGCGACGGTGGTGGTGCTGTCGGAGTACGGCATCACCGACGTCTCCCGGCCGGTCGACGTCAACCGGCTGCTGCGGGCCGAGGGGCTGCTGCGCGTCTACACGCAGGCCGGGATGGAGTACCTCGACCCGTGGACCTCGCGGGCGTTCGCCGTCGCCGACCACCAGGTCGCCCACATCTACGTGCGGGACCCGGCGGACGTGCCGGCGGTGGCGAAGCTCTGCGCCGGGCTGCCCGGGGTGGCCGAGGTGCTGGACGCGGCCGGCAAGGCGGCGCACGGGCTGGACCACCCGCGCGCCGGTGAGCTGGTGCTGGTGGCCGAGCCGGACGCCTGGTTCACGTACTACTACTGGCTGGACGACGCCCGGGCGCCGGACTTCGCGCGACTGGTCGAGATCCACCGCAAGCCCGGGTACGACCCGGCGGAGCTGTTCTTCGACCCGGCCGACCCGGGCGCGGCGAAGCGTCGCGCCGCCGTCGCGCTGGCCCGCAAGAAGCTCGGCATGCGGTACCTGATGAGCGTGGTCGGGCTGGATGCCGGGGCACGGGCGGTCCGGGGTTCGCACGGGCGACTGCCCGCCGACCCCGCCGACGGGCCGGTCCTGCTCTGCTCCGACCCGTCGGCGGCCCGGGAGCGGATCGCGGCCACGGAGGTGAAGGGGCTGCTGCTGGAGTTGGCCGGGTTGGAGGGGCGATGACCGTCACGGTGGCGCCGACCGACGTGAACGGGCTGCGGGCCCGGTTCGACGCCGAGTTGACCGCCTTCCTCGACCGGCAGGACCCGGACTGGCCGGACGGCGCGCCGCGCGGCGTCTTCACCACGCTGCACCGGTTCGTGCTGGCCGGCGGCAAGCGGTTGCGTCCGCTGTTCTGCTACTGGGGCTGGCGGGGCGCGGGCGGTCCGGACGGCACCCCGATCGTGGCCGCCGCGGCGGCGCTGGAGCTGTTCCACGCGTTCGCGCTGATCCACGACGACATCCTCGACGGCAGCGATCAACGCCGGGGGGAACCCTCGGTGCACCGGATCTTCGCCGACCTGCACAGTCGCTCGTCCTGGCGGGGCGACCCGGAGGCGTACGGGCGCAACACCGCGCTGCTCTGCGGTGACCTCTGCGCGGCCTGGTCGGACCAGATGTTCCACGAGTGCGGGCTGGGCGCCGAGACGGTGCACCGGGGGTACGGCGTCTTCGCGTTGATGCGTACCGAGGTAATCGCGGGGGAGTACCTCGACCTGGTGTCCGGGGTGGGTGACGGGTCGGTGGCCAGCGCGCTGACCGTGATCCGGATGAAGGCGGCCCGCTACACGGTCACCCGGCCGCTGCAGATCGGTGCCACGCTGGCCGGGGCGGCGCCGGAGCTGGTCGCCGCGCTGGCCGAGTTCGGCGATCCGCTGGGCGACGCCTTCCAGCTGCGCGACGACGTGCTCGGGGTGTTCGGCGATCCGGCGGTCACCGGCAAGTCCGTCCTCGATGATCTGCGCGAGGGCAAGCCGACCGTGATGATGGCACTGGCCCGCGACGCCGCCGACCGGGCCCAGAGCGCGCGACTGCGGGAGTTGTTCGGCAACCCCGAGCTGGACGCGGAGGGTGCGGCCGAGCTGCGGCAGATCATCAAGAGCACCGGCGCCCGCGACAAGATCGAGCAGATGATCCAGGTCCGCGCCGAGGAGGCGCTGGCCACCCTGGCGCACACCGGAGTGACGCCGGAGAGCCGGGTGGCGTTGACCGCGCTGGCCAACAAGGCGATCGACCGACAGCGCTGACGGCCGGGGCGTGCCACGCGTGGGATCGCCGACTTTCGATCGTGGGGACGGAAGTTGGTATCCCTGCGCCGGAAGGATATAGACACATCTAAAAACTTAGTTTAATGTCGTCGGCAACACCGAAATGTCTCGTCGAGGTGAACCGGCGGCGCGGGAACCCATCGACTGGTGACCACGGAACACGTGGCCCACCATCCATCGGTGGCCATGGCCGACTCGGTACCCAGACCGGCGGCCGACGGCACCCTCCCCGGCTACGGCATCCGGCGCGACGGCGCGCGCCCGCCCTGGCAGTCACTCGTCAGGAAGGGACACCACAGCGATGTCCATCAAGGACACCACCCCACCCCGTCCCCCACGCTGGTTCACCGCCGGCTCGGCGCTGCTCCTGGTCGCCACCGCCGGCACGGTCGCCCTCGGCGCCGGCCCGGCCACGCTCGGCGGCCCCACCCCGGCC
>NZ_POTY01000216.1 GCF_003236315.1 Micromonospora craterilacus
GCCGGCCCGTTGCGGGCCGGCCCCCCGGTCGCGTTCAGAAGTCGTCGTCGAAGGCGACCGTGCCGGTGACCCCGACCTGGTACGCCGACACCCGGCGCTCGAAGAAGTTGGACAGCTCCTGCACGTCCTGCAAATCCATGAAGGCGAACGGGTTCTTCGACCCGTAGTGCGCGGCGATGCCGAGCTGGACCAGCCGCTGGTCGGCCACGTACTGGAGGTACTCGCGCATGTCGGCCAGGGTCAGGCCGGGCACCCCCTGGCCGACCAGGTCCTCGGCGAACTGCGCCTCGCACTCGACCGCCTCGGTGAGCATCTGGCGTACCTGCTCGGCGAGGTCGTCGTCGAACAGGTCCGGCTCCTCCCGGCGTACCGTCTCGACCACGTCGAAGGCGAAGGCCATGTGCATCGACTCGTCGCGGAACACCCAGTTGGTGCCGGAGGCCAGGCCGTGCAGCAGACCCCGGGAACGCAGGAAGTAGACGTAGGCGAACGCGCCGTAGAAGAACAGCCCCTCGATGCAGGCGGCGAAGCAGATCAGGTTCAGCAGGAAGGCCCGCCGGTCCTCCCGGGTACGCAACTCGCGCAGCTCGTGCAGCGAGTCGATCCAGCGGAAGCAGAACTCGGCCTTGCGCCGGATCGACGGGATGTTCTCCACCGCGGCGAACGCGGCGGCGCGTTCCTCCTCGTCGGGCACGTAGGTGTCCAGCAGGTTGAGGTAGAACTGGACGTGCACCGCCTCCTCGAACAGCTGCCGGGACAGGTAGAGCCGGCCCTCCGGGCTGTTGACGTGCTGGTAGAGGTTGAGCACCAGGTTGTTGGCGACGATGGTGTCACCGGTGGCGAAGAACGCCACCAGCCGGCTGACCAGGTGCCGCTCCGCCGGCGAGAGCCGGTCCAGGTCGGTCAGGTCGGAGTGCAGGTCGACCTCCTCCACCGTCCAGGTGTTCTTGATCGCGTCCCGGAACCGGTCGAAGAAGTGCGGGTAGCGCATCGGGCGGAGGGTCAGGTCCATCCCGGGGTCGAGCAGCATGTGCGAGGTCCTTGTGGTCGAGTGGTCGATATCGGGGAGAGTCACTGGCAGGCCTCGCAGCTCTCGGGGTTCTCCAGCGAGCAGGCCAGCGCCGGGTCGACCGGCGCGGCGACGACGTCGAGCAAGCCGGTCGCGGCGGCCCGGGTCGGGGTGACGGTGGTCTGCTGGATCCGGGTGGCCGGCCGGGAACGCAGGTAGTAGGTGGTCTTCAGCCCGGACTTCCAGGCGTACAGGTACATCGAGGAGAGCTTGCCGATGGTCGGGTCGGCCATGAACAGGTTCAGCGACTGGGACTGGTCGATGAAGGGCGCGCGGGCCGCGGCCAGGTCGATCAGCGCCCGCTGCGGCAGCTCCCACGCGGTACGGAACAGCTCGCGTACCGCCGCCGGCAGCTCCTGGAGGCCCTGGACCGAGCCGTCGGCCCGCTTGATCTCGGCGCGGACCGGCTCGGTCCACAGCCCGCGTGCCTTCAACTCCCCCACCAGCGCGGTGTTCACCTGGAGGAACTCCCCGGACAGCGTCTCGCGCTTGAACACGTTGGACACCTGCGGCTCGATGCACTCGTAGCAGCCGGCGATGGAGGCGATGGTGGCCGTCGGTGCGATCGCCACCAGCAGCGAGTTGCGCAACCCGTGCGCGGCGACCCGCTGCCGCAGCGCCGCCCACCGCTGCGTCTGGGTGCCGGCGACGCCCCACAGGTCCGGCTGGAGCTGCCCCCGGGCGGCCCGGGTGGCGGCGAACGTCGGGTGCGCGCCGAACCGCTCGGCCAGCTCGGCGGAGGTCTCCAGCGCGGTCAGGTACAGCTCCTCGCTGACCCGGGTGGACAGCTCACGCGCCTGCGGCGAGTCGAACGGCAGCCGCAGCGCGAAGAACACGTCCTGCAACCCCATCAGCCCGAGGCCGACCGGCCGCCAGCGCGGGTTGCTCGCCGCCGCCTGCGGCGTCGGGTAGTAGTTGATGTCGATGACCCGGTCCAGGAAGGTGACCGCGGTACGCACCGTCGCCCGCAGCCGCTCCCAGTCGATGCCGCCGTCGCGCAGGTGCGCGGCCAGGTTCACCGAACCGAGGTTGCAGACCGCCGTCTCGGCGTCGCTGGACACCTCGACGATCTCGGTGCACAGGTTGGACAGGTGCACCACGTTGCCCGGCTCGGCGGTCTGGTTGCACAGCCGGTTGGCGGCGTCCTTGAACGTCATCCACCCGTTGCCGGTCTGGGCCAGGGTGCGCATCATCCGGCCGTACAGCTCGCGGGCCGGGACCTGCCGCACCGCGCGGCCCTGCTGCTCGGCGGCCCGGTACGCGGCGTCGAACTCCGCGCCCCACAGGTCGGGCAGCTCCGGCACCTCGTCCGGGTCGAACAGCGACCACATCCCGTCGGCCTCCACCCGGCGCATGAACTCGTCCGGGATCCAGTTGGCCAGGTTGAGGTTGTGGGTACGCCGGGCGTCCTCACCGGTGTTGTCCCGCAGCTGGAGGAACTCCTCGATGTCCGGGTGCCACGGCTCCAGGTAGACGCAGGCCGCGCCCTTGCGGCGGCCACCCTGGTTGACCGCGGCGACGCTGGCGTCCAGCGTCCGCAACCACGGCACGATGCCGTTGGAACGGCCGTTGGTGCCCCGGATCAACGCGCCTCGGGAGCGGACCCGGGAGAAGGCGATGCCGATGCCACCGGCGAACTTGGACAGGTTCGCCACCTGCGCGTACCGCTGGTAGATCGAGTCGAGTTCGTCGCGCGGGGAGTCGACCAGGTAGCAGGAGGACATCTGGGTGTGCCGGGTGCCGGAGTTGAACAGCGTCGGCGAGCTGGGCAGGTACGCCAGGCTGGACATCAGCCGGTAGAAGTCGACCGCCTCCGCCGGTGTGGTCGACAGCCCGCAGGCCACCCGCAGCAGCCAGTACTGCGGCGTCTCCAGCACCAGCCGGCTGGTCGGGTGGCGCAGCAGGTAGCGGTCGTGGACCGTACGCAGGCCGAAGTACTCGAACCGCAGGTCACCGTCGGGATCGACGGCGGCGTCGAGGACGCCGGCGTGGTCGGCGACGAAGGCGGCGGTCGGGTCGCCGATCAGTCCCTCGGCGTGGGCGCGGCGGATCGCCCCGCTGAACGAGGTGACGCCCTGCCCGGCGACCTCCACGCCGATCTGCCGGGCCAGCAGGCGGGCGGCCAGCCGCGAGTACTGCGGTTCCTCGCCGATCAGGTCGGCGGCGGTGGCGATGGCCAGCCGGTCCACCTCGTCGGTGGTGGCGCCGTCGTACAGGCCGGCGACGGTGCGGGTCGCCACCCGGTGGGGGTCCACGTCGGCGAGGTCAGCCGACCACCGCCGCACCGTCCGGGCGAGCGCGTCGACGTCCACCGCTTCGGTGGCGCCGTCGCGGGTGCGTACGCGCACCCGCGACGGACGCTGGTCGGGTACGGCCGGATCGTCTGCGACGATGCCGTCGGCCGGGACTGCCTCGGTGACTGTCACCACTCACTCCTCGCGAGCCTGGTTCTCGGACCGGAGGCCCTGGGCGCGCGGGAGTGGACACCGACGATCGACACGCGGCAGGCACGCGTCGGCAGTGGCGTCGGCCGTCCCGCGCGGCCTTCGGACCGCCGCCCACCCGCTGCGGGTGGGCGGCACGCTGGCAGGTCTTCGGACTCGCGGGCGTGACCGGATCGCCGGTCCCCTACTGGCCGTCGCTTCCCAGGCCGGTGGCCCAGTGCTGATGACGGCGGTCGTTCCCACTTACCGCTGCGGGGCAGTCCCGGATTCGCACCGGGTTCCCTGTTGCCTCGGCCGCCCCGGATGGGCGACCGAACCAGCTGCTGTGGACACCATATATGGGGGACGGTCGTGAAGTCACACCCCACATGTCGGCCCCGGCGTGTCGTCGGTACACGTCGGCGCCCCATCGAGATCACATCCCCGCCCGGTCCTGCCCCACCGGGCCTGCCGGTACCGCGGCATGGACGCTGCCACACTGGCCGGAATGTCGATCCGGACCCGGGGAGCCCGATGATGACGACTGCCGATCAAGTCCAGCCGAACGAGACCACGGTGCCGCTGCTGCCCTGCACGTCGGCCGAGGAGACGGTCGCGTTCTGGCGGGCGCTCGGCTTCGCGGTGACGTACGAGCAGCGAAAGCCGTACATCTACCTCGCCTTCCGGTGGAGCGGCTTCGAGTTGCACTACGGTCCGGCGCCGCGCGACCTCGACCCGACGGCCGAGAGCAGTGGTGGCTGCCTGGTGATGGTCGACGCGGTCGCGCCCTACCACGCGGCGTTCACCGAGGCGATGCGCCGCGCATACGGCAAGGTGCTCGCCCGGGGGCTGCCCCGGATCACCCGCTACCGGCCCGGTGCGTCGCGGTTCAGCGTCGTCGACCCGTCGGGCAACACCATCATCTTCATCACCCGCGACGAGCCTGCGGAACTGGAATACGGCGGCTCGGCGCAGCTGACCGGGCTGGCCCGGGTCCTCGACAACGCGCGGATCCTGCGCGAGTTCAAGAGCGACGACCGGGCGGCGTTCCGGGCGCTCAATTCCGGGCTGCGCCGGCACGGTGCCGACGCGCCGCCCGTCGAACAGGCTCGGGCACTCGCCGGGTTGATCGAGTTGTCGATCGCGTTGGACGAGCCGGAGCGGGTGCCCGACTGGGGTGATCGGCTCCGGGCCCTGTCGCTGACCGAGCCGGAGCGTGATCAGGTGCGCCAGGCCGTCGCGGATCCCAGCGTCCTCGGGCCCTGGCTGCCCGACGCGACCTGACCTTCCCCCGGTCCCTCGCGCCCCTCTGCACGGGCGCCACTACAACTGGTCGGGAGCCTCGATGCCGAGCAGTTCCAAGCCGGTACGCAGGGTGTCGCCGGTAAGCCGGCACAGGGCCAGCCGGTTGCCACGAATCGGTTCGTCGGCACGCAGCACCGGGCAGCGCTCATAGAACGTGGTAAACGTCTGCGCCAGCCGGTACAGGTAGCCGCAGAGGCGGTGCGGCTCGAAGCCGGCGACGACCTCGGTGAGGGTGTCGGCGAAGGCGTCGAGGTCGAGGATCAACGCCCGCTCCGCCGGTTCCAGCGCCACCTCCGCATCGACGACCGGTTCGACGCCGGTGGCCTTGGCCAGGATGGAGCGGATGCGGGCGTGCGCGTACTGGAGGTAGACGCCGGTGTTGCCGGCCAGCGCCAGCATCCGGTCCGGGTCGTAGGTGTAGTCGCGGGTGCGGCCGGTGGCCAGGTCGGCGTACTTGACCGCGCCGATGCCGACCTGCCGGGCCCGCTGGTCCAGCGCCGCACCGGCCAGGTCCGGGTTCTTCGCGGCCACCACGTCGCGGGCCCGGTCGACCGCCTCGGTGAGCAGGTCGACCAGGCGGACGGTGTCACCGGCCCGGGTCTTGAACGGCCGCCCGTCGGGGCCGAGTACGGTGCCGAACGCCACGTGCACGGCCGGCACGGTCGGCGGCAACCAGCCGGCCCGCCGCGCGGTGTCGAAGACCATCCGGAAGTGCAGCGCCTGCCGGGCGTCGACCACGTACAGCAGCCGATCGGCGTGCAGGTCGCCGACCCGTTGCCGGAGTGCGGCGAGGTCGGTCGCGGCGTAGCCGAAACCTCCGTCGCGCTTGCGTACGATCAGCGGCGTCGGCGTGCCGTCCGGCCCGCGTACGTCGTCGAAGAAGACGCAGAGCGCGCCGTCGCTGACCGCCGCCACCCCACGCTGCGCCAGCTCGGCGGCGACGTCCGGCAGCGCCGCGTTGTAGGCGCTCTCCCCCACCGCGTCGGCGCCGGTCAGCCGCACGCCGAGCCGGTCGTACACGTCGGTGAAGTAGCGGGTCGACTCGGCGACGATGTCCCGCCAGGCGGACAGGGTGGCCGGGTCTCCGCCCTGCAACGCCACCACCCGCCGCCGTGCCCGCTCGGCGAACGCCGGGTCGCTGTCGAACGCGGCGCGGGCCTGCCGGTAGAGCGCGGCCAGCCGGCGCATGGTGGCGGTGCCGGTGGTGGCCGGCGGTTCGGGGTGTTCGAACCGGTACTGGATCAGCATGCCGAACTGGGTGCCCCAGTCGCCGATGTGGTTGCGCCGTACCACCGTGCCGCCGAGGTGTTCGAGGATCCGCACCAGCGAGTCCCCGATGATCGTGGAACGCAGGTGACCGACGTGCATCTCCTTGGCGATGTTCGGCTGCGAGTAGTCGATCACCGTGGTGACGTCGGCCTCCGCCGTGCCGACCCCCAGCCGGGGATCGCCGAGCCGGTCGGCGAGCTGCGCCAGCAGCGCCCGGTCGGTCAGTTCGAGGTTGACGAACCCCGGTCCGGCGACCCGCGCCGCGGCCACCAGATTCCCGGCCGGCAGCGCGGCGACCACCTCCGCCGCGACGTCACGCGGACGGCGCCGCAGGGTCCGGGCCGCCGCCAGCATCCCGTCGGCCTGGAAGTCGGCGTGCTCCGATCGGCGGACCTGCGGCGCGAAGTCCACCAGCCCCAGCGGAGCCGCAGCGGCGGTGACGGAGTCGGACAACGACGAGGCCAACGAGGGCACGGACACGGGTACTCCCCGGGATGGGATGAACAGGATCGTCACGAGGCTTGCCGGCCGCACGACGGGTGCGGGCACGACGGGAGGAACGCGCGAAGGGGCGTACGACTATCGTCGTCGCAGGCGCGAGCGGCGGACGGTGGCAAGCACGAGGTGCATCTCCACCGCCTTATCCGCGAGGGTCGCGCTCCGAGCGCGACCAACTGCCCGGCAGTGTACGCGAGCGATGCGGGCCGGCGGTCAGGCCGGGCCGAGCAGGTCCCACTTGTTGCCGGCGATGTCGAGGAACACCACCACCCGGCCGTACGGCTCGGTGCGCGGCTCGGTGAGGAAAGGTGATGCCCGCCTCGGTCATCCGTCGGTACGTGGCGTCGAAGTCGTCCACCTGTAGGAAGAAACCGACCCGACCGGCCGTCTGCGCGCCGACGGCGGCCCGTTGCTGCTCCCCGTCCGCGCGGGCGAGCAGGATGCCGGTCTGCGCCCCGGGCGGCCGGACGATGACCCATCGCTTCGGGCGCCCGTCGTTGGTCAGCGACGGCGAGTCCTCGACCAGGTCGAACCCGAGCACCTGGGTGAAGAAGGCGATGGCCGGATCGTACTCGTCGATGATCAACGCCACGAGATCGAGCTGCACCGGCCGAGCGTAGGCCGAACCCGTCACCGGCCTCGGCCCGGGGCCAGCTCCTTTGATGGTGATCGCCACGCCGACGCGGCTGCCCGCCGCCGTTCACGGCGCGGGAGGGACGGCGGCACGCCACTGCGTCGGGGTCACCCCGTGGTCGGCGCGGAAGCGTTTGATGAAGTAACTGACGTCCGGATAGCCGACCCGACGGCTGATCGCCGCTACGGTCAGTTCGGTTTCGGTGAGCAGCAGGCGGGCCTGCTGCATGCGGCGCTGCGCGATCCACTGCTGAACGGTCCGGCCGGTCTTGCGGCGTACCACGGTGGTGAGGTGACCGGGGGTGAGCGCGAGTCCGGCGGCGACATCGGCGAGCGAGATGGGTTCGTGGTAGCGCTGCTCGATGGCCTCGAAGACGGCCGCGAGCAGCGGCTCGTCCGCGGACCGCAGCTGGTCTGCGACGCCGGTCGACAACCGGGCCGCGGCCACGAGCAACAGGGTCAGGTGGGCGAGGGCGGCCTCCTGGTGACCGTCGCGGCGGGACCGCAGCTCGGCGTCGAGCGCGGCGAAGCGCTCGACCCAGCCTGCCCGGCCGGCCGGCGGGATGCGCAGCCGCTGCGCCCGGTTGGTGCCGCGGGCGAACGGGAAGAGCAACGGATGCGCCCGCCACGACGCGTAGGCCCCGAACGTCCCGGGCCGCACCACGTCGGTCGGGAACCAAACTGCCCAGCCGTCGCTGGCGGCCTCCTCGAACGGTTCACCGAAGGAGACGACCTGCCCTGGTGCGATGACGAACAGGTCCCCGTCGGTCACCGTCCACGTCCGGCCGTCGATCAGCACCGTCCCGTTGGCCAGATGTGCGTAGAAGAGCACCAGGAAGTCGTGCGTGTGGGTGCCGCCGGTGGCCGGGTCGAAGACCGGCGCTCCCTGGGGAACACGGGCCACCGCGACCGGGGCGATTCCGGGTACGCGGCCGAAGCCGATGACCGGCACGCCCTGCCCGGTCACCCCGACGACGCGGGACGCTGGAGCCGAACTTTGTCGCATCCGATCCACAGTTCCGCCATTGTCCGTAGCTGCGCGCCGCATAAGGCTGAGAGTACGACCGAACTTCATCGGATACCGGAGCGTGACATGACCGGACAGCCCAACACCGAGCACACGCGGCAGCCCTACCTGCCCGCCATGGGCAAGCATTGGCTGCTGCCCCTCTACGATCCGTTCTCCCGGCTCGCCGGCGTCGGACGCCTGCACGGACAACTTCTGGACCGTGCGAACCTCCGGCCTGGCCAGCGAATCCTGGAGATCGGCTGCGGCACCGGCAACCTTCTGCGCACGCTCGGGCGTCGCCACCCGGACGCCGACGCGCTGGGCATCGACCCGGACCCGGGCGCGCTACGCCGCGCCCGCCGCAAGGCGGCCCGAAGCAAGCTGCGGATCCGGTACGAGCAGGCGTTCGCCGGCGAACTACCGTTGCCCGACGACAGCATCGACCGGGTGCTGTCCGCGTTCATGCTGCACCACCTCGACGACGACGAGCGGGCGCGTGCGCTGGGTGAAGTCAGACGGGTGCTGCGTCCCGGCGGCGAACTGCACGTGATCGACATCGACGGCACACCGTCCGGGCGGGCCGGGGGCCGCGCTCACCGCAATGCCCGGATCGCCGGCAGCCTGCCCGAGCGGGTGCTGGCCGCGCTGGCCGACGCCGGCCTGACCGACAGCGCCGTAAACGGTCACAGCAAGGCCCGGCTGGCCCGGTTCGTCTTCTACCGCGCCGAGGCGCGCTAGTGAAGCGTCTGCGTGCCGATGACGGCGAGCAGTTGTAACTTCTCGTGGCTTTCGCTGCCGGGAATGGCGGTGTAGACGAGGAGCGAATGGGCCTGGTCCGGGTCGACCAGCCGCTGGCAGGTCAGCTCCAGCACGCCGAGCTCGGGGTGGACGAAACGCTTGACGTCGTGGGGACGAATACCGACCTCGTGGTCGTTCCACACCTCCCGGAACTCCTCACTTCGCGCGAGCAGCAGGTCGGCGAGGTACGCCGCACGGGAACCAGGGCCTCGGAGCGTGACCATCTCGCGCAGCCCGGAGGCGAACATGCGGGTGAGGAACGGGTGGTCGCCGGGGGCGTAGAGCTGTCGCGTGGCGGGGTCGGTGAACCATCGGTAGCCGATGCTGCGAGCCGGGCCGCTGTAGGTGGCCGTGTCACCGGTGAGCGCGACGCCGAGCGCGGTCTGTCGCAGGGTCTCGCCGAGTTCGGTGACGATCTCCGCAGGCGTGTCGTGCAGGCGGTCGAAAATGCGCAGCAGGCCGGGGCTGATGTGATCGCTGACCGCGCCGCGCGCGGGCGGGTTGTGTCCGGCGAGCCGGAACAGGTGGTCGCGCTCGTCGAGGGAAAGGTGTAGTCCCTGCGCGATGGAGGCGATCATCTGCTCGGACGGCTGGGGTCCGCGCTCCTGCTCCAGCCGCGAGTAGTAGTCGGTCGACATGTGGCAGAGCGAGGCCACCTCCTCGCGCCGTAGCCCGCTTGTTCTGCGACGTCGTCCGCGCGGGAGGCCGACGTCCTCGGGTTGCAGCGACGCCCGGCGACGCCGGAGGAACTCCGCCAGTCCGGTCCGGTCGATCACCCTGGGTACCTCCTTCGGTGCTGCTTCATTACTACCGGCCGCGGAGCTGCCCAGCCACGGCCTGTCGATCCCTCCCTCCCGGCCGTCCGTTTCGGTGGATCGACCGTCCCTGGATAACACCCGCCGTCCTGCACGACGGTGGTGGCAACAACCGAACTTCCAGGGGTGGAAACATGCCACGTAGGCCCATCGACATCACCGTCTCCGACCTGTCCGGGAAACGCGCCCTCGTCACCGGAGCGAGCGACGGCATCGGGCTCGGCCTCGCCACGAGGCTCGCCGCGGCCGGGGCCGAAGTGCTCCTGCCCGTCCGGAATCCGGGCAAAGGCGCGGCGGCGATCGCCACGATCCGTCAGCGGCACCGGAACGCGAACGTGTCGCTCCGCGAGCTCGACCTGTCCTCGCTCGCCTCCGTCGCAGCCCTCGGCGAGGCCCTACGAGAGGAGGGCCGGCCGATCCACATCCTCGTCAACAACGCCGGCGTGATGACCCCGCCCGATCGGCAGCGCACCGCCGACGGGTTCGAGCTCCAGTTCGGCACCAACCACCTCGGGCACTTCGCCCTGGTGGGCCACCTGTTGCCGCTGCTGCGGGCCGGCCGGGCACGGGTGACCTCGCAGCTCAGCGTCGCGGCGAACCGGAACGCCATCAACTGGGACGACCTGAACTGGGAACGGTCGTACCACGGCTTCCGTGCGTACAGCCAGTCGAAGATCGCCTTTGGGCTCTTCGGCCTCGAACTTGCCCGGCGCAGTCAGGCCAAGGGTTGGGGCATCACGAGCAACCTGTCTCATCCGGGGGTCGCTCCGACGAGCCTGCTCGCCGCTCGTCCCGAGGTCGGACGCGATCAGGACACCAACGGCGTACGCCTTATCCGGGTCCTTTCTGCCCGGGGCATCGTCGTCGGGACGGTCCAGACCGCGCAGCTTCCCGCCCTCTACGCCGCCACCTCCCCCGACGCCAAGAGCGGCCGGTTCTACGGGCCGAGTGGGCTCGGGCACATGGGCGGCCCTCCCGGAGAGCAGAAGCTCTTCTCCCGCCTTCGTAGCGCCACGGACGCCCAGCGCGTCTGGCGGGTCTCCGAAGAGCTGACGAAGGTGTCCTTCCCCAACGGCTGACGGCTCGGCGCTTGCTCCGTGATCGCCGCCTCGCTGAGTACCGGCTCAGTCCGTGGCACGGTCACTTGCCGGCGGGCTGCAACCCGTTGACGAACGCCGCGAACGTGGTCCGCTGCTCCTCGGTCATCGGGTCCTTCGGAATGGTGATCGCCTGGAGCTTGCCGAACATGACGTACCAGACCTCGGGGGTTTCGATGGCGCGGCCGAGGCCGGCCCACCGGAACCGCGACTCGGCGAGCGGGTAGGTCAGCGTCACCCATTCGTCGTCCAGCGTCATGTGGAACCCGTCTCTGATGACGTTGGACTGCATCCGCATCGACAGAGCCACCGTGATCGGCGCGACCGCGACCACGAACAGCAGGCCGAGGATCATGGCAACGTAGGCCAGCGACGACAGCGGCTTCACGGCCAGCAGGGCGACGCCGAGGGCGACCAGCACTCCGCCCAGGACACGGATGAGCCTCAACTGCGGACGGAGGATGAACTGGAGGGTGCGCCGCAACTGGTTCTCGTCATAGGGGACCCACATGGAGATCTGCATCGCCGCATCCTAGATCCAGTGATGCTGGCGTGCGGCTGGCCGCTAGGACGCCTGGCGGACGGGCATGTCGGTCAACCAGACGTCGGCCAGGTCGCTGAGGGGTACGTCGAGGGCCTGGCTGAGGCAGACCACCGTGCCGAACGCCGGTGCGGGAAGGCGACCCGCCTCGATCTTGCGCAGCGTCTCGGGGGAGATGCCGGCTGCCAGGGCCACCTCGACGAGGCTACGGCCGGCCCGCGCGGCCCGGAGGGCGACGCCGAGGCGCTGGCCCGCTGCGATCTGTTCGGCGGTGAGTGGTTGGCGAACCATGGCAGCAGGATATCCCTCCGGAGCCCCCGACCTGACGTGGTATAAAAATACCGCACAGGGAGAGGGAGGCTGTCGTGATCGAGCTCAAGTCCGCCGAGGAGATCGGCCGGATGGCGGTGGCCGGCCAGTTCGTCGGCGAGTTGCTCGCCGAGCTGAGCCGTGTCGCCGCAGTCGGCGTCAACCTGATGGACCTCGAACACCACGCCCGCCGCCGGATCTCCGAACGCGGCGCCGAATCCTGCTACTGGGACTACGCCCCTTCGTTCGGCCGCGGCCCGTTCCGCAACGTGCTGTGCCTGTCGGTCAACGACGCGGTGCTGCACGGCCTGCCGCACGACTACGTTCTGCGGGACGGCGACCTGCTCAGCATCGACATGGCGGCCGGCATCGACGGTTGGGTCGCCGACTCCGCGCTCTCGATCATCGTTGGCACCCCCGACCCGGCCGACCTGAAGCTGATCGAGGCCACCGAGGTCGCACTGGAGGCCGGCATCACCGCCGCCCAGCCCGGCGGCCGCCTCGGCGACATCTCCGCCGCGATCGGCGCGGTCGCCGACTCCTACGGCTACCGCGTCAACGCCGAGTTCGGCGGCCACGGCATCGGCCGCACCATGCACGAGGCCCCGCACGTCTCGAACAACGGCCGCGCCCGCCGCGGCGTGAAACTCGACCCCGGCCTCACCATCGCCATCGAGCCCTGGTTCTGCCGCTCCACCGACAAAATCAAGTTCGACAAGGACGGTTGGACGATCCGCTCCGCCGACGGCTCGCGCACCGCCCACTCCGAACACACCGTCGCCATCACGGCTGCCGGCCCCCAGGTCCTGACCCGCCGCCCCACGCACCTGTCTCTTATACCCATCTGAC
>NZ_POTY01000217.1 GCF_003236315.1 Micromonospora craterilacus
GTACTGGTACGTCCTATCGGGCGGGCGGGTGCAGTAGGCTCGGCACGATTCCCGGCGACCCGGCGATGAACGGTGGGGATCGGCCAGCCGACGGGCCGGCAAATCAGACGGAGCGCCTCGCGCGGGTAGGGGATGGTAGTGGCTGTGCGTCAAGTGGTGGATCTCGTACCGCTCTCGTCTGGTGCGTGATGTCCCACCTCGACCCCTACGGTGGCGCCGAGGCCCGCGGCTGGGACCGCTCGGACCGGCCCACCCCGCTGCCCTGGCCGGACCCGGACGTCGAGCCCGGCCGATGGGCCCGGGACTCGCACCCCGGCCCTGAGCTGCACGCCGAGCCGCGTAGCCACCTTCGGCCGCCGGCCGACCGCCCGTACGACCGACACCCGGAGGACCGGGGCGGCCCGCCCGACGCCGGGTTCGGCGGCCGACGCGGCCCGTACGACGACCGAGACCTGCCTGATCCGTACGACGACCGGGACCTGCGTGGCCCGTACGACGAACGGCAACCGCGTGGTCCGTACGACCGCGACCGGGACCGGGACCTGTATGGTCCGCCCGACCGCGACCGCGACCGCGACCGCGACCGGGAACCGCACGAGCCGTACGAGCCGTACGACGACGACCGGGACCGGCGTGGCCCCTACGACGGTGGTCGGGACCGCTTCCCGGCCGGGGCGAACGGGCGCCGCGACCTGGACCACGAGGACGCTCCCACGGCGCAGCTGGCGCCGGTGCGGGTTGGCGACGGCCGGGACCACGACGACGCGCCGACCACCCAGCTGGCCCCGGTACCGGCGCAGGAGACCGCGGAGCCCGACGCCGAGGCTTCGACGGGCCGCCGCCACCGTGGCCGGCGGCGGGCGGGTGCCGGTCGGCCGGCCAGCCAGCAGACGGCGGGCCGGGGCGGGCGGAACCTGCCGGCGGCCATCTCGGTCGGTGTGGGCCTGGGCGCGGCGGTTCTGCTGCCACTGTTCCTCTACCCCCCGGCGTTCCTGCTGGTGATCGTCGCGGCCTTCGGCGTGGGCATCTGGGAGATGTCCCGGGCGGTGCGCCGCGGCGGTGCCGAGGTGCCGCTGGTGCCGCTGATCGCGGGTGGGGTGCTCACCGTCACCCTGGCCTGGTTCGCCGGCCTGGACGCGCTCATGCTGGGCCTGCTGGTCACCGTCGCGGGCGCGCTGGTCTGGCGGCTCGGCGACGGCCTGGCCGGTTTCCGGCGGGACATGACCGCCGCCGCCCTGATCGCGGTGTACGTACCCTTCCTCGGCGGCTTCGCCGCCCTGCTCGCGGCGTCCCCGGATGGAGACCTGCGGGTGCTGGTGACCCTGGTCGCCGTGGTGCTCTCCGACACCGGCGGGTACGCGGCCGGCGCCAACTTCGGCAAGCATCCGATGGCGCCGACGATCAGCCCGAAGAAGTCCTGGGAGGGCCTCGCCGGCTCGGTCAGCGCCGCGGCGCTGGGCAGCGCCGTCCTGCTCTGGCTGCTGTTCGACGTGGCTCCCTGGTGGGGCGCCGTGTTCGGAGTGGCGGTCTCGGCCGCGGCGGTCCTCGGCGACCTCGCCGAATCCATGATCAAGCGGGATCTCGGCGTGAAGGACATGAGTAACCTGCTGCCCGGGCACGGCGGACTGATGGATCGGCTCGACTCGGTCCTGTTCGCCGTACCGACCGGTTACCTGCTGCTCGTGGTCTTCGTACCGGCGGTGAATTGAGGCATGGATCACGCCGGCGCATCCGGGTCGCGGAGGCGGCCAGAGCGGATCCGCCACCTCCGGACGGATGCGTTCCGAGCCGGGCGTGCCAGACTGGACGGGCCATGACGAGCCTGCCCATGATCCCGGTCGACCCGGACGCGCCCGGCGCGCGCCGGGCGGCAATGCCCCCGCAGCACCTCGCCGACCTTGACTTGGCCGGCCGGAAAGCCCTGGTCACCGGGCTCGGAGAGCCGGCGTTCCGGGCCCGGCAGGTCTCCACCCACTACTTCGGCCGACTGGTGCGCGACCCGGCGCAGATGACCGACCTGCCGGCGGCGTCCCGGGAGCGCCTGGCCGACCAGCTGCTGCCCCGGCTGCTCACCCCGGTACGCGAACTGGCCTGCGACGACGGCGCGACCCGCAAGGCGCTCTGGCGGCTGCACGACGGGTCGCTGGTGGAGAGCGTGTTGATGGGCTACCCGGACCGGGTCACCGTCTGCATCTCCAGCCAGGCCGGTTGCGGGATGGCGTGCCCGTTCTGCGCGACCGGCCAGGCCGGTCTGACCCGCAACCTCTCCACCGCGGAGATCGTCGACCAGGCGGTCTACCTGGCCGGCGTGGCGGCCTCCGGTGCGGTGTCGGGGTCGCCGCCGAGGCTGTCACACGTGGTCTTCATGGGCATGGGGGAGCCGCTGGCGAACTACAACCGGGTGATCGCCGCGATCCGTCGGCTGGTCGCACCGGCCCCGGAGGGCCTCGGTCTGTCCCAGCGACACATCACCGTGTCCACGGTCGGGCTGGTGCCGGCCATCCACCGACTGGCCAGCGAAGACCTCTCGGTGACTCTTGCGTTGTCGCTGCACGCCCCCGATGATGAGCTGCGCGACGAACTCGTGCCGGTCAACCAGCGCTGGAAGGTGTCCGAGGTGCTGGACGCAGCCTGGGCCTACGTGGCTCGCACGGGACGTCGTGTGTCGATCGAATACGCGATGATCAAGGACGTGAACGACCAGCCGTGGCGAGCCGATCTGCTCGGGCGGCTACTGGCCGGCAAGCTGGCCCACGTGAACTTGATTCCGCTCAACCCGACTCCGGGCAGCCGCTGGGACGCGAGCCCGAAGCCGGTCGAGCGGGAGTTCGTCCGGCGGTTGCGCGACGCCGGGGTGTCCACCACCGTGCGGGACACCCGAGGTCGCGAGATCGACGGAGCGTGTGGGCAGCTGGCCGCCGCGGAGGACAGTGGCACCGACCCGGTCGGGGAGATGACGGCGTGACCGGGCGTGGCGATCGAGACCAGGAGACATAGTGGCGAGTCAGGGTCAGCGTTTCCGGCGTAAGGCGCTCCGCCGGGGATACAAGGTTGACGAGGTGGACGCCTTCCTGGACCGGGTCGAGGCGACCCTCGCGGGTCAGCCGGTCGGTGCCCCGGTGGCCTCGCAGGAGGTCCACGACGTCGTCTTCCGGGTTCGCTTCAACGGCTACGACGAGTGGCAGGTCGACCTGCACCTCGACCGGGTCGAGCGGCAGCTGGCCGAGCTGGAGGAGCGCAGCGCCGGCCGCGCCGGCGGCGACTCCCGGATGGGTCCGCCGGACCGGAGCGGCCCGCCGATGCGCGACGACCGTGGCATGTCTCCGGTGCCGCAGCCGCCGATGCCGCCCCGGCCGATGCCGGCGCAGGCCGGCCCGCCCTACGGCCGCTACGACGAGCCGACCGGCGCCTTCGCCGGTGGGTACGACGCCCCCCGGGGCGGGTACGACGCGCCGCGTGGTCCCGGCGGACCGATGGGTCCGCCCGGTGGCCCGATGGGCCACGGCGGCCCACCGCCGCGGGGCCTGCCCGCCGGTCCGGGCGGCTACGGGCCTCCGGATGGGCCGGGTGGCTACGGGCCTCCGGATGGGCCGGGCGGCTACGGACCCCCGGACGAGCAGCGCTTCGACGGCTTCGAGGCGGGCCGGCGCGGTCGCGCCGACATGACCGCGGAGATGCGGGCCCTGCCGGACCGGGACCCGCGTCGCGGCCCGGCCGGGCCGCCTGGCATGCCGCAGCAGGCGCTCGGTGGGCCGTCGATGGGCGGTCCCCCGCCGATGGCGGGACCGCCGGCAATGGCCGGGCCGTCGATGGGCGGCCCGCCGATGGCCGGTCCGCCCGGCAGCGACCTCTACCGGGTGGACCAGATCCGGCGCAGCTTCCAGGTCCGCCGGTTCGGCAGTGGGTACGACCCCGACCAGGTGGACCGGTTCTTCGAGAGCCTGCTCGGCGGGATGGCCGGGCGTAACCAGATGCCGGTGAACCCGAAGGATCTGGACACGCTGCGCTTCGGGCTGGTGCAGGGTGGTTACTTCGAGGCCGAGGTCGACGCCGCGCTGAAGAACGTCCAGGACATCCTCTTCGGCCGCTGAGACACCACGACGACGACGAGGGCCCGCTCCCTGGGTGGGGGGCGGGCCCTCGCGCGTGTCAGATCAGGAGCGCAGGCCGTTGCGGCGCAGCACCACGTCGCCGACCACGATGAGCAGCAGGAGCGCGGCCAGGCCGATCAGCCAGATGTCCTCGACCCTGCCCTCGTGGTTGCCGCAGAGCATTGCCAGCAGCACGAGCGCGGTGAGTACCGCACCGATCCGCCCGGCCTTCCGGTGCCCGGGCTTGTGCTGGTCTGGCGAAGTTACCGGCTCGCTTCCCGCCACTGTCGGTCCTTCCTCGCGTTCGGATCTCCGGCTAGTCTGGCACGCCCCCCGCGCGGGGACCTGCGGCGGGGCGGACCTGCCCGGCCGGGCAGGGCCCACCGACCCGGGACCTTCGGCCCGTCCTGGCGGGGCGGGCGGGTATGGCGGCGTCGCGGGGCGTAGACCAGACTGCCTCCGGTAGCGTTCTGAGGTACGCCTTTGTCTGTCTTTTCTGAGGGGGAACTGCGGTGCGAGTGACCGGTACCGGGCACGCGAGCATGCGGATCGACACTGCCGCGGGCAGCATCCTGTGCGACCCGTGGGTCAACCCGGCCTACTTCGCCTCCTGGTTCCCGTTCCCCGACAACTCCCAGCTCGACTGGGAGACCCTCGGCGACGTCGACTATCTGTACGTCTCCCACCTGCACCGGGACCACTTCGACGCGGCCCACCTCAAGCGGCACGTGTCGAAGAAGGCGACCGTGCTGCTGCCCGAGTTCCCCACCTCGGAGATGGAGGACGAGTTCCGCGAGCTGGGCTTCACGAAGTTCCTGAAGACCCGCAACGAGGAGATCATCGAGCTGGACGGTGGCCTCAAGGTCATGATCCAGGCGCTGACCAGCCCGACCGACGGCCCGATCGGCGACTCCTCGCTCTGGGTGGAGTACGACGGGGTCCGGCTGCTCAACCAGAACGACGCCCGCCCGACCGACCTGAGCGTCTTCGCCGAGCTGGGCCACGTGCACGCGCACATGCTGCAGTTCTCCGGCGCGATCTGGTATCCGATGGTCTACGAGCTGCCGCAGGCGGCGAAGACCGCGTTCGGCAAGCAGAAGCGGGACCGTCAGTTCGACCGCACCTGGCGCTACATCGACGACCTGAAGGCCGACCACGTCTTCCCGATCGCCGGCCCGCCCTGCTTCCTCGACGAGGAGCTGTGGCAGTTCAACGACATCTTCGACGACGAGGGGAACATCTTCCCCGACCAGTCGGTCTTCCTGGCCGAGTACGCCAAGGTCGGCGGCAGCAACGGCATCGTGCTGCTGCCGGGCAGCGTCGCGGAGGTCACCACGGAGGGGGCGACCACCACCCACCCGCAGCCGATCGAGGAGTTCTTCGCCAACAAGGCCGCCCACCTTGCGGAGATGCGCGAGCGCAAGCGGCCGATCATCGAGGCGGAGAAGGCGTCCTGGCGGCACCCCGAGGTCGACGTGCTCAAGGAGATGAAGCGGCGGATCGAGCCGCTGCTGGACGAGTCGATCTACCTGGCCAAGGGGGTGGGGGGCCCGGTCCGGTTCGACCTGGTCGGCTACGACGGGGAGAGCATCGAGTCGATCGTGGTGGACTTCCCGGGCAAGCAGGTGCGGCCGTACGCGGACGAGAAGGTGCGCTACCGGTTCCGTACCGAGCGGGCGTTGGTGGAGCACCTGCTGCACATCGGTGAGGTGGACTGGGTCAACTCGCTCTTCCTGTCCTGCCGGTTCTCTGCCGCCCGGATCGGGCAGTACAACGAGTTCGTGTACGCCTTCTTCAAGTGCCTCTCCACCGAGCGCCTCCAGTACGCGGAGGGCTGGTACGACGAGCACGAGCGGGCCGTCGACGCCGAGGACATCACCCTGGGCGACTGGGTGGTGCAGCGGCGCTGCCCGCACCTGAAGGCGGACCTGAGCCGGTTCGGCATCGTCGACGGCGACCAGCTCACCTGCCAGCTGCACGGCTGGCGGTTCGACATGCCCAGCGGCCGGTGCCTGACCAGTGTCGGTCACAAGGTCCGGGCGCACCGCGTCGGCGAGGAAGCCCCGGCCCCGGCGATCGCCCAGCCGACCGACTGACCACGTCACCCACGTCGCCCGACTCGCGCAAGGCGAGCCGCGGCGCGGATGCCGAGGTGCGCCGACGCCGCCCCGCCGGAGCCACGCCGACGCACCTCGCCGTCCCCCTCGTTCGGTGAGTCGCGCCGGCGGGGCAGGGCCGGGGCCAGGAGGTCGGGTCAGTTCGGTGCCGGTCTGCTTAGCAGCGTGCGGCCCACCACGGCCAGGGCGACGGCCTGGCTCACGGCCCCCGCGACCTCGAACCACTCGGTCCCGGCGATCAGGCCGGTGATGTGCAGCGGCGCCCAGGCACCCAGCGCGACGGCGACCCAGGGGGCCACCGTGCGGCTGCGCCACAGCGCCACGGCGAGCAGTACGGTGCCGACCAGGTTTCCGAGGACGAACAGCAGGAACACCCACAACATCGACGGGTCGGACTGCCCTTCGTCGAGCACCGCGGCGAAGTCGGCCGTCGGGCCGCCGTGGCGCGCCATCGCGATCGTGACGAAGCTGCTGGAGGCGATGGCGAAGTAGCAGATGTAGCCGGCGGCGGTGAGCGCTGCCGCGCTGCCGACGAGCCGGCGACTGCGGTCGCCGACCAGCCGCTGCACGCCGAGGACGGCGGGCACCATGAGCAGGCTGGCCACCATCGCGGCGAGGGCGGAGAGCCGGGTCAGTCCGGGATGCCCGGCGGCGAGCGCCAGCGCCCCGGCTCCGTCGGCGTCGCTGCCGCCATTGCGGGTGGCCCAGGCGTACGCGCCGTTGGCGACGACGAACCCCCAGGGCGCGGTGAAGAGCGCCGCGGCCAGCGCGGTCGCGCGGCGTGGCGTCGTCGCCGGTTCGGTTGCGGTGTCCAACATGACTACTCCAATTCGAACGGCCCGACCGGGGCCGGTGGGGTCGGTGAGGTGGTGCCGCTAGGCCGGCACGGCGACGGGGCGGGCGCGGAGCGCGGGAGCCACCAGGGCGACACAGAGCAGGGTGAGGACGATCCCGACCCCGGCCATGACCTTCGCCTCCGACGGTGCCGTGGCGACGAAGAACGCGGGCACCGCGGTCAGCGCGGAGAGCAACCGGGTGACGATGATGGTGACCGCCCCGGCGCGGGTTCGATTCGGCCAGCCGAGTCCGACGCCGACGATGGTGCCGAGGCCGAGGACGGCACCGGTCACCACCACGGCGACGGGCGGCCCGTCGGTGCCGAGCAGTGGCGAGACGAGGTCGGCGAGGCCGAGCAGGCCGGACAGGACCAGACCGACGGTGAGCGACATTGACCGTTTCATGTGTTCCTCCGGACGCGGTACGACATTGGGGACAGCGTCCTGGTCACGGCCGAGGACCGGATCGGTGTCAGCGCCCGGACAAGTTCCGTGCTGGCACGTATTCGTGCGGCGGCCCGCCGCCGCTACCGTGATGCCGTGTACGGAAAGCGGCTGGTGGCGTACCTTGCCGCGGCGACGGTGCTGGTAGCCGCCGGGTTCGGGGTCTACCTCGCGGTGATCGCCGGGGATGCGTCGGCGACCACGGAGTTGACGGTCGGCGTGCTGCTGGGCCTGTCGTCCGTTCTCCTCGGCCTGGCGGTCGCGACCCGCCGCCCGGGCAACGTCGTCGGTCTGCTGCTCGTGTTCACCGGCGCCGTCGTCGTCGGGGTCGTCGTCAACGACCTGTACCCGGCTGCGGTGGCCGTCGACCCGCGCCTGCCGGTGTCCGGTGGCTACGTCGATCTCGTCAGTGGCGTCTGGATGCTGCTGTACGTGCCGCCGGCCCTGCTGTTCCTGCTCGTGCCCGAAGGCCGGCTGCCGGGACGGCGTTGGCGGTGGGTCGTCGTCGGTCTGCTGGTGGTGCCGCCGCTGTTTATTCTCACGGCCGCCTTCGACCCGACGCCGGCGCCCCAGTTTCCCGGCATACCGAAGGCGTTTCGCGCGCCCGCCGCGGCCCTCGACGTGATCGCGCTGGTCAGCGTGGCGTTGCTGCCGATCTTTCTCGGTCTGCTCGTCGCGTCGCTCGTGTCGATCGTCGTCCGCTACCGCCGCACCAGCAGCGCGGTCGAGCGCGCCCAGCTGAAGTGGTTCGTGCTGGGGGCGAGCTTCCTCCCGCTCACGCTGCTGCTGTGCTGGGCCAGCTACCTGGTGTTCGACCGGCCCGAGCTGGGGCTCGTCGGACTGATCGCGACCTATCTGGCGATTCCAGCGTCGACCACCATCGCGCTGCTCAAGCACGACCTCTACGACGTCGACCGGGCGTTGAGCGCCACGGCGACCTACGGCCTGGTGACGGCGATCCTGCTGGCCTTCTACACGGTCGCGTCGTTCGTGGTCGGCCTCGGTGCGGGTCGCGGCTCGCCGGCCGCGGCGGCGGCCGCGACGGCGGTCTGTGCCGCCGCGCTCGCGCCGATGCGCAACCGACTGCAACGCTTCGTCGACCACCGGCTCTACCCGGCCCGGCAGGCGGCACTCGCCGCGATCGAGGACCTGCGCCGGCGGACCGATGTGGGTAGCGCCCGGCCCGAGCAGTTGGAGAGGGTGCTGCGTACCGCGCTCCGCGATCCGAGCCTGCGGGTCGGCTACCGGCTGCCCGGATCGGCCACGATGCTCGACACGGCAGGCCATCCGGTCGAGCCGGCCCGGGATCGACCCGGCCGGTCGGCTGCCGTGCGGTTGGGTGACACCGACATCGGCATCGTCGTGGCCGACGGTGCGGCGAGTCGGGAACTGCTCCGTGAGGTGGCCTCGGCGAGTTCGTTGCTGGTCGAGGTCGTGCGGCTGCGCGCGGAACTGGCCTCGGCGCTGAGTGCGGTGCGGGGAAGCCGGGCCCGGCTGCTGGCCGCGGGGTACGAGGAGCGGCGCAGGATCGAGCGGGATCTGCACGACGGCGCCCAGCAACGACTGGTCACCCTCGGCATGCGGCTCCGGCTGGCGCAACGCCATCTCGACGACGGCACGGTCGACGTCGACGGCCTGCTCGACCAGTCGGTGGCCGAACTGGGCAACGCCATCGTGGAGCTGCGCCAGATCGCGCACGGGCTGCGGCCGAGCAGCCTCGACGACGGGCTCGACCACGCGCTCGGCGCGATGGTGAGTCAGCTACCGGTTCCGGTGACGCTGGACCTGCGGGCGGCCGACGCGATCCCCGAGGACCTGGCGACGACGGCGTACTACGTGGTCACCGAGGCGGTGACGAATGCCGTCAAACACGCGCAGCCAACGGCGATCGACGTCAGCGTGGGGCGCGACGCGGAACAGCTGACCGTCCGGGTACGGGACGACGGAGCCGGCGGAGCGGTCGTCCGGCCCGGGTCCGGCCTGGGTGGTCTCGCCGACCGGGTCGCCGCGGCCGGCGGCTGGCTGCGGATCGCCAGCCCGGTCGGCGGGGGCACGGCGGTGGAGGCGGTGCTGCCGTGCGAATCGTGATCGGCGAGGACTCCGCGCTCTTCCGGGAAGGGCTGGCCCGGCTGCTGTCCGACGCGGGGCACGAGGTGGTGGCGAAGGCCCATGACGCCCCGTCCCTGCTGCACGAGGTGGAGCGGACGCAGCCCGATCTGGCGGTGATCGACATCCGGATGCCTCCGGACCGTACCGATGACGGCGCCCGCGCAGCTCGGCAGATCCGACTGGCCCAGCCCCGGTGCGCTATCGTCCTGCTCTCCCAGCACATCGAGAGCCGGCACTCGGTCGAACTCGTCGCGCACGGTGGGTTCGGCTACCTCCTCAAGGACCGGGTCCTCGACGTCGACGACTTCCTCGACGCGGTACGGAGGATCGGTGCCGGCGGCTCCGCCCTCGATCCGGAGGTGGTGCGCAGGCTCGTCGGCGGCCAGCGGAGCGACCGGCTGCTCGCCTCGCTCACCAGCCGGGAACGCGACGTGCTGGCGCTCATGGCCGAGGGGCTGACCAACATCGGCATCGCTCGCCGGCTCTGGCTCGCCGACCGGACGGTGGAGGCGCACGTCAGCTCGATCATGAGCAAGCTCGGACTGCCCACAACGGACGAGGGTCACCGCCGGGTACTGGCAGTCCTCGCGTACCTCAACCACGCGCCGCCGCCCAGCGGGTAGGCGTGCGTCAAGAGGGGGCCCTTTTACTACTCCAGGCGTTAATAAGGTGCCCTTCCTTACACCTCAGCACACCTCAGCGGCCGAGGTCGGCGAGGATGCGTTGGGCGGCGTTGTGGCCGGCGGCGCCGATCACGCTGCCGGCCGGGTGACAGCCCGCGCTGCCCGCGTACACCCCGTCGACCCCGGTGGCGTACGGCATCCGGTCGGCGAACGAGACGGTGTTGTCGACGTGGTGGATGTGCCCGCCGGTGATGCCGAAGTGGGCCTCGATCCCGGGCGGGGGCAGCGGCACCGCGTCGGCGATCAGGTCGCCGGTGCCCGGGGCGTACCGTTCGCAGATCTCGACCAGCTTGTCGACGTACCCGGGCAGCGCCTCCGCCCAGGTGGTGCCGGCCAGCTCGTACGGCACCGACTGGACGAACAGCGCCGACGAGTGGTGCCCGGCCGGGTCGGCCAGCGACGGGTCGACGGTGGTGTGCAGATACCACTCGATGGTCGGCTCCGCCGGCAGCCGCCCGGCCTGCACGTCGGCCCACATGGCACGCAGCGCTGCCATCGGCGACTCGCCCCCGCCACCGGCCAGCGACGCCGAGCCGGGCAGCAGGTGGATGGTCGAGCCGAACGGGCTCGGCGCGCCCTCGGGCAGGCAGGAGAAGCGGGGCAGGCCGCGCAGCGCCAGGTTGAGCTTGAGGGTGGTGCCGGTGCGCCGGACCGCCGCCATCCGCTCGGCCAGCGTGGTCGGCAGCGCGCCGTCGGGCAGCAGCCCCATCAGCCGGTACGGGTCGCAGGCGCCGAGCACCACGGATGCCCCGATTTCCCGGCCGTCGGCGAGCACCACCCCGCTGGCCGCGTCGCCGTCCAGGGTGATCGCGGTGACGGATGCGCCGGTGACGATCCGGGCGCCGGAGGCGCGGGCCGCGTCGGCGAAGGTGCGCGACACCGTACCCATGCCGCCCTCGGCGATCATCCAGGTGCCGCCCGAGCCGGGCAGCCGGCACATGTTGTGCACCAGGAAGTTGTGCCCGGTGCCGGGGTCGTCCGGGCCGGCGTTGAGACCGGACAGGCCGTCGGTGACCGCGTACATGCTGACCAGCAGTTCGGAGCGGAAGTCGAAGCGGGCCAGGTAGTCGGCGACCGAGCCGCGTACCAGGTCCACGAAGACCGTTTGCAGCTCCGGCCGGACGTAGCGCGCGGCGGTCTCCTCCACCGGCAGCGGCTCGGTCAGCCAGGCCGGCGCGAGGTCCTCGCGCAGCGCGGCCAGCTCGGCCTGCAACGCGTCGTCGGCGGCCACGTCGGCGGGGGAGAAGAACTCGGCGAGCTGCTTGCGGGTGGCTGCGGTGTCGGTGCCGAACAGCAGGTACGGCGAGCCCGCACCGCCCGGGGTGGGCAGGAAGTAGTGCGGGTCGCGGCGCAGCACCGGGATGCGTACGTCGAGGGTGGCCAGCAGCTCCGGGGGCATCAGCCCGAGCAGGTACGACCCGGTGGAGTGACGCAGCTCGGGCACCTTGGGGAAGGGGTTCTCGGTGCGGGTGGCCCCGCCGATCACGTCGGCGGCCTCCAGCACCAGCACGTCCAGCCCCGCGCGGGCCAGCAGGATCGCCGACACCAACCCGTTGTGCCCCGACCCGACGATCACCACGTCGGCCCGGCCAGGAACCTCACCCGTCATCCCCGCACCCTAACGCCTCCCACCACCACACCCGCCGTCGATCATGAAGTTGACGGAGTTTTCGATCTCCGAATGCCCCGTCAACTTCATGATCAACGCTGTCCCGGTGGGGTGAGGGTGGGGTTTAGGGTCGGTGGGCATGAGCGTTGAGACGACCGAGCGGCTGGTGCTGCGCGAGTGGACGGACACGCCGGGCGATCTGGCCCGGATCTACGACATCTACTCGCGCGACGAGGTGATGCGCTGGCTGGGCGGGGGAGCGGGGCGGCTCACCGACCCCGACCAGGCCGCCGAGCGGGTGGTCGCCTGGCGGGACCGGTACGCCCCGTACGCCGGCCGGTACGGCCTCTGGGCGATCGAGGTGGCCGGTACCGGGGTCGTGGCGGGCAGCGTGCTGCTCAAGCCGCTGCCCGGCGCCGACGGCAGTACGCCGACCGAGGACATCGAGGTCGGCTGGCACCTGCACCCCGACTCCTGGGGCCACGGCTACGCCACCGAGGCGGCCCGGGCCGTGCTGGCGCGTGAGTTCGCCACCGGCAGCCGGCAGGTCTACGCCGTGGTGACACCGGGTAACGAGCGGTCGATGGCGGTCTGCCGTCGGCTCGGCATGACCCACATCGGGCGCCGCACCGACTGGTACGGCGGCACCGAGGTGGAAACCTTCCTCCTGCCCGCCCCCGCGTAGCC
>NZ_POTY01000218.1 GCF_003236315.1 Micromonospora craterilacus
CGAAGACGTGTTTCTGTCGCAAGGACGTGTCTATCGATGGCTCCACGCCTGTTTCCACTGCCGCCCGACTCGACACCTTCGCCCGTGTCGCACCAATCAACCCTTATGCGTTGCTGAGATCAACTCAGTGGACGCAGCCCTTCACGCGTCGCCGGACGCAGCGGCGAGAGCGAATAGCGGTTCTTGCAGGTTAATCTCCCCGCTTTCGTCAGGTGGTTGCATTAGCCCAGGCGCGTCGGACAGCTCCGGATCCCATGTAAGATCAGCATCTATTGAATGACCGGCGGAGATTCCAAGGCCGATGATCGACTCCTCGCTTTCGATTCCCGGTTCATCGCTTCCGGTGTCAGCGCCCTCAGCCCCGGCTTCCCCGATGGTCGGCAGGACGTAGTGCTGAGCCAGCATGGCAAGGTGCATGGGAAGCGGCGTTGACAGGGCATCGAGATAGTCGGGAGCCTGGCGTAGCTGGTGGGCAGCCAATGCAAGCGCCTCCGGCGAATCATCGGCCTGGCATCCCATGACCACGATTTCGACCAGGGCCGGATTCCATGCGGGGATGGCTGCGTCGATGGTCGGCTCTCCGCGGTTGACGCCTTGACGGATGGGGCGCGGCGCGATGCGGTTCGCCTCCACCGCCGAATCGCGGAATGTGCTGGCTTTTGAGGTCGTGCTGTAGAAGGTTCTGTCCCGGGTTGCGGTGTCCTGGCCGTCGACCCAGAGACCGGGTGGCAGGCCGTTGATCCCTCCTGGCGCGGCGTTGCCCCACCACTGAGGCGTCTCTCGGCCGTCGGCGTCTCGTATGCGGACGATTCTCAAGTCCGGGTCCAGTCCTGCGGCCGGAGCGTGCCCCGTCTTGATTGAGTCAGGTTCGGCCTGGCCGTCCTGGAGCCAGGGCCAGTGCATTCTGCTGTTCTGTGCGTGTGCGATCAGGAGCGTGGGGTGGCCTCGCAGGGATCGGATCATCTTCTGCAGGTAGCGGGCCGTGTCTTGGCGCTGTTCGTCCATGGTCTGCTTCCAGACGCGATAGGTGACGCGTTTGCGTCCGCTCGCCGCAGGTGCGGAGCTACGCTGTTCTGGCATTGATGGTTGTGTGGTCGGCTGCTCCTGGTCGTCGGAGTCGATCTCAGGGATCTCGGCTTGCTTGACCTGCAGGAGAAGGAACTTGGGGTAGGGAACCCAGGTGCCCTCCTTCTCATCCCAGCCGGTGACGACGGCGAGTCCTGTGCCCTCCTGGACAGGACTTACCATCACCGCGACGGGTCGGTGCCGTGGGAGTCTGGTAGGGCCGTCGTTGCGGCGCTTGACCATCCACAGGGATGCGTACCGTAGTCCGGAGGGAAGTTTGCCGCCCAGTGTGTGTTCGGGTAGTACCCGCACGCCGAGTTGACGGAGCCCGTCCTGCCAGCCCGATCGCAGGCGGTGGTCCATGTTCTTCTCTGAGTTGTAACCCTTGACCTTCTTGGGCACCATCACGAACTGGGTGAGCATTCCGGCGTCTGCGGCACCGAGGCGCAGAGCGTACTTCGGGTCGTCCCACTCGTGCGCGTAGTCCTTGCGACGGTCGATCTCGATGAGCGCAAGTTCTGGTTTCTGCGGGTCTGCGAAGTCTGATGTAAGGAACGCGGCGGTGACTCTCCGTCGAGCCGCGATGGCGTCCGTAAGGGCTTTCGTCTTCGGCCGCGTCGCCGGGTTCATGCCGAGGGTGTCGGCCAGTCCGCCGGTCAGCCGTAGGCATCGCAGCCGGACTGTCAGCTCTGGCGTGTGCCACGTGTGGATCACCGGGCTGCCAGGGGTGGAGTTGTAGTAGTCGTCATCGGTGCGATCCTCGGCCCGGCAGCCGTCGCCTTGAAGTCCCAATGTTTCAGCTAGAGTCCGAATCGCCGCGTCACGCAGTGAGGGTGTCTGCCACAGCAGCCGTGCCTCGAGGAGTGGGGCGGCCTGGACGTCGTCTTCTCGGCCCTGCGCCGGCTCGGCGGCTTGGTTGATTCGTACAGCGAGAGCAAGCGCCGCACGGCGGGCGTCGGCCGCCCGCTGCTGCTCTGCTTTCTTGGCCGCTACTCCGGTGGGCGCGGGCCGGACATTGCGAGGTGTGTTGACTCCTGCGGTGGAGCGGCGCAGGCTACGGACTCGGCTTAGCCCTTCAGGCATGGCTTGCTCGGCCCATTCGATGAGCTGCGACCGCTGATGCGACATCAAGCCTGCGCCGATGCCGTGGGAGCCCATCCGGGTGCTGTGGACGATGGCCGCACGGACACCCGGCCCTGGATGGTCCTCGATCCAGTGAAGCGGCCGTGTCAGCAGATCCTGCGGGTCAGGGAACGGACGGCTGAGTTCGAGGCGGCTGAGCATGCGGGCCGGTCCGTTCTTTCCCCAGGCGAACTGGCCACTGGCCCGGTCACGTGCCAGCATCGCCACCGCGTACCGGTCTGTAGCCGGCGCGCCGGGAAGCCACGGGATGCTCGGGGCGAGGTAGACGGACGTAGCGGTTCGGTACGGCAGCCGGACTGCTCCCGTGGAGTTGTCGACGTGGGTTATCCAGCGTCGCACGCTGAGGTGAAGATGGATACGCGGCCTCGGGTCGAACGGCACCGTGTGCAGCGTGACCGCGATGACGATCGAGAACCACCAGGTGCGCCCTTTGACTTCGTGGTGCAGCGGCTGGGACATGAGCTCAGCGCCTTGCTGGCGCGGTCCTCTGGGAACGGCACGGAACTTCAGCTGACCGCCGTCGAACTCGTAGGGTAGGAGCCTGGTGATGCGCCGGGCGACGGCATCGGTGGCCAACTGGTACTGGCGCGCTGCAGGCGAGGCCGTGCCGCCCGTCGTAGTGGCGCAGCCAAGCAGGTCTACGGGAGTTTCGTGCCACGTCGGTGGAGTTGCCCGGAGTTCGCGCAGGCACTCCAGCACAGTGGGGTAGTGCTCGGGCTCGGGTCGCAGGTCGCGCAGCCAGGCCCCGGAGAGCCGGTCGAAGGTGTCGCCGGACAGGGGGCTTGGCGCGTCGGACGGGACATACAGCCAGTAGTCCTCCACCGGCACCCGTAGCCGGTCACGAACCCGGCCGCGCACAACGAGATCTGGTGCGAGTGTCTGAAGGACGCCGTCGAAACGGGCGGTCGGCGCGGTGCGGAAGGGTTCATCCTCAGGGTCCCGGCCCAAGTTGCACAGCTTGAGGACACTGCTGTGCCAGCTTTCCGGGAAGTCGAGCGCGCGGTACTGCCCGACCCAGGGGGCGGCGTCCTCGTCGAAGACGTAGGCGGCTCGGCTGATGTTGTCATACCTCGGTGCCATGCGGACCTCCGCGATCCTGAGCGTTCGGCTTTTCGGTCAATGCCTTGTCCTCTGCTGCCCGCAACCGGGTCAGTGCGTCGTACAGGGGCTCGTAGAGATTGCGCACCAGGGCGGGGTCGGCCGGGTTGTGGAAGCTTTCGGGCTCCCTGGTGTCGTCGAAGTACGGAGCGAGTACTTCTTGAAGCTTGATCAGCAGTCCGGGGTCGGTCCGTTGTCGGCGCCGGGCGGAAGGCCGTTGTGGTTCGGTTTCGGCGGTCACGCTGCGTACGCCTGCGTCGGCAAGCGCGGGGGCGAACGCCGCGTCGACGAACACGACTCTTGCTGGGACGCCGCCGCGTACCAGGCGGCCGATGACCTGCCAGATGGCGACCAGCTGGTCCCAGGCGAACGACTCACGTTCGCTGGGGCTTAGACGCGAGTAGGCGTAGCGGCGTCTCAGTAGTCGGCGCCATTCCCTGCGAGCCAGGTGGCGGAAGGCCAATCCGGCTGCGTCGAGGCGGCCGGCGTCGGTGACGAGTTTGCTGAAGGTGCCGGTCTCGTGACCGGGTTCATCGCGGACGAAGCGTGCGACCCAGTCGTTGATGGCAAAGATCGCCAGTGTCAGATCGTCTGGACGTGGATGGGGCCGGGCAAGGAAGAACACTGTGCCGAAGGCGGCCTGGTGCCCGCTGTTGAGGATGTTGTGGCCCCGCTCGACAGCCAGTAGCGGAGCAACGAGCAGCTCAGCTTCATGGTCATCGGCGAAGCTCGCGAGGTCTCCGCGGCGCAGCACCGTGGCGCGGGCGGCACCGACGCCGGTGCCTGCGTTGGCTGTGCCCGAGTCTTCTAGTTCTGCATCGTCGGCGGCCAGGACCCGGACCCGCCGATTCCATCGTGGGATGTCGTCGAGCAGGTCGGCTGCGATGGTCGCTTCGCGGTAGCTGCCGACCAGGAGAAGAGCTCGCCGGCGGTTGTCATCGCCGATCTGGCGAAGTTCGTCGTCCAGTGGGCTCGACTGGGTAGCGGTCGACTTTCCCAACCGGGTGATCATTTGGCGTAAGACCGCCGGACGTGTCTCGGTGGACGCCCCCGACAATGTCAAGGCCCTGTCGCCGTCGTAGAGGAAGTGGGTCCGGAAACTCGTCTGGCGGATAGCTTCCAGGGCGTCGTCGTGAGGTTTCAGGATGGCTTTCACCGGGACGAGGATGTGCGCGCGGGTCGATGTGCCGGCCCAGCTAGTGCCGGACATGAGGACCACGTGTGGGCCGGATCTGCCCTTGCCGGGATCGGATCCGAGGGCGGACAGATTCAGCAGTAGCTCTCGGCCGACGCCTGCGCAGCGGAAGAACCGCAGGATGCCGCTACGCCGGTCGTCTTTGCCCGGTTCGGGATCGTCGGTCAGGTACTGGAAGCCCAGCACGTTTCCCATGGGGGCTTCGGGCACGACGGGTGCGTAGTCCAGCGGTGGCCGGCGGGCAAGTTCGTTGTCGGTGGAGTCGAGGTGTAGCGCGGCTTCGACCTGCGGCCATAGGAATGTGACCCGGTCGAGGCGGTGATGCAGCGTTGCTAGCAGGAGTGTGAACTCCAGACGCAGCGCGGTGCGTTCGAACCAGGGCTCGGTTCCCCAGATATCGACCGGGTCGGGGTCTGCCTCGCCCGGCTTGGGAGCGGGTTGGGTGAGCGAGTCGTCGAGGATCGGAGCGCCGGTGAGAAGAAGGTCGAGCATGGTACGGACGCGCTTGCGGCTGGCGCTCGCGTCGAGGGTGTGCATGAGGTCATGTGCGCCGGCGATGAGGGTCTGGGTACCAGGTTCGCGGGGTCCGTGGTCGCCGAGCGGATCGTCGCGGAAGGCGTCGAAGATGGCGACAACCTCGCGGCGCCGCCCGGCCCACGGCTCGGTGTCGGGTGTGGGAAGATCAGCGGGGTTCTCGTCGGGGTCCAGTGGGTCGGCTGTTTCGTAGACGTCGTTGTCGGTCTTGTCGTCCCCGGGTGCGGACGGGTCGGTGTGCTGTTCGGGGAACCACTCGGCCATGAGCTTTTCTTGCAATGTCCAAGCACTGAAGTAGTCGGTGTCGGCCCAGTTGCGTAGTGACTCGTCGTTGATGAGCATCGCGTAGATGCGGTTGGTCGCGGAGCTGACGACGTCGAGGGCTTTCGCCCAGCGTTCGACGTCCTCGTCCGACAACGGCAGGCGGCCCTGGCGAGCGAGTTCGTTGATCTTGTGGGTGTGTAGTTTGTCGAGCCAGGACTCCGGACCGCGGGTGACCAGTGTCGCCGACGGGGCGAAGGCAGCGTCGAGCTGCATCTGAACGCGATCGGCCTCGTCGACGAAAATGATGTCGCTGCGTAGGCATGCCAACTCCAGCCGGCGCAGCCGTTCTTCGTTGAGGTGGTAGGGCACGCCGCTTTGCAGGAGGCTCGCGGGGTTGGCGACCCAGATCAAGGCGTCGACCATGTCCCGGTCGATGCTGTGGCGGGCGCATTGGTTCCAGATCGGGCATCCGTGCGCCGGGATGCGCTCTTCGTCGGTGTCGTCTCGCGCGGGCGCGCTGGTGAGATAGTCGGTTACGGGATAGGTGTCTGGCAGTTCAGACTTGCCGTCCGGTGACTTCGGCGGGGCGACTGGCCGGAGACTGACGCAGGGCGCGTCGGCGTAGCGCAGCGGCTCGGCGGCCTCCAGGCCGCGCAGCGCGTCGATGACACATGCGGTGCTCAGGTCATCGAACCCCGGGTGATCATGAGCAAGGAGGGAATTCGAGCCGCGGGCGGCGAGCCGGCGGTGCAGCCGGCCGGTGTGCCGCTCTCTGGTAGTCCCACCCAGGACCGGTGCGGCGCTCAGCCCGAAGTTGCGGAACAGGGTGGTGAGGGTGAGCTGTTCGGCGACGTCTCCGACGACCAGGGTCGTGCGGAGACCCTTTCTCGCGGCCCAGGCCGCGACCATGATCATTAGGGTACTCTTGCCGGCACCGACCATGCCGACGAGGTGCAGCATGCGGTCTAGGCGAAGGATATTCGAACGCTGGAAGGACTTGCCGTCTGCGTTGAGAGTCTCCAGATGGACGTCCTCAAGTCGCTTGACCCAGTGGCCGGACGGGAGCCCGAGTTCGCGTTCGGTGTTCTCCATCCACTGGGCGGTGGCGTGAAGCTCGTCGCGTGAGATGTCCAGGGGCCGGCCGGCGGTGCGGGGTATCACGGACAGGTCGTGACCGGGCGTGACCGGGAAGCGCAGCTGCTCGGGAATGTTGACCGAGGTCGGACGTCTGCGATCGCGGAAGAGGTTCGGGCCTGCCGGGGCTAGGGGCAACGCGTGTCGATCGAAGTCGGGAAGCTTCGACAGCGCCTCGTCGTACCGCGTCAGGCGGTCTACGACGATGGTGGCGGCGCCCGGGTAGGCCGTCTTCAGGTCGGGCGAGACGCGGTAGGCGCGTAGCCTTTCGGGCAGGGCACGGTAAGCCGCCAGGCGCTGCAGCCAGGTCCGGCGGCGACGCAGCCTCCACAGCAGATGACGTGCGTTCACGATCATGGCGAGCTGTTGAGGATTAGATGCCAGGCCGGTGGCTGTGGCGAACGGGTATCCGCCTAAGAGGGTGTAGATGCCGTCCGCGCCGGCGACGCCCGACGCCGGGTCGGCGTCGACCTGGAGGCGCTCCAGCAGGCGCAGGCCCAACTCGACCTGGCACAAGACCGCCGGCTTGAGCGCTGTCGACTCCTCGGGCCATACCCGTCCCAGCTCTTTGGCTATGGGTTGGTACCACCTGCTGCTACTGCGCATCCTAGGCTCCGTTGTCCGGGTGAGGTGCTGCCAGATGTACGCCTGTCTCGCCGCGCAGCCTCGCGTGTACTCGGGCGATCAGGTCACGGTCGGTAAGCAGCGCCAGTCCGGCGGCTTCGGGTCGGCGGTTGCGGTAGAACATGGCCACGTAGCCGCGGTGGGCATCGGCCTGGGCTTGAGGGACGACCCAGCACGCTTCGTCGTAGGGTGGATCGGGTCGCACGGCTCTGGCCGCCCGTCCGAGGAGCCCTGGGTGTTTCCAGTCCTTGACGTCGATGGCCCACACATGCCCGTCCGGGAAGGTCACTCGCAGGTCGTAGGCGTCGAATCCCGGCCACATCCCGATGTCCACCGACGAGCCGCGATGCCGTAGCTGCCCGAGCCGGTTTTCGAGGTCGACCTCGGCGCGGCCGGGCCCGGTTACGAACTGCCGTAACGGACGAACCAGCTGGAGCACCTCGCCGGCCTCGGCTTCGGCCAGGATTCGGCCCGTGGGCGCGGTGCCGATACGGCGGCAGGCGTCTCGCTCGCACCACCAGCGCCCGCCGGAAAGCGGGGTGAGCAGGGTGAGGCATCGCCCACAAGTCCGGTATGCCCCGTCCCTGCGGTAGGCCACAGGTGCCGAGGTGTAGCAGTGACCGATCAGTTCGGCGACTGGCTCGAGGAACAGATCGGTCGCGACCTGGAATCGTTCGTCGCTGTTGAGTACCGGCTTGGCGACCAGGAGTCTGCGGAACGCCGTATAGGACTCCGGTGACGACGCCTGCGAGCACAGCCGCATGGCCGCTCGGATGACATCGCGGTCGAACTTGGCGGCGGCACTGTCGGGGCTCTGTACCCACCACTCGTGACACAGCTGGGTGGGCACGAACGCGTCGGGGTCGATGAGGTAGTCGTCGGGGCCGAACGCGTCGGGGGGCAGGTCCAGTGGCCAGTCCTCCAGCGGTCGGGTCCGGCACCAGAAGAGCAGGTCGGGCAGACTGCGAGGGGTCTCCTGCACCCCAGCGAGCAGGCACGCCAGGATCAACCGGTCCAGCGCACGTTGGGCTTCGGCCGGGTAGGGCATGGTGAACGCGGCCAGTCCGGTGACATCGGCGAGGCGGATCACGGCGCCGGCGATGGTATGCAGCAGCGGAACATGAGGATAAAGGCTCCAATCCTCATGTTGGTTGAAGGTGGCGGGCATCAGCGTTCCCCGTTCAGGTTCTCAGTGTCGCCGACGTGGTCTTGGCCTGGCTGGCACCAGTCGAGGGCTTCGCAGCTGGCGCAGGCTGCTCCGGGCTGGGGCTCATAGGCGGTGTCGCGGATCCACGGCTTCGCCAGGTCGTCGATGACCTGGCGTGCCTCGTCGACGACAGCCGGGCGAGCCGGATCGATCTCTTCGAGGGTCACGTCGTCGGGGGTGAGCAATTCCAGCTCCACCCGAGAGCGCACGACGATGCCGCCGAGTGCGCCCGCGTTGAGCATGAGCACCGCTAAGGCAAGCTGCGGATATTGGCGCAATAGCGGCTTTCCTTCGAACAGTTTGCTTGCCGACGTCTTGGTCTCACGCCAGATCCAGCCACCGTCGCGGCTGTGCACCAGGTCCGGCGTGGCCGTGAACACGAGGTTCAGTTCGTGATCAAAGCACGTGATCTGTGGCTGGATTAGCACCTTCTCCGAAGTGCTGAGACCGTCCAGGGGGCAGAACCAGCCATGGTGTGCCGCCATGCGTGCGGCCGCGTCCGCGTCCACGGGCGGCAGCGAGAACCGGTCAGCCAGCCACACGCTCACGTCCGGCCCGGATTGGGCGCGGCAGGCAGTGCGGTCGCGGTCCGCGTGACGCTCGTTGAGCCACGCGTCAACGGCCCGTCCCCTCCTGATCGCGTTGCTCTCCGGCCGTGTCGACTTGAGTTTCAGTTGGCGCAGGATGTGGTACTTCGCAGGACAGTCCTCGTAGTAGCGCAGGTCCGACACCGACATGCTCATGCGGCGTCCGCTCGGGTGGCCCGCCGTCAGCGACAGCAACCCCGGTGTTCTCGGCAGAACAGTGCACCCTGTTATCGCCTTGCAATCCAGGCAACTCGAGCCGGGTTTGGTCTGCATGTCCCCGACTACCCGTGACAAGACCGGGGCGGCATCGGCAGCGAAGTTGTCATCTACCTGCGTACGACTCCAGTCGGCCAGCACGCTGAACGACCCGTCGGCGCATCCGACGTCGATGACCCGGGCTCTCGAGGGATGTTTCGGCTCACCGGTTTGTGGCCGCCTCGCCGGAGTCATTTCGTGTGGAGCCTTCCAGCCGCCTACCGCGGACCCGCCGAACATTGTCACCTTCGCGGCCGCCGCGGTCTCGCCAGCCGGCCGCTCGGTCTTGGCGCGGCCGAACGAGAGCAGCCACAGTTCACGCACCTCGCCGTCGGCCGATGTGTAGCGCCGGCCCCATGCCGTCTGCTCGTACGTCCTGGCGCCCCGCGCGTCGGGCTGGCTCAGCTGCCGCTGGATCACCCACTTGACGTCCACCGGCCGCGTCGTTGGTTTGCCTGCTGCCAAGCGCGCCGCCTGATCGGCCTGGCGAGCCGTGAGGTAGTGCGAGATCGCCAGCTCAGTCCACTTCAGCAGACCGGGGTGAGCCGGAGCCCGACGACGGTTCTTGAATGTCCCGTGCGTCTGCCACATCAGACTCAAGACTTCTGTCTGGCTGAGTCCGAACCGGGGGAACTCGATCCGGTCCAAGGCCGCCATCAGTGGACCGAGCGCGAAGTCGGCCAGCGGCAGGGTCAGCTCAGGAGCCTTCGGGTCTGCGGTCACCAACGGCCGCGCCTCGAGGCTGCGCCCAAGCGGGCAGTCTTCGTCAGCCTCCCGCGCCGCGGCGAGGTTGGTGCGGATAAGGGTGATCTCACCGGCGGTTCCGCCCGGCACATGCCAGGTTGACATAAAGTAACCTCGATGCGGCGTAGAGGCTGACCGATGCCGGTCGACCTGTCAGGACACTCACTCAAGCACACTCGACGACATCTGTAAACTCAGTACACTCACACAACGCCCTGAGTGTGGTTCACTGTACGGGACTTCGTTCCCGCGGAGCCGATCCGGCGCGTGCAGCACTCCACCTCAAAGGACGGTCATGAAACCAGGCGACGTGCTGAACCACCGGTACGAGCTGGTCGAGCGCCTCGGCAGCGGCGGCATGGCCGAGGTCTGGAAGGCCTCGGATCGGCAGGAACCACGCCTGGTCGCGGTGAAGATGCTGCGTTCGGACCAGTTCCTCACGTCCTACGCCGACGACGATGCTCGCCACGCCGACCTGCTCATGGCGCACCGGCGCTTTCGACGCGAGGCCAATCTCCTCAAGCAACTGCGCCATCCCGGAATTCCTAGGCTGTTCGACATCGGCAAACACGGCGACGATCCGTGTTTCGTCATGGAGTACGTTGACGGCGGTTCGCTGCACCAATTCCTTGAAACGAACAATCCCAGCATCAGCACGATAGCGTCGATCGTCGTACAAGTAGCCGATGCCCTGAACGCCGTACACGCACTGCCCGTCGTCCATCGCGACCTCAAACCACACAACATCCTCATCGCCGCCGACGGCACCGTGAAGTTGATCGACTTCGGTGTCGCGAAGATACTCAGCCCCGGGGCCACCCAATACACCCGGCAAGGCTCCACGGTGGGCAGCAGGGGCTATCAAGCCCCGGAACAAATCCTGGAAGAGCAGGTCACCCCTGCCACCGATCTCTACGCGCTTGGCTGCATCGTGTACAAGATGCTCACCGGCCGCCCACCGTTCGAGGGAGAGGGCCTGGCGAAGAAGCATCTACACGAGACGCCAGCACCTCCCACCGTATACAACTCCCGAATACCCGCAGACATCGAGCACCTCACCCTGCGAATGCTCGGCAAGAGGCCGGAGGATCGGCCCGAGAGCGCTTCTGCGGTACTGGAATTGTTCACCCAATATCTTCCCAATCCGGGTGATCCCGTCCCTTCGCCGAGGATCAATCCGGATCCGACAGCGTACTTCCGCAACGTACGCACCTCGGACACCTCGCAAACGGCGATGCCCGCAGCGAAGCAGCCGTCGCACCCTCGGGCGGAAGGCCGCCAGTGGCTCAGTAAGCGAGAAGTCGCGGCGTCGCTGGCCCGGCTCGGCACAGATCCGGTCAAGCTACAGGAGGCTTCCACAGAACTCTGCGACCTGCTCGCAGCCGCACAGCGCCAGTGGGGAGTACGCGAACAGGTGGTGTCCGCCGTACGGCAGCAGGCGTCAGACGCCTTGCGGTTGGCTGGCGACTTCGGCCGTGCTGGCGCTCTCTATCAGGACACGATCGACATCGCCGTCGCCGAGTTCGGCGAGGACCACCCCGACGTATGGGAAGGCCGCCTCGGACTGAGCGAATGCCGCATTCCGTTCGGGGAGCTGCAACCCGCCATCGGCCTGCTGACGGAGATGACCGAACTGGTCCGCACGCTACCCGAGCCACCCGCCAGCCATCTGGCTGAACGAGCCATCGCGGTCGCACAGAGTCTACGAGAGGCAGGTCATACCGAGGCCCAGACGTTCATCGACGCCCTGGTTGACTGGCGTTCAGCCAGCTACAGCGATTGAAAGCTTGGAGTCTGTTTCGGTCATGGTGGTTCCGGTTCGAGGGTGAGTCCGGTCTGGGTGAGGAAGCCGGGGATCAGGTCGGGTCGGTACTGGATGCGTTTGAGTCGGTTGCGGATGATCGCGGCGAGGTGTTCCACGCCATCGACGGCGAGGTTGCCCAGGCTGGACTTCATCGTTGACCACAGGCCCTCGACGGGGTTGAGGTCAGGTGCGTACGCGGGTAGTTGGACCACGGTCAGCCACCGGTGGCGGGCGGCGATGAGCTGACGCATCGCGTGGCTGGTGTGGGTGTTGACTCCGTCCCAGATCAGGATGATCGGGGCGTGGAGCCGGTGGCGCGCGGCGGTGACCAGGGTGGCGTAGTCGTCGGCGGACAGGCTGCGGCGCTCACCGGGACGGTTGCGGTGGACGCGTAGGCGGTAGAAGACGTGGCCGCGCTGGCCGGGTTTGTAGGCGATCAGTCCGGCGATCGAGACCCGGCCCGAGCCCTTGCCCGATACCCGCACGACGGGTGCGTGGCCCTTGCGGGTCCAGGTCCGGGCCCTGGGCGGGCGCAGCGTCTGTCCGGCCTCGTCCTCGAAGGCGATCCACGCCCTGGTCGCCGCCGCTAGCCTCGTACCTTGGCCCAGGTGGTGGCCCGCCAGTCGGCGACCTTGTCCTCATCCCGCTGCACGGCCCGATGCTTCGGCACCTGCGGGGTGTAGCCCATGCGGTGCAGCAGATAGGACACGCCGCGCAGGGTGTAGGAGACGTAAAACAGCCGGCCGATCAAGGTGGCGACCCGGGCGAGGGTCCACCGCTGGTCCTCGATCCAGCCGTGCGCGGCCGGGCCCAGGTCCAACTCGGCACGTAGCCGCAAGAGCTGATCCGGCGAGAGCCGGGAGAGGTTCCCACCCGGCCCGGTCGATGCCAGGG
>NZ_POTY01000219.1 GCF_003236315.1 Micromonospora craterilacus
GTGCGGGGCATGGGTGTCCTCCGGTGGAGGTCGGGCGCGCGGCGGCCGATCGTCCGCCGGCCTGCCCGGTGCCGGCGGGGCGCGCCGCGCTGGCGGCAGATATCACGACGCATCGACGTCGGTGTACGCGGCCCCGCGCAGCTGCGATGCTAGGGCAAGCGCTTTCTGCACACAATCGTTCCGCGCGCTTGCCCTCGGCCCGACTTTCTTGATCGACTCACCGGGTGGCTGCGCACATGACACCCGAGGAGTTCCGCCAGGCCGGGTACGCGGTGGTCGACTGGATCGCCGACTACTGGGCCACCCTCGACCAGCGCCCGGTTACCTCCCAGGACCCGCCGGGTGCCGTGGCCGCCGGGCTGCCGGCCGGGCCGCCCGCGCAGGGCGAGCCGGTCGAGGCGATGCTCGCCGATCTGGACACGCTGATCGCGCCCCGGCTCACCCACTGGCAGCATCCGGGCTTCTTCGGCTACTTCCCGGCGAACACCAGCGGGCCCAGCGTGCTGGGCGACCTGGTCAGCTCGGGGCTGGGCGTGCAGGGGATGCTCTGGGCCAGCGGCCCGGCCTGCACCGAGTTGGAGACGGTGATGCTCGACTGGCTGGCGGAGGCGCTGGATCTGCCGGCCCGGTTCCGCTCCGCCGGTGCCGGCGGCGGGGTGATCCAGGACTCGGCCTCCTCGGCCACGCTGGTGGCCACCCTGGTGGCCCTGCACCGGGCCAGTGGCGGCCGGTGGCGGGGGGTCGGCGTCGACCGCCGCTACCGGGTCTACACCTCCACTGAGGGGCACTCGTCGATCGAGAAGGCGATCCGGATCGCCGGGCTCGGCGCCGACGGGGTACGGCTGATCGAGGTGGACCCGGTGACCCGGGCGATGTCGCCGGCGGCGCTGCGGGCCGCGATCGAGGCGGACCGGGCCGCCGGGGTGGTGCCGGTGATGGTGGTGGCGACCGTGGGCACCACCTCCACCACTGCGGTGGACCCGTTGCCGCAGATCGGGCCGATCTGCGCCGAGCACGGTGTCTTCCTGCACGTCGACGCCGCGTACGCGGGCGCCGCGGCGGTCTGCCCGGAGCTACGGTTCGGCCACGCCGGCCTGGCGTACGCCGACTCCTACTGCTTCGATCCGCACAAGTGGCTGCTCACCGGCTTCGACTGTGACGCGTTCTGGGTGGCTGACGCGGGCGAGTTGGTCGAGGCGCTGACCGTGCTGCCGGAGTTCCTGCGCAACGCGGCCACCGAGTCCGGCGCGGTGATCGACTACCGGGACTGGCAGGTGCCGCTGGGCCGGCGGTTCCGGGCTCTGAAGCTGTGGTTCGTGCTGCGCTGGTACGGCGTCGAGGGGCTGCGCGAGCACATCCGCCGGGGTGTCGCGCTGGCCGCCCGGTTCGCCGACCGGGTACGCGCCGACGACCGGTTCGAGCTGGTCGCCCCGCACCCGTACGCGCTGGTGTGCTTCCGGCTGCGCGGCCCGGACGGGCCGAACGAGCAACTGCTGGCGGCGGTGAACGGCAGCGGCCGGGTCTACCTCACGCACACCCGGGTGGCCGGCCGCCACACGCTACGCCTCGCCGTCGGCGCGCCGCAGACCACCGAGGCCCACGTGGACGAGGTGTGGGAGCTGATCTCGCGCGCGGCGCCGGTCGGGCCGCCCGGCTGAGGTCGCCCGGCGGCCCGGTGTCGTCAGCGGTCCGCGCCGGAGAGGGCGCGGGCCGTGGCAGTGTCCACGACCTCGGCGGGCGCGCTGCCGCCCGGCGCGCTGTCGGCCGCAGCGCTGTCGGCCGTAGCGTTGTCGGCCGGTGCGGTGGCCGCCGCTGCCAGCATCCGCTCGCGGCGGGTGCGCAGCAGGACCCGGACCGACAGCGCCAGCGCGGCGACCCAGCCGGCGGCCAGCAGCAGGTAGACGACCACCGGCAGGGAGCCACCCAGGTCGGCGCTGCGCATCAGGACGCGGGCGTTGGTCAGCACGATCACGCCACCGACCGTCGCGCCGAGCAGCTGCGCCGGGACGATCCGGACCAGCCAGGCCGCGATCGGGGCGGCGATCAGGCCGCCGGCGAGCAGGGCGAACACGATCGGCAGCAGGAACCCCTCGGTGCCCAGGCCGATCAGGAAGCCGAGGCTGGCCGCGGCCGCGACCACGAACTCGGAGGTGTCCACCGAGCCGATCACCTTGCGGGGTTCCATCCGCCCGCTGACCAGCAGGGCCGGCGTCGCGACCGGGCCCCATCCCCCGCCGCCGGTGGAGTCGACGAAGCCGGCGACCAGGCCGAGCGGGCCGAGGAAACGCCCGCGCAGTTGCCCGGCCGCCGGGTTGCGGCGCAGCGGCCGGGAGAACCGGACGAGCAGGTACGCGCCGAGGCTGAACAGGATCGCGGCCATCCACGGGGCGGCTGCCTCGGTGGAGAGCGAACTGAGGAAGGTGGCACCGGCGAACGCGCCGACCGCGCCGGGTAGCGCGATCCGGCGCACCACCCGCCAGTCGACGTTGCCGAACCGCCAGTGCGCCGCGCCGGCGGCGAGGGTGGTGCCGATCTCGGCCAGGTGCACCGAGGCGGAGGCAGCGGCCGGCGCGACGCCGACCATGAGCAGCAGCGTCGAGGAGGTCAGCCCGTACGCCATGCCGAGCGAGCCGTCGACCAACTGCGCGGCGAGCCCCACCAGTGCGATGACCAGCAGCTTGCGCACGGACGCCCCCTACTTTTCAACAACTCCTATCAACTTGGTCGACAATGCGGCACGGGAGCGCCCCGGGTCAAGCCCCTGATCGGTCAGTGGGACGGACCACCGGGCCGGCGAGCGAAACCCGACCCGACCCGGGTGGAGCGTGCGTCAGGTCCAGGCGCGGGGGTCGGCGACCAGCTTGGTGACCTGCTCGGGCAGGGTGCCCTGCGCCACGTCGGCCACCGTGACGAGTTCGAGGATCTGCCGTTCGCTGGCCCGCAGGGCGATCCAGACGTCCTGCAACGCGCGGGCCGCGCCGTGGTAGCCGAGCTGCTCGGGTCGCTGCCCCCGGATGTGGGCCAGCGGCCCGTCGATCACCCGGATCACCTCCGCCAGGGAGATCTCCTCGGCCGGCCGGGCCAACCAGTAGCCGCCCTCGGGGCCCCGCTGGGCCTGCACGATGCCGCCCCGGCGCATCTGCAACAGGATGCTCTCCAGGAACTTCGGGGGGATCTCCTGGGCGCGGGCGATCTGGTCGGCGGTCACGGGGCGACCACGTCCGGCCCCGGTGCTGGTCACCGACGCCAGTTCGGTGACCGCTCGAAGGGCGTAGTCCACCCGGGCGGAGAGACGCATGTCCGACAGGTTAACGGTCCGGGAACCCACCCGGACGATCACCCCTTGACCGATCGGTCCGCTGGGTTAACCGGAGCACCGGCTACTCGCCGACGCGGCGCAGCAGCCCCTCCTGGACGGCGCTGGCGATCTGACGGCCGTCGACGGTGAACATCCGGCCGGTGGCCAGGCCCCGAGCGCCGGAGGCGGACGGGCTCCAGCAGTCGTAGAGGAACCACTCGTCGGCGCGGAACGACCGGTGGAACCACAGCGCGTGGTCCAGGCTCGCCCCGACCACCCCGCCCGGCCCCCACACCTCGCCGTGTACGGAGAGCACCGAGTCGAGCAGGGTCAGGTCGGAGGCGTACGTCAGCGCGCAGGCGTGCAGCAGCGGATCGTCGGGGAGTTTGCCGTCGATCCGCATCCACACCCGCTGGTGCGGGTCGGCCGGCCGGTCGCCGGGGCGTACCCAGCCGGGCTCGCCGACGTACCGGACGTCGATCGGCCGGGGAATCTGCCCCCAGATGCCCAGCCGCTCCGGGTAGCGGGCGAGCCGGTCGCTCATGGTCGGGACCGCCTCCGGCCCGGGCACGTCCGGCGGCATCGGGGCGTGATGATCCAGCCCCTCCTCCGGCCGCTGGAACGAGGCCGACATGAAGAAGATCGGCTTGCCGTGCTGGAGCGCCACCGACCGGCGTACCGAGAAGGAGCGCCCGTCGCGGATGCTCTCCACCTCGTACTCGATCGGCTCCGCCGGGTCTCCGGCCCGGACGAAGTAGCCGTGCAGCGAGTGGACCACCCGTTCCGGGTCGACGGTGCGGCCGGCGGCGACCAGGGCCTGCCCGGCGACCTGACCGCCGTACACCCGCTGGGGGCCGACCGGCGGGCTCATCCCCCGGAACGACCTGGTGCCGGTCGACGCGAGGTCGAGCACCTCCAGCAGTTGGTCGACGGCGGCCTGACCGACGATGGTCCCCTCGCCGTCGGTCACTGCAAGGCCCGCGCGGACGCCGCGTCGACCAGCGATCCGAGCTGGTGCACCCGCAGGGTGTTGGTCGAGCCGGGGGTGCCGGGCGGGCTACCCGCGACGATCACCACGTAGTCGCCGGGGGTGGCCCGGTTCAGCCCGAGCAGCGCCTGGTCGACCTGGCGGAACATGTCGTCGGTGTGCTGCACGAACGGCATCAGGAAGGTCTCCACGCCCCAGGAGAGGGCGAGCTGGTGACGCACCTCGGGCACCGGGGTGAAGGCGAGCAGCGGCAGGTCGCAATGCAGCCGGCTCAGCCGGCGCACGGTGTCGCCGGTCTGCGAGAACGCGACCAGCGCCTTGGCGCCGATGGCCCGGGCGATCGAGGAGGCCGCGACGGTGAGCGCGCCGCCGTGCGTACGCGGGTCGTGCTGGAGCCGGGGCACCGCGATCGAGCCGGCCTCGGTGGTCGTGACGATCTTGGCCATGGTGCTGACGGTGAGCACCGGGTACTTGCCCACGCTGGTCTCGCCGGAGAGCATCACCGCGTCCGCGCCGTCGAGCACCGCGTTGGCGACGTCGGACGCCTCGGCGCGGGTCGGCCGCGAATTCTCGATCATGGAGTCGAGCATCTGGGTGGCAACGATGACCGGCTTGGCGTTCTCCCGGCACAGCTGCACGGCGCGCTTCTGCACCAGCGGCACCTCGTCCAGCGGCAGTTCCACGCCGAGGTCGCCACGGGCCACCATGACCCCGTCGAAGGCCAGCACGATCGCCTCGAGGTGGTCGACCGCCTCCGGCTTCTCGACCTTGGCCAGCACCGGCCGGTGCACGCCGACCTCGCTCATGATCGAGTGACAGAGCTTGATGTCGTCGGCGGAGCGGACGAAGGAGAGCGCGACCAGGTCGACCCCGAGGCCGAGCGCGAAACGCAGGTCGGCGGCGTCCTTCTCCGACAGGGCGGGCACGCTGACCGCCACGTTGGGCAGCGAGACGCCCTTGTTGTTGCTGACCGGGCCGCCCTCGGTGACCAAGACGCGGATGTCGTTGCCGGTGACGTCGGTGACCTCGACGGCGACCCGGCCGTCGTCGATCAGCAGCCGGTCGCCGGGCTTGACCTCCTGCGGAAGCTTGCGGTACGTGCAGGAGACCCGCTCCTTGGTGCCCAGCACGTCGTCCCCGGTGATCACCACGGAGTCACCGGTGCGCCACTCGTGCGGGCCGTCGGCGAACCGGCCCAGCCGGATCTTCGGCCCCTGCAGGTCGGCCAGGATCGCCACCGGCTGGCCGGCCGCGTCGGCCGCCTCCCGGACGAGCCGGTAGACCGACTCGTGGTCGGCGTGGCTGCCGTGGCTGAAGTTGAGTCTCGCCACGTTCATGCCGGCCTCGACGAGCCCTCGGATGCGCTCGGGCGACGAGGTGGCGGGGCCAAGAGTGCAGACGATCTTCGCGCGGCGTGTCACGCCCATCAGGCTAGTCTCTCCTCCGGGTCGGACCACGGGCCGACCCCTTGCGCAAAGCGGAACAATTGTTCAACAGCGCGCGGCATACGCGCGCAGCCGGCGGGCGGAACCGCACCGGACGTCGAGTGGCGGGCAACGGCGACCGCGCGCCGGAATGGTACGCCCCTGCCGCCAGGGGACACCGAGGCGCTCCACGTCGACGACCGGCCGTGAGCATCCGATCACAGTCGGTGGCCGTCCCGGTGGTGGTGGCCACCGACTCAGGTCTGTGTCTTGGCCAGCGGGAACTCCAGCGAACCGGCCGGACAGAGGAAGGTCATCACGTCCACCCGGTAGAGCCCGGCCTGCACCGCCGGGTCGGCCTCCATCACGCTGCGGACGTCGTCGACCGAGCCGGTACGAGCCAGGCCGAACCCGAGCGGCGGCTCCGGCTCCCGGGCGTTGCCGTCCACCGCGCCGGAGACCAGGATGATCCCCCGCCGCTGCATCGCCTGCATGTGCTCGGTGTGCTCCGCCTGCAACCGCTGGATGGTCTCGGCGGGCAGCGCCCGCCCGGCCGCGCCGGGATACAACACGATGCACTCGTACGTGTCGAGCGCGAAGTCGACCTGCGGCTCTTCGCTCATTGCGTTCCCTTTCGGCGTCCCCGCCCGGGTGGGGCGGCGGACCCGCGGGGGTACCGTCCAGCCTTGCACGGCCCGCCCATCCGCACCCGGCGCTCCGGCAATCCCGGCCAGCCGGACCCGGCCGGTTTCCGCCAGCCCGGCACCCCTACGCGCGGCGGGGCGGACGGCCAGGTGCCGTCCGCCCCGCTCAGCTCGCCCGCTCAGCTCGTCAGAGGGCGAGACAGTTGGGGCGGATGGCGGCGTCGCGCAACGCCTGCTGGATCACCGTGTACGTGGTGCCGTCGAGCACCAGCCCGAGGTGCCCGACCACGCGCAGCGGGCACCGGGACTGGATCAGCACGTTGGTCGCCCCGTCGGCCAGCGTGGCGTTGTCGACCGGCCGGACGAGTTCGTCCTGCCAGGTACGCACCGTGGTCCAGCGCACCGCGCCCGGGGTGTCGTCACCGGCGTTGAGCGCGGCGAGGAACGACGAGCCGATCGTCATCTGCTGGCAGGCCACGATGCCGGCGCAGCTGCCCAGGCCGAGGAAGGCCACGATGTTGGCGACGTACGTGCCGTACTGCGGGGTGCCCAGGCTGATGTAGCGGCCGATGATGTCGCCGCCGCCCAGATTCTTGATGTAGTACCGGCTGACCAGGCCACCCTCGGAGTGGGCGACCAGGTCTATCTTGGCGCCGCCGGTGGCGGAGCGGACCTGCCCGACGAAGCCGCGCAGGCCGTTGGCGGAGGCAGCGATGTCGCCGAGCCCCAGGTTCGGCAGCTCGTAGATCCAGACCCGGTAGCCGTCGGCGCGCAGCCGGACGGCGAGCGGCTCGTACACGGCGGCGAAGCCGCTGAGCCCGCCGACGACGATGACCGGGTTGGCGTTGGCGAGGGCCCGCAGGCCGCCGTCGGTGGTGGCCGCGGCGGCGGTGCTGGCGGCCGGAGCCGTCGCGTCGGCCGGCGCGGGGGTCACCGGTGCCGGGGCGGCTGCGGCTGCGGCCGGGGCGGACAGGACGGCGGTGAGGGTGAGGACGAGGACGGGGACAGCCTTTCGGAGCAGCATCGCTGCACCTCCCAAGGGGATCCCGGGGTTGCCGGGTGGAGGCGGTGGGTGTCCGATCGACCGTGAATTGATGATGCCGGTCACAATCTAGAAACGTCAATGAAAAGTTACGCGCGGGTAGCGGTCGCCCCACCAGGCATCTTGGAACCGCCTCCGGTTCACCCGTCCACAGACGACAGACGCCGCACGCACCCAGGGGTGGGCGCGTGCGGCGTCGAGGTCCGCCTCGGGTCAGCCGGCCGGAGTGGTCTCCGGCTCGGGCTTGGGCTCGGGCCGTGCCGGACGACTCTTCACGTACGTCGGGTGCAGCTGCACCGGCAGCGCCTCCTGCTGGCGCCGCTGCCGCGCCCGGACCCGCAGGTTGAGGAACTCCACGAAGATCGAGAAGGCGATCGGCCCGTACACGTAGCCCTTCGGGATGTGCTGGTCGAAGCTCTCGGCGATCAGGCTCGCGCCGATGATCAGCAGGAACGACAGGGCCAGCATCTTGACCGTCGGGTGCTGGTTGACGAAGTTGCTCACCGCAGCGGCCGAGACCAGCATGATGATCATCGCGATGACCACGGCGGCCACCATGATGGCGAGCTCGTCGACCATGCCGACCGCGGTGATCACCGAGTCGAGCGAGAAGACCACGTCCAGCACCAGGATCTGCGCGATGACCACGCCGAACGAGATGGTCTTCCGGCCCGAGCGACCGTGGTCGGACCCCTCCAGATGCTCGTGGATCTCGTACGTCGCCTTGCCGACCAGGAACAACCCGCCGAGCAGCAGAATCAGGTCGCGCCCGGAGATCTCCTGGCCGAACACGGTGAACAGCGGCGCGGTCAGGCCGATGATCCAGGACAACGACGCCAGCAGGAGAAGACGGGTGATCAGGGCGAGCGAGATGCCGATCGTCCGGGCCCGGGCCTGCTGATGCTCAGGCAACCGGCCGGACAGGATCGAGATGAACACGACGTTGTCGATGCCCAGCACGATCTCCAGCAGGAGCAGGGTCGCGAACGCAATCCACAGCTCGGGACTGGTCAAGAACTCCATCAGATCCTCGACTCTCAGATCGCCGCCGGGTGGGCACCCGGAACCATCGGCCGATCTGCGCAAGCATGGCCTACCGCGCCGCCCGCCAGCCCGCAACCCCGCCCCGCCAGAACCAACACGCCAGGCCCGAGCTACATCGAGGACGACTACGTCAACCTCACCGACGACGAACTTGGAGCCCACTCGCCGATCACGGAGTTATCGCGCCGGAAAGCGGTGGACACCCACTTTGGTCAGGCACCACAACTGCATGATCGACGGCGTTCTCGACGGCATCGAGGTTGATGAGGCATGGCCGGATCGGGGTCAGGCCCGTTCGGCGAGCTGGGCGACGAACATGCGCCACGCGGTCGGGGCGAAGATCAGCGCTGGGCCGTTCGGATCTTTCGAGTCCCGGACGCCGACGACGCCGGGCAGGTTGTCGGCAACCTCGACGCAGTCGCCACCGTTGGAGCTGCTACGGATGCCCTTGCGCCAGAGGGCGCCGGTCAGGTCAGCCATGATCGTGCCTCTAGAAAATCGATGGTCTGGCGGCGTGGAAGTGCCACCGAACGCAGCGTATCCCAGATGGACCAAAGGCTGGCTGTGTCGTTTGTCAGCCGCCCGGCCGCCTGGTCATCGAGGTACGCGACATCGCCGTCATCGGTCGTCGCGATGACGAATGGTCCCGCCTGCCCGGCGTGCAGGCCAGCGTCGAGCGGCAACACATGCAAGAGGACATTGGGCCGCTGAGCCATGCCGACCAGACGATCTAGCTGCGGATCCATGATCTCCGGGGCTCCTCGACGAAGGGCGAACTCGTCGATGACCGCGACGAACAGGGGCGGCTTACGCCGTTCGAGGACCGCCGTTTGCCGGCGCATCCGAGTCTCCACGTAGTCGGCCACCTCGTCCGGCCCGAGTAGCCCACAACTGAGGACCGCCGACGCGTACTCGGGTGTCTGCAACAGGCCCGGGATGACCGCGATCTGAAATGACCGCAGCGCCGTCGCCTGAAGCTCAGTCTCCACCCACGGGCGCAGCCACGCCGGTTCACGACGTCTCAAAACGTCCGGCCAAATGTCCCCGATCTCACGCCGAAGCGCCACAGCCGCCGCAGCGCGGTGACGGGGATGAGGTACCCGCCCCGGTGTAATCCAACGGGCAACCGTCTTCGGGTCCACGCCGACCTGCTCGGCAAGGCTCTCGACGGTCTCACCGGCGTCAGCCAGGGCCGCCCTCAACGCCTGGTTCATGCCCGCCTCCCACAAGAAGACGTCCTCAACGTCTCAAGAACTTACATATACGGGGTGTAGCCGTCCACTACCACTCGGCGATGGTTTCGGCAGGCGGCACGCACGAGCCACGGGGACGGCAAACCCGCTCGCCCTGCCGCCGGGGCCGCCCCATCGGGCGAGCACCTGCGGGGCGGCCCCTCTCCAGGTCCTGTGTCGACAAAGGAGGCGTTCGTGTCCGTGCCGAGGCCCGCGAATGCCGTACCGGTGTCGCGCTGGGCGACCCACCCCGCCGCCGCGACGGCCGGCACCCGCGAGGACGGGACGCCACGGGTCACGCCCGGCGTGTACCTGCTGACGCGCGAGGCGTCGCCGCAGTTCGGAAAGCCGATCACGGTACGGGTGATCCGTGAGCGGACCGACCGGCACACCTACTGCGGCTGGGCGTGGATCGAGGTGTACCAGCTCGACGCCCGCGGCAACGCGACCGACCGCCGCGAGCTGTTTGTGCGACCCGACGGGATGCGTCCCGTACAAACGCCCCAGCCCACCGCACGCCGTACGCCGGTCCGAAGCCGTCCGGCGAGGGCGGCCCGGTGAGCAGGCCCGTCCGCGAGCACGTACCGTCCCGCCCGACGTGGCGCTGTCGGGCGTGCGGCATCGCCTGGCCGTGCTCTGCGGCGAAGCTGCGCCTGCTCGCGGAGTACCAGGGCAACACCCCCGGACGCATGGTCTACCTCGTGACGCTACGCGAGGAGGCCATCGAACAACTCACCGAACGCAACCCCGCCACCCACCTGCCGGACCTACACAAGCGATTCACCGACTGGGTTCCCGTCCGCTCCCCCCGAATGACAGAGCCGGACGTTCGTAGCAGCAACGTCGACCCCGACGAGGCAGCCAACGTCGAAGCGGCTGTCGCCCACGCCACCGTCAACGCCGCCCTCGAAGGCATCGAGTTCGACGAGGACTGGCAGGACAGACTTCGGGACGTCGCGTCAGGCGTTACCGACGCCGACGAGCTGATCGCCCAGGAGATCGCCCGGATCAGCGGTGACCGAGACACGCGACGGTGAGTCACGCACCCGACACCGCCTCATCAGCCGGGCTCTCAGCAGACGGCTGGGCGGGCTCGGCGTGCCAGCCGATCACCCGGACAGCCTGAAACCGGCCCTATCGCCTATCCGACACCCGCCTTCCACGCCAGCCGGTGGCTAGTAGGCAGACCACCCGTCTGGTGGTATCTACTCGCCTTGCGGCACGATGGCGCGGGCGACAGCGAGCAGGGCCTCCCGGTCGACCTGCTCCGGGTCGATCAGGACGTTCACGGCGACGGCGGGCCCGGCCAACCAGAACGCCTGCGCGTCGCTCATCATGCCGGAGCCGTCGCCGTGCTGGAACTCGGTCAGCTGCCATTCGTCGGGGTCACGCTCGTGGTACTCGGTGAGGAAGTCCCGCAGCCCGGCCAGGTCCGCCAGCCGCGCACCCCGCAGCACATGGACCCGCAGGTCGGCGCGGTATCCGTCCGGCGTCTGGCGCTCCCACACCCGGGTGGCGAAGTGGACGTCCTCCCACTCGCTGGCGAAGTCCGAAACCTCGTCGCCCACCCCGTCCGGCACGTACCCGATGTGAAAGCCGTCCAGCACACCACCGTCACGCGTCACGTCGGTCATCCCGCGGCCTCAGTTTCCCAGCGCCCGGACCTTGGCGATGGTCTCCTGGACGTGCTGCTTGGCAGGCTCCCCGCCCTGCGCGGCCTGCGCGAGCGCCTGCCGATACGAGTCGATCATGCCGATCAGCGGGCCGGCGGCGACGCCCTGCAACGCGCCAGCGACGAGTTGTCGCGCCTCGTCCGCGTCCTGGGCGGCTGCCGCCGTCTTCGCCTTCGCCTCGTCCAGCTTCTGCGCGGCCGCCGCCAACCGGGCGATCATCTCCGCTGCGCTCACACGCCCTCCCCTGGGCTCGCACGCTCATCGTCTTCCCACTCCCGCGAGCAGTGACCACTGGGGAGAGTACGAGATCCACGCACCCACCGCGACCACCCGATCGTCGAGCCGTCACCACAACGGCGTAGATCCAGAGGCTCTGGGTACTTCCGTTATCGCTGGAGCAGCAACGGATGTACCCAAAGGAAGCAGGACACGACGAGCCGGAACCACGCGATCCGTTCACGCCATCAGCTCGACAGGGCGACCTACCCACACCCTTCCGGGTGCCAGGCCGGCGACCCCGGCGACCCGGCGGCACCGACCAGCACGGCAGCGGCGCGCACTCCGGCAGGGTCAGCGCAGCGTGCGGACGAGCAGCAGGTAGCCGCAGTAGGCGAGGGGGACGGCCAGGAAGCAGAGCAGGAAGCCGAGCACGGGATAGCGGGGCGGAGCGGCGGCGCCGACGGCGGGCCGGCCCCAGCGGCTGAGCACCAGCCAGCCGCCGACCAGCGCCACCGCGGGCAGGCCGGCGCACATCCAGGCGACCAGGGTGCCGAAACCGACCACGCCGACGTCGGAGGCGAGCCCCAGCACCAGCATGAGCACCACCGAGATGCCGGCGCAGCCGAGGTAGACGGCGACCGCCCGGGCCAGCGGTGACCAGGTCGGCAGCAGCGCCGGCCGCTGGGCGAGCAGTTCGGCCTGCTGCCCGTGCCGGTCGGCCTCGTCGGCCCAGCGCCGGGCCAGTTCCAGTTCCGTCGCCGGGTCGACCTCTCCGGCGCGCGGCGCGGGCACCCCGGCCGCCGTCGCGCTCACGGCCACCGGCAACGCCCGGCCCGACTCCCCCACACCC
>NZ_POTY01000021.1 GCF_003236315.1 Micromonospora craterilacus
GGGTCGGTGGGGACAGCTAGGCTGGGCGGCGGCCAAGTAGACGAGTCGAGGGAGCCATCGTGCGGCCTGGTGGACAGCCGAACATGCAGCAGATGCTGAAGCAGGCGCAGAAGATGCAGCAGCAGATCGCCAAGGCGCAGGCCGAGCTGGCCGAGGCCGAGGTGACCGGCACCGCCGGCGGTGGTCTGGTCACGGCGATCGTCTCCGGCGCCGGTGAGGTCAAGAGCATCAAGATCGACCCGAAGGTGGTCGACCCGGACGACGTGGAGACCCTGGAGGATCTGGTCGTCGCCGCCCTGCACAACGCCACCCAGGCGGCCCAGGAGCTGACCGAGCAGAAGATGGGCCCGGTCGCGGGTGGGATGGGCGGCCTCGGCCTGCCCGGTTTCTGAGCCCGCAGATGTACGAGGGTGCCATCCAGGATCTGATCGACGAGCTGGGCCGGCTGCCGGGCGTCGGTCCGAAGAGTGCCCAGCGGATCGCCTTCCACGTCCTGTCCGCCGATCCGGCCGACGTCAACCGGTTGGCCGGCGCGCTGCGCAAGGTCAAGGATCTGGTGCGGTTCTGCACCAGCTGCTACAACGTCGCCGAGTCCGAACAGTGCCGGATCTGCCGCGACCCGCGCCGCACCGACGAGGTGATCTGCGTGGTCGAGGAGCCGAAGGACGTGGTCGCGATCGAGCGGACCGGTGAGTTCCGCGGGCGGTACCACGTGCTCGGCGGGGCGATCAATCCGCTGGAGGGCATCGGGCCGGACAATCTACGCATCCGGGAGCTGATGGCCCGGCTGAGTGGTGGTGCGATCCGCGAGCTGATCCTGGCCACCGATCCGAACACCGAGGGCGAGGCGACCGCCACCTACCTCGCGCTGATGGTCAAGCCGATGGGGATCGCCGTGACCCGGCTGGCCAGCGGGCTACCGGTCGGCGGCGACCTGGAGTACGCCGACGAGATCACCCTGGGTCGGGCCTTCGAGGGTCGCCGGGCCGTGTGACGAACCCGTCGCCGCGGCGAGCGGTGGCGGCGTCCTCCGCGCCGTCCACTCCGGACCCTGGTCCGGGCCCACCCGGCCGCCGCGGGCGGCGCCACTCGCACCGGACCGGGTACTGGCCGTGATCGCCGGCTCGGCAGGTTGAGCCCGGTCCGCGCGGCGATGTCGGCGCTTCTGGCGGCGCCAGACCGACCGGGTGACGGCCCCCTCCGCCGACGAGCCCGGGTGGCACATCCTGGTGGCGGTGCGGCGAGGGGAGGCCGAGGTGCGACGGGAGCGGACCGGCCCTGGCCGCCGTCGGTGCTGGCCGGCCTGCTGGTCATCGGGGTGCTGGTCGGCTGGTGGTGCTTCGCGGCGGAGCTGCGGGAGTTCCGGGAGGCCAGGCGGGACGGCGCGGTGACGGCCGGTACGGAGCTGGACCAGCGGGCCGGTCGCTACGCCGAGGCGGTGCTGGCCGCCGGTGAGCAGGTGCCGGACGATCGGTTACGGGCACTGGCCGCCGAGCACGAGGTGGATGTGTGGGAGATTCGCCGCGAGCCGGAGCTGTCGCTGGTCATCGAGGCTTCCGAGGGGTACGGCCGGTGGCCCCAGGGGACGCTGCGGGCCTGCCATCGGCTCGACTTCCGGGCGCTGGGCGCACCGGCCGCGGGCTTTGAGCTGGCGCGCCTGCCGGCCTGCCCGACCCCACCCACGCCCTTGAGACGCGCCGATTGGCGATATGACACCGGTGTTGGTCGGTCGTCCGATTGATGTAACAGAATGATATCGATTAGAAGAGGCTATTGGGCCGTTTTGTCCGATAGCCCGTTGACCCGCGTTACGAGGGCTGGTCGCTAAGGACACGATCCGGTACCAAGAGCTTCTCCGGCCGTTTCCGGGCGGTCCAAACGGAGGCTAAGGTCACCGCCATCGGTGACCCTGTCACCACGTTGTCCGTACCCCCTAGGACGAGGTGAAGCACCATGCGTGCATCCAGGCCGAAGGTCGCCATCGCGGCCGTAGCGGTCGCGGCCCTCGCGGTAGCAGGCTGTGCCGAGAGCAACCGCGAAGAAGGTTCCAGCGGTAGTAGCAAGGACACCCTCGTCTTCGGCGTCGCCGGAGACGCGAAGGTCCTCGACCCCACCATGGCCAGCGACGGTGAGTCGCTGCGCGTGGCCCGTCAGATGTTCGAGACGCTGGTCCGCCCGGAAGAGGGCGGCACCAAGGTCAGCCCCGGCCTCGCCGAGTCCTGGACGCCGGACGCCGCGGGCACGACGTGGACGTTCAAGCTGCGTTCCGGCGTGAAGTTCCACGACGGCACCGACTTCAACGCCGACGCTGTCTGCGTCAACTTCAACCGCTGGTTCAACGCCAAGGGCCTCATGCAGAGCCCGGACGTGACCGCGTACTGGCAGGACATCATGGGTGGCTTCGCCGCCAATGAGGACGACACGCTCCCGCCGAGCCTCTTCAAGTCCTGCACCGCCACCGACCCCACCACGGTCGACCTGGCCTTCACCCGGGTCTCCAGCAAGATCCCGGCCGCCCTGATGCTGCCGTCCTTCTCCATCCACAGCCCGAAGGCGCTGCAGGACTACGACGCCAGCAACGTCAGCGGCAGCGCGGACGACATCAAGTACCCCGCGTACGCGACCGGGCACCCGACCGGTACCGGTCCGTTCAAGTTCAAGTCCTGGGACGTCCCCAACAAGACGCTGACCCTGGAGCGGAACGAGGACTACTGGGGCGACAAGGCCAAGCTGAAGAGCCTGATCTTCAAGACCATCTCGGACGAGAACGCCCGCAAGCAGGCGCTGCGTTCCGGTGACATCCAGGGCTACGACCTGGTCGGCCCGGCTGACGTCGAGCCGCTCAAGAACGAGGGCTTCAACCTTCTGACCCGTCCGGCCTTCAACATCCTCTACCTGGCGATCAACCAGAAGGGGAACCCGAAGCTGGCCGACCTGAAGGTCCGGCAGGCGCTCGCCCACGCGATCAACCGGCAGGCCCTGGTCGACTCGAAGCTGCCCCCGGGCGCCCAGGTCGCGGTGAACTTCTTCCCCGACACCGTCGAGGGCTGGAACGGCGACGTCACCAAGTACGACTACGACGTCGAGAAGGCCAAGGCGCTGCTGGCCGAGGCCGGCGCGTCGGACCTGACCCTGCGGTTCCACTACCCGACCGAGGTCACCCGGCCGTACATGCCGAACCCGAAGGACCTCTTCGAGCTGGTCTCGGCGGACCTCCAGGCGGCCGGCATCAAGATCGAGGCGATCCCGCTGAAGTGGAGCCCGGACTACCTCAACGCCACCACCTCCGGCAACAAGCACGACATCCACTTCCTCGGGTGGACCGGCGACTACGGCGACGGCTACAACTTCATCGGTACGTTCTTCGACCGGCAGAAGGACGAGTGGGGCTTCAACAACCCCGCCCTGTTCGAGAAGTTCAAGCAGGCGGATTCCACCGCGGACCAGGCGGCCAAGGTGGCGCTCTACAAGGAGCTGAACGCCGACATCATGAACTTCCTGCCGGGTGTGCCGATCTCGCACGCACCGCCGGCCATCGTGTTCGGCAAGGACGTGACCGGGGTCAAGGCGAGCCCGCTCACCGACGAGCGGTTCTCCTCCGCCGAGTTCAAGTCCTGATCTGAAGCACTGACCGCGGGCGGGCGCTGAATACAGCGCCCGCCCGCGATCCTCAGCACCCCTTCGAGGCCGCCGTGTTCCGGTTCATCGTCAGACGCCTGCTACAGCTGATACCCACGCTGTTCGGGCTCTCCATTCTGTTGTTCATCTGGCTCCGGCGGCTGCCCGGCGGCCCCGAGACCGCCATTCTCGGCGAGCGGGGTACGCCCGAGATGCGTGCCGCGATCCGCCACAACCTCGGTCTCGACGAGCCGGTCCTGGTCCAGTACGGCCGGTTCGTGCGGCGGATGATCCGGCTCGACCTGGGCACGTCGATCTCGACCAAGCGCGAGGTCACCACCGAGTTCCTCCAGCGCTTCCCCGGCACTGTCGAGCTGACCATCACCGCGATGGTGATCGCGATCGGGATCGGTATCCCGCTCGGCTACCTCGCCGCCCGTCGGCGTGGCCGGCTGCTGGATCACATGTCGGTCGGCGGCTCGCTGATCGGCATCTGCATCCCGGTCTTCTTCCTGGCGTACATCCTCAAGGCGATCTTCTCCGAGAACCTGGGCTGGTTCCCGTCCAGCGGCCGGCAGGACCCGACCCTCGGCGCCACCCGGATCACCAACTTCTTCGTCCTCGACGGGCTGATGACCCGCGAGTGGGACGCCGCCGCCGATGCGCTCTGGCATCTGATCCTGCCGGGCATCGCGCTGGCCAGCATCCCGCTGGCGATCATCGTCCGGATCACCCGGGCCAGCGTGCTCGAGGTGCTCAACGAGGACTTCGTCCGTACCGCCGAGGCCAAGGGGCTGACCGAGAACGTGGTCCGTCGCCGGCACGTGCTGCGCAACTCGCTGCTGCCGGTGGTCACCTCGATCGGCCTGCTCACCGGTGGTCTGCTCTCCGGCGCGGTGCTCACCGAGACCGTCTTCGCGTTCAGCGGGATCGGGGCGTTCGTCGCGGAGGCGATCAGCCAGCGCGACTACCCGGTGCTGATGGGCTTCATCATGATCATTGCGGTGGTGTACGTGCTGGTGAACCTGATCGTGGACCTCTCCTACAGCCTGATCGACCCGAGGGTGAGGGTCCGATGACGATCATCAGCCGCAAGAAGAAGGAGAAGATCGACCGGCTCGCCGAACTGGCCGCGCGGGACGACGAGCGCGGCGTCAGCCTCTGGCAGGAGGCGTTCCGCCGGCTGCGCCGCAACCCCGCCGCGATCGTCGGCGCGGTGGTCCTGGGCCTGTTCGTCATCGTCTCCGTGGTCGGCCCGTTCCTGGTCCCGTACGCGCCCGAGGCCCAACTCTGGAAGGGCGAGATCCGGGTCGGCTTCATTCCCGGCGTGCGGGCCGAGAACTGGTTCGGTCTCGACCACATCGGTCGCGACCAGTTCAGCCGGATGGTCGTCGGGGCCCGGCAGACCCTCCTGGTCGGTGTCGTCGCGACGATGATCGGTCTGGCCGTGGGCTCGCTGATCGGCGGGATCGCCGGTGCCGCCGCCGGCCTCGGCGGCCGTTGGGGCCGCGCCGTCGACAACGTCCTGATGCGTTTCATCGACATGCTGCTGGCCATGCCGAGCCTGCTGCTCGCGATCAGCATCGCGGCGATCCTGGGCGCCAGTCTCACCACGGTCATGATCGCGGTGGGTACGGTCTCGGTTCCGGTCTTCGCCCGACTGTTGCGCGGCGCGATGATCGCACAGTCCAACAGCGACTACGTTCTGGCCGCGACGTCGCTGGGCGTACGAAAGCCGAAGATCGCGCTGGCCCACGTGGTGCCGAACTCGCTGGCCCCGGTGATCGTGCAGGCCACGCTCACGCTGGCCACGGCGATCATCGAGGCCGCCGCGCTCTCCTTCCTCGGTCTGGGCAACAACGACGCGTCCATCCCCGAGTGGGGCATGATGCTCGCCGACGCGCAGCGCTACATCGACATCGCACCGCGACTGGCGATCCTGCCCGCACTCGGCATCATCATCACCGCGCTGGGCTTCACGCTGCTCGGTGAGGCGATGCGTGAGGCCCTCGACCCGAAGCTGCGGAAGTAGGTATCCGTCATGGCACTGCTCGAAGTGGAGGACATCTCCGTCACCTTCGCCCGGCGCGGCCAGCGTGCCGTGCACGCCGTCGACGGGGTTTCCTTCTCCGTCGACGCCGGTGAGGTGGTCGGTCTGGTCGGCGAGTCCGGCTGCGGCAAGTCGGTGACCTCGCTGGCGATCATGGGGCTGCTGCCCAAGCAGCCCGGTCTGCGGGTGGGCGGCAAGGCGGTGTTCGACGGGACCGACCTGCTCCAGCTCGACGACCGGTCGCGCCGGGACATCCGGGGCCGCGACATCGCGATGATCTTCCAGGACCCGCTGTCGTCGCTCAATCCGGTCATCCCGATCGGCCTTCAGGTGACCGAGGTGCTGACCCGGCATCGGGGGATGAAGGGCGACGTGGCGGCGAAGGAGGCCGCAGCGCTGCTCGACCGGGTCGGCATCCCCGACCCCAAACGGCGGCTGAAGGAGTACCCGCACCAGCTTTCCGGCGGGATGCGACAGCGTGCCCTGATCGCCATGGCGGTGGCCTGCCAGCCTCGGCTGCTGATCGCCGACGAGCCGACGACCGCCCTGGACGTCACCATCCAGGCGCAGATCCTCGAGCTGCTGAAGGATCTGGTCCGGGACTCCGGCACCGCGCTGGTGATGATCACGCACGACCTCGGCGTGGTGGCCGGGATGTGCGAGACGATCAACGTGCTGTACGGCGGCCGGGTGGTGGAGACCGCTCGGCGGCGCCCACTGTTCCGCGAGCCGAGGCACCCGTACACCGTGGGGTTGCTCGGCTCGGTGCCTCGCCTGGACGCCGGCCGCGGCGAACGGCTCAACCCCATCCCCGGCTCGGTGCGCGACCTGCTGCCCTGGCAGGAGGGCTGCGCCTTCGCCCCGCGCTGCACCCGCCGGGTGGACGCCTGCGTGGGTGAGCCCCCGGAGTTGGTGCTCGCCCACGACGGCCGCAGCTACCGTTGCGTCAACCCGGCTCCGCTGCCGGGCCTGGCGCGGGCCGCCGACGCGCCGGTGCCCGCGAAGTCCGAGCCGGCGGCGACCGCCGACGGCACCGGGCAGGCGGCGGAGGCCGGCACCGACGTACCGGCCGCGGGCAAGCCGGCCAGCGGCCCGGTGCCCGCGCCGCGCGAGGAGGAGAAGCCATGACCGGAAGCGACGTCCTCGTCGAGGTACGGGACCTGAAGGTGCACTTCCCGATCAAGCGGGGGGTGCTGTTCGAACGCACGGTCGGGCACGTCAAGGCCGTCGACGGGGTCGACCTGAGCATCCCGCGTGGCAAGACCTACGGCCTGGTCGGCGAGTCGGGCTGCGGCAAGTCCACCCTCGGGCGGGCACTGCTCCAGCTCACCCCGCCCACCGCCGGTGAGGTGAGCTTCGACGGGGTCGAGCTGACCACGCTGGCGCCGGGCAAGCTGCGCACGATGCGTAAGCGGATGCAGATGATCTTCCAGGACCCGATGTCCAGCCTCGACCCGCGGCAGAACGTCGAGTCGATCCTCACCGAGGGCCTGCAGGCGCACGGGATCGGCGGCAACCGGGACGAACGCCGGAAGATCATCGCTGAGACGCTGGACAAGGTCGGCCTGCCCCGGTGGGCGCTCTCCCGCTATCCGCACGAGTTCTCCGGCGGTCAGCGGCAGCGCATCGGCATCGCCCGCGCGCTGGTGCTCGGGCCGGAGCTGATCGTCGCCGACGAGCCGGTCTCCGCGCTCGACGTGTCGATCCAGGCCCAGGTGGTCAACCTGCTCGACGAACTCCAGGACAACCTCGGCCTGACCTACCTGGTGATCGCGCACGACCTGGCGGTGGTCCGGCACATCTCCGACATCGTCGGCGTGATGTACCTGGGCGGCCTGGTCGAGGAGGCGCCGAGCGACCGGCTCTACACCGAGCCGCTGCACCCGTACACCCGGGCGCTGATGTCGGCGGTGCCGGTGCCGGACCCGGACGTGGAGGACCGCCGGGAGCGGATCCTGCTCGCCGGTGACCTGCCCTCGCCGGCCAACCCGCCGTCGGGTTGCCGCTTCCACACCCGGTGCCCGTGGGCGCAGCCGACCCGCTGCGCCGACGAGCGGCCGGTGCTGCGGGAGATCGGCGGAAGCCGGGTCGCGTGCCACTTCGCCGAGCAGATCGCCAGCGGGGAACTGCGCCCGCACAAGGTGAGCGCGGAGATCGTCCGCCCGGAGGGCGAGGGCGAGGAGCCCGGCGTCGTCTCCGCCCCCAGCGAACCCGGCTCCTTCGTGTAAGGAAGGGCCCCTTCTTAACGCCTCGCGTATAGGAAGGGGCCCCTCTTAACAGACAGCCGCGTCTCAGCCCTCGGGGCGGTTGAGCAGGCCGACCGCAATGCTGTGCACCGCCTCCAGCCCCGCGGCGTCGTCCAGCGCGGCCTTGCCGCCGGTGACCACGTACCACTCGTCGGCGTCCTTGTACTGCACGTGCAGGGTGACCTGGCCGTCGGCGAAGTCGGTGCGCAGGGTCAGCTCCCCGGTCACCACGCCGACCTCGTCGGTCATCACCCCGCCCGGTCCGGGCACGATGTCCGTGGTCCGGCTCTGCGGGCCGGTGGCGCCGCCGGCGTCGGCCGTCATCCCGGCACCGGGCACCTCCACCTCACCGGCGGCGGCACCGTCGGCGGTCATCCCGGCCGTGGCCGGGCCGGGTGGTGGGCTGTCGGTGGCCGCCGCCGCGTCCTCCCCGCCGGCGTCCGGTGCCCGCTCGGGTGCCGGGGAACCGTCGGCGCCGGTTACGGCTTGCTCTCCCATGTGCAGCCCTCCAACATGTCGGCCAGCGCGGCCTTCTCGGCACTGGTCACCGTCAGCTGCCAGTGGTGCTTCACCGCCACCCAGTCGCCGGCGTACTGGCACCAGTATGACCGGTTTGGTGGTTTCCACTGGGACGGATCCTGGTCACCCTTTGCCCGGTTGGAGGACGCGGAAACCGCGAAGAGCTGCGGTCGGTCGAGGTCGTTGGCGAAGTCGCCGCGTTTCGAGTCGTCCCAGTCGTCGGCGCCCGACCGCCAGGCGTTGGCCAGCGGCACCATGTGGTCGATGTCCACCTGGGACGGATCGGTGAAGGCACGTCCGTCGTAGACGCTCTCCCACCGACCGCCGACCACATTGCAGCCGGAGTGCTGGATGTCCTTGCCGTCGCGTTCCAGCACCGTGTCCCGGACGTCGCAGTTCTTGCCGGTCTTGCGCCAGTGCGGGAAGCGGTTGCGGCTGTAGCCGCGCATCGGGTTGGCTTCGGCGACGGTGAGCTGGGAGAGCATCTGGGTGGCGGTGCCGCCGCCGGTGCCCGCCGGCTCCTCCGGCTCCTCCAACGGGACGCAACCGGCCGCGCCGAGGGTCAGCGCCGCGGCGAGCGCGAGCGCTCCCAGGGCGCGCGATCCTGATCTGGTACGCACAGACGACACCTCTCCAGCTTGCGGGCTTTCGGCGATCCCGCACAGTACCCGGACGTGGTTTCGGCGTTTCGTGGTGTCTGGCACATGGTGCACGGCAGATTGGTAGCCATGTCTGAACCCGCGCCCGCCATCCGACTCGGAACCGCCACCGGCCGAGGCACCCTGGCCGCCGCCGTGCTCGCCTCCGGCATGGTGTTCCTGGACAGCACCGTGGTCAATGTGGCGCTGCCCCGGCTCGGCGCCGAACTCGGCGCGTCCGTCGCCGGGCTACAGTGGACGGTCAACGGATACCTGCTCACCCTCGCGGCGTTCGTCCTGCTCGGCGGCGCGCTGGGCGACCGGTTCGGGCGGCGGCGGATCTTCCTGCTCGGCGTGATCTGGTTCACCGTCGCCTCGATCCTCTGCGGGCTGGCCCTGCGTACCGACTGGTTGGTGGCCGCGCGGTTCCTCCAGGGTGCGGGCGGGGCGCTGCTGGCCCCGGGCTCGCTGTCGCTGCTCCAGGCCAGCTTCCACCCCGACGACCGGGCGAAGGTGATCGGGGCGTGGTCGGGCCTGTCCGGCGTCTCCACCGCGCTCGGCCCGTTCGTCGGTGGCTGGCTGATCGACGCGCTCTCCTGGCGGTGGATCTTCTTCCTGAACCTCCCACTGGCGGTGCTGGTGGTGCTGGCTGCCGTCCGCTGGGTGCCGGAGAGCCGGGACGAGAGCGCCACCCGTACCCGGGGACCGGGCCGGCGGGGACGTCGGTTCGACGTGGCCGGTGCCGTGCTCGGCGCAATCGCCCTGGCCGGTATCACGTACGCGCTGGTCGAGGCGCCCGGCCGGGGCCTGCATTCGCCGCAGGTGGCGGTGGCGGCCCTGGTCGCGGTGCTCGCCGCGGTGGTGTTCGTACTGCTGGAGCGGCGTCGCGGAGAGACGGCGATGCTACCCACCGGACTGTTCGGCAGCCGGCTGTTCTCCGTGCTCAACGTCTTCACCGTGCTGGTCTACGCCGCGCTCGGCGGTTTCACCTTCTTCTTCGCCGTCTACCTGCAGAACGTGGTCGGCTGGTCGGCGTTCCTCACCGGCATCGCCCTGCTGCCGATGACCGTGCTGCTGTTGGTCGGCTCGCCCGCAGCCGGCGCACTGTCGGCCAAGATCGGGCCACGGCTGCCGCTGACCGTCGGCCCGGTGCTGGCCGCCGCCGGTCTGCTGGTGCTGCGCGAGGTCGAGCCGGGCGCGTCGTACTGGCGACAGGTGCTGCCGGGCGTGGCGCTGTTCGGGGCCGGGCTGACCCTGGTAGTGGCGCCGCTGACCGCGTCCGTGCTGGCCGCCGTCGCGGACCGCTTCGCCGGGGTGGCGAGCGGCTTCAACAACGCCGCCTCCCGGGTCGGTGGGCTGCTCGCGGTCGCTGCCCTGCCGCTGCTGGTCGGGCTCTCCGGCACCGGGTACGAGCAACACGCCGAACTGGCCGCCGCCTACCGGGGTGCCCTGCTCTGGTGCGCGGGCCTGCTGGTGGTCGGCGCGGCCATCGCCGCCGTGCTGGTCCACCGTCCGACCCGCAAGCCTCCGCCGGCCCAACCCTGCCACTCCCTACCCGTCTCCACCCCCCGCTAGCCGGACAGGTGTAAGGAAGGGCCCCCGGTCGACAAGGGGCCCTTCCTTACACCTCAGCGGCGGGTGCGGTTGACGGCGCTGGTTACGGCCTTGATGGAGGCGGTGACGATGTTGGCGTCCATGCCCACGCCCCAGACCGTCCGGCCGTCGACCTCGCACTCGACGTACGCGGCAGCCTGCGCGTCGCCGCCGGAGGAGAGCGCGTGCTCGTGGTAGTCGAGCACGCGTACCGCCACGCCGGCCGAGCCGAGCGCGTTGACGTACGCGTCGATCGGGCCGTTGCCGACCGCGCTGAGCGTGCGCGGCTCGCCAGCGACGCCGACCTGCGCGGTGATCTCGACCTTGCCGTCGGCGGTGCCGATGGCGTACTCGGCCAGCGTCACCGCCGGGTCGGACTGGTGGTCGAGCAGGTACTGCCCGGCGAAGATCTGCCACATGGTGGCCGGGTCGACCTCGCCACCGTCGTGGTCGGTGACCTGCTGCACCACGCCGGAGAACTCGATCTGGAGCCGGCGGGGCAGGTCGAGCTGGTGCTCGGTCTTCATGATGTACGCGACGCCGCCCTTGCCGGACTGCGAGTTGACCCGGATCACCGCCTCGTAGCTGCGGCCCAGGTCCTTCGGGTCGATCGGCAGGTACGGCACCGCCCAGGTGAACTCGTCGACCGGAACGCCGGCCGCCGCCGCGTCGGCGTTCAGCGCGGCGAAGCCCTTGTTGATGGCGTCCTGGTGGGAGCCGGAGAAGGCGGTGTAGACCAGGTCGCCGGCGTACGGGTGGCGCTCGTGCACGGGCAGCTGGTTGCAGTACTCGACGGCCCGCTTGATCTCGTCGATGTCGGAGAAGTCGATCATCGGGTCGATGCCCTGGGAGAACAGGTTCAGCCCGAGCGTCACCAGGTCGACGTTGCCGGTGCGCTCGCCGTTGCCGAACAGGCAGCCCTCGATCCGGTCCGCGCCGGCCAGCAGACCCAGCTCGGCGGCGGCGACCCCGGTGCCCCGGTCGTTGTGCGGGTGCAGGCTGAGTACCAGGCTGTCGCGGCGGGGCAGGTGCCGGTGCATCCACTCGATCGAGTCGGCGTACACGTTCGGCATGGCCATCTCGACGGTGGCCGGCAGGTTCACGATCAGCTTGCGGTCCGGGGTCGGGTCGACCACCTCGATGACCTTCGCGCAGACCTCCAGCGCGTACTCCAGCTCGGTGCCGGTGTACGACTCCGGCGAGTACTCGTAGTGGATGTCGGTGTCCGGGGTGTGGATCTCGGCGTACTTCTGGCACAGCCGGGCCCCGGTGGTGGCGATGTCGGTGATGCCGTCGCCGTCCAGCCCGAACACCACCCGGCGCTGGAGCGTGGAGGTGGAGTTGTAGAAGTGCACGATCGCCCGGCGGGCGCCGCGCAGCGACTCGAACGTGCGCTCGATCAGGTGCTCCCGGCACTGGGTGAGCACCTGGATGGTGACGTCCTCGGGGATCAGGTCCTGCTCGATCAGCTGCCGGACGAAGTCGTAGTCGGTCTGGCTGGCCGACGGGAAGCCGACCTCGATCTCCTTGTAGCCCAGCTGCACCAGGAGCTGGAACATCCGGCGCTTGCGTTCCGGCGACATCGGGTCGATCAGGGCCTGGTTGCCGTCCCGCAGGTCGACCGCGCACCAGCGCGGCGCGGCCTCGACGTGCCGGGTCGGCCAGGCACGGTCCGGCAGGTCGATCCGGAACTGCTCCCGGTACGGCTGGTAGCGGCGGTACGGCATCCGGCTGGGGCGCTGCCGGGCGATGGGATCGGACTCAACGTCGGTGGTGCCGGCTGGGTGAGCCATGGCGGAGTTCTCCTGGGGTCATGTGACGTCAGCAGTGGAGGTCGGCAACGATGCCGAGCGGAAAGATCCGGGACAGTGCTGGCGGCGCGATTCGACTCCGCGACGAGGTGCCGGCCTTCAGGCCCCGTCGCGGCGACCAAGGAGGAGGTGCGCCTGCCACATGACAGGGTGACCCTACGTGATGAGACGGGGTCTGGGAAGGCGCGTCCGGACTTTGGGACGGAATTCGCAGGCTGTGGTCAATGGATTGCATTCCCGCAGCTCAGGACGATTTCGGCGAGGGGGCGCCGGTGGCGCAAGGCGGACTCCTCGGCCACCAGGTCGGCCGGAAGGCTCAGCGGATCGCCCAGTTGCCCGACCGCCACCACCACGTACGGTCGCACGTCGTCGGGCAGGTCGAGGTCGGCGACCAGGCCGGCGCGATCGAAGTCGGTCAGCTGTCGTACGTGCAGTCCCAGCGCGGTGGCCTGCACGGTGAGGTGGGCCACCGCCTGACCCAAGTCGTACGCCGCGAACGGGTGACCGGTGCGGGGGTGCGCGGCCAGCAGCAGGGCGCTGGCCCGCCCGGCCCAGCGCTGCTCCGCCGGTGGCAGGTTGACCGCGATCCGCTTGAACATCTCGTCGTCGCGGTGCCCGATCGCGAACCGCCAGGGTTGTCGGTTGCCGACCGATGGCGCCCAGCGGGCCGCCTCCAGCAGGGTCGCCGCCTCGGCCCGGGTCAGCTCCGCGCCCGGGTCGAAGGAACGGGGGCTCCACCGGAACGCGAGCAGCGGGGTGAGGTCAGCCATGCGCAAAGAGTTACGTATGGGCGTTTTGGCGCGATGTCGGGGGTGGGTGAATGTGGGCAACACCACCCGTAACGGGACAGGTGGTCAACGCGTTCCCGCGTCCGTGGCACCCGGGTCGACGCCGCCCGAGTCGGTGCCGGCTGGGTCGGTGTCGCCCGGGTCGGTGCTGGCCGGATCGGTGGGTAACGCCTCCATGCCCAGCGGCTCGCCCTCGACCACCGGCCCGGCCAACTGCACCGTGGCCGGTGCCGGCTCGGGTGGTGCGGCCAGCGTCAGGGTGCCGAACGCGGCGCGGACCCCGGTCGGGGTGCCGTCGGCGTCGAAGCAGTAGATCCCCACGTCCAGCGGAGGGTTGATCGAGGCCGCGGTGGTCTCCACCGAGTAGCAGGAGCCGGTGGCCCCGGGCGGCGCCATGGCCGGCGAGACCGACAGCGGGGCGCGTCGGTCGGTCAGCACGTCCAGCCAGTCGGTGAACGGGTGCTGCACCCGGGGGTCGAGCCGTCGGGGCAGCGTGTCGTCCCGCTCGCCGAGGCGTACGCAGCTCGGCGGCTCCGGCCGGGCCGCCGAGGGCAGCGCGCACTGGAACAGCCCGTCGGCCGTCGCCGCGAGTGAGATGTCCGCCGCGCCGCCGAGCGCGCCACCCGGCACGTCCACCCGCCAACTGCCGTCGTTCGCGCTGGTTACCAGGATCGAGCGGTCGGCGGCCCCGTCGGCCAGCAGGTTGTACCGGGCGACCAGGTGCCGATCCTGGGCGGCGGCGGCGAGCGCGGCCAACTCGTCGCGGGCCGCGTCCATCCCCACCGGTCGTGGCGCGGCGCTCGGAGGCGGCGGCGGATCTGCGGGCGGGTCGGCGGAGCAGCCGGCGAGCAGGACGGGCAGGGCCAGCGCGAGCGGGGCGGCCAGGCGTCGGGCCGGGCGGTGGGCGGCGTGCACCCGGTCATTCTCGGCGTTGCGGCCGGCTTCCGGACACCCCCGGGCAGGTCGACGTTTGCGGCGTGTCGCGCACCACTCGCGGGCTCCGGCCGGGCCGGATCGTGGGATCACCTGACCCGGTGATCAGAGCGGCCCGATACCCTGAGATCGTCCGACCCGCGCCGCCGGCCCCGGAGCCGGCGGCGTCGGCACGCTCAGGGCAACCGGGAGGGAGTGCACCGTCGTGGCACTCGTGGTGCAGAAGTACGGCGGGTCCTCCGTCGCCAACGCCGAGCGGATCAAGCGGGTGGCCGAGCGGATCGTCGCGGCCCGCAAAGCCGGCGACGACGTGGTCGTCGTGGTCTCCGCGATGGGCGACACCACCGACGAGCTGCTCGACCTGGCCAACCAGGTCAGCCCGCTGCCCCCGGGGCGGGAGCTGGACATGCTGCTCACCGCCGGAGAGCGGATCTCGATGGCGCTGCTCGCCATGGCGATCCACAACCTGGGGTACGAAGCCCGCTCGTTCACCGGTTCGCAGGCGGGCGTGATCACCACCTCGGTGCACGGCCGGGCGCGGATCATCGACGTCACTCCGGGGCGGCTCAAGGGTGCGCTGGACGAGGGGGCCGTGGTGATCGTCGCCGGCTTCCAGGGCGTCTCGCAGGACACCAAGGACGTCACCACCCTGGGCCGTGGTGGGTCGGACACCACTGCGGTGGCGCTGGCCGCCGCGCTGCGGGCGGACGTGTGTGAGATCTACACCGACGTGGACGGGGTCTTCACCGCCGACCCGCGGATCGTCCCGAACGCCCGGCACATCAAGCAGATCACCTACGAGGAGATGCTGGAGCTGGCCGCCTGCGGCGCGAAGGTGCTGCACCTGCGCAGCGTGGAGTACGCGCGCCGGGCCGAGCTGCCGATCCACGTCCGTTCGTCATACTCGACCAACACCGGCACCATGGTCACCGGATCGATGGAGGAGCTTCCTGTGGAGCAGGCACTGATCACCGGAGTGGCCCACGACCGCAGCGAGGCCAAGATCACGATCGTCGGGGTGCCCGACGAGCCGGGCGCCGCGGCGCGGATCTTCGACACCGTCGCGGGCGCCGAGATCAACATCGACATGATCGTGCAGAACGTCTCCACCGAGGGCACCGGTCGCACGGACATCTCCTTCACCCTGCCGAAGACCGACGGCCCCACCGCGATGGCCGCGCTGAGCAAGATCCAGGAGACGGTCAACTTCAAGGGCCTGCTCTACGACGACCACGTCGGCAAGGTCTCCCTGATCGGCGCGGGGATGCGGTCGCACCCCGGGGTGGCTGCGGGCTTCTTCGCCGCGCTGGGCCAGGCCGGCGTGAACATCGAAATGATCTCCACCTCGGAGATCCGGGTCTCCGTGGTCTGCCGGGACACCGACCTGGACGCCGCGGTCCGCGCCATCCACGAGGCGTTCGACCTCGGCGGTGACACCGAAGCCGTGGTGTACGCGGGGACGGGACGGTAGCCCGCGGTGGCCGGGCTGCCCACCCTGGCCGTGGTCGGGGCGACGGGGGCCGTCGGCACGGTGATGTGTGAGTTGCTCACCGGGCGGCGCAACGTCTGGGGCGAGATCCGCCTGCTGGCCTCCGAGCGGTCGGTCGGGCGGAAGGTGCGGTGTCGGGGCGAGGAGTTGACCGTCCAGGCGCTGACCGAGGAGGCGCTCGACGGCGTGGACGTGGCGATGTTCGACGTCCCGGACGAGGTCTCGGCGCACTGGGCGCCGATCGCGGTGCGCCGCGGCGCGGTCGTGGTGGACAACTCCGGCGCCTTCCGGATGGACCGGGACGTGCCGCTGGTGGTGCCGGAGATCAATCCCGAGCAGCTGCACAATCGGCCCCGGGGCATCGTCGCCAACGCGAACTGCACCACCCTCGCGATGATCATCGCGGTCGCCCCGCTGCACCGCGAGTACGGCCTGCGTGAGCTGGTGCTCGCCTCGTACCAGGCGGTTTCCGGGGCGGGTCAGCTCGGCGCGGACACGCTGCACGACCAGTTGACCAAGGTGGCCGGCGACCGGCTGCTCGGCTCGCGTACCGGCGACGTGCGGCAGGCGGTCGGTGACGACCTCGGCCCGTTCCCCGCCCCGATGGCGCTCAACGTGGTGCCCTGGGCCGGCTCGCTGGCCGACGGTGGTTGGTCGTCCGAGGAGATGAAGATGCGCAACGAGTCGCGCAAGATCCTCGGGATGCCCGACCTCAAGGTCTCCGCGACCTGCGTACGGGTGCCGGTGGTGACCGGCCACTCGGTCGCGGTGCACGCCGTCTTCGCCACCGAGATCGACGCCGACGGTGCCCGTGGGGTGCTGCGCGACGCGCCCGGGGTGATCGTGGTCGACGACCCGGAGGCCGGGGAGTTCCCGATGCCGATCGACGCGGTCGGCACCGACCCGTCCTGGGTCGGCCGGATCCGCCGGGCCCTCGACGACCCCCGTGCGTTGGACTTCTTCGTCACCGGCGACAACCTCCGCAAGGGCGCTGCCCTCAACACCGCGCAGATCGCCGAACTCCTGGCCCAGGAGCTGACCCAAGCCTGATCATCCGGCCGAGGGGCCGTCAGGCGGCGGACAACTGGACCCCGTCACGGCCTTGCCGTTTGACGGCGTAGAGGGCCTGGTCGGCGCGGCGCAGGGTCAGCTCGGGAGACTCGCCGGGCCGGGGAAGGGCGACGCCGACGCTGATCGTACGGCCGATGCGGCGGGCCGCCTCGGTGAGCCGCTCGGCGACCCGCACCGCCTCCTCCGGGCGAGTCACCTCGATCACCGCGACGAACTCGTCGCCACCGATCCGGTACAGCTCGTCCCCCTGGCGCAGCGCACCCTCCAACGCCCGTGCCAGGCCGACCAGCACCCGGTCGCCCGCCTGGTGGCCGTACGTGTCGTTGACGCTCTTGAAGCCGTCCACGTCGATCGCCAGCAGCGCGGTACGGCCCGGGGTCGCGGTGGCGATCCGCTGCCCGAACGGGCCGGTGTGCCGCAGCCCGGTGAGCGGGTCGGAACTGGCCTGCTCGCGTAGCCGGTCCAGGGTGCGTAGCCGGTCCAGGCAGCTCCACGCCTGGCCGGCCAGCAGCTCCATCAGGTTGACCGTGGTGGGATCCGGGCGGAGCAGCCGCTCGTCGGCGACCAGCAGCACCCCACCACGCTCGGGCGGGCCGACCGGCACCGCCATCAGCGTGCGTACCCCGGCCCGGACCAGCGGCTCGTGCTCGGCCGTCGGCGGGTGGCCGGACTCGCCGAGGGTGTAGCCCGCGCCGTACCGGTGAGCCCGGTCGGTGATGCGCCGCAGCGCCTGCGGCCCTGCCTCCGCCAACTCGGCGCGCATCCGGGTCTCCAGTTCGCCGGGGGCCACCGTTGGGGCGCCGAGCTGCGGGCCGGTGCGGTCGGCGAGCACCAGGATGGCCGTGGCGAGGGCCGACACGTCCCGGGCGGCCCCGATCGTGGCCGCCATCAGATCCCACTCGGTGCTGGCCGCGGTCATCGCGGCGGCGTGCCGGAGCAGCTTCTCGCTGCGACTCTCCGCCGGACCGCCGAGCGCCACGATCCGAGCGCCGAGGCGGCCGGCGACCCGTTCGGCCGTCGCCTGCCACGACCCTAGGTCGGCCGGGCCGGTCCACTGCAAGTCGAGTACGCCGACGGCTCGACCCGCCGGATCCAGCACCGGTACGCACACCTCGGCGGCGACGTCGGGGCGTACCGGGATGTGGTCGAGGTCGGCCGCGACGTCCGGGACGACGGCCGACTTGCCGCGGGTGTAGACCCGGCCGACGATCCCGGCGTCCGGCGCGACGGTGGCGAAGACCTGCCAGGATCCGGTGGCGGCGACGCAGCGCAGCCGGCCGCGCACGTGCAGCAGGACGGCGATGGTGGCGGGTGTGTACCGGGCCAGCGCGGCGACGGTCGCCTGGCACACCTCGGTGACGGTCGACGCCATGGGCAGGCGGGCCGTGACGTCACGGATGACTTGCTGGTGATCCACTCGTACGTCGTTCCAGGTCGGGGTACCTTCCCGGCCGGCGCCGGGTCGCCGATCAAGCGTACTCACGGCGGCTGGGTGCGGGCTGACTTCGTACACATGTGCTATCCACAGGCTGTGGACGTGGCCTGTGAGGTCACGCGTGGGCGGCCGCGACGATAGCGTGAGGGTTCCTGGTCCAGTGGAGGCCCGATGCTCATCGCCCACCTCAGCGATCCGCACCTGACCACCGGTGCGCTCGCCGCCGAGCCGGCCGCCGGGCTGCACCGCGCGCTCGGCCGGGTGCTGGCGCTGAATCCCCGGCCCGACTGTGTGGTCATCACCGGCGACCTGGCCGACCACGGCCGCCCCGACGAGTACGCCGCGCTGCGTGAGGTGATCGGCCGGTTCCCGCTGCCGGTGCACCTGACCACCGGCAACCACGACGACCGGGAGTCGTTGCTTGACGCCTTCGGCGGCACCCCCTGGCTGGGTGGCGGCTTCTCGGCGCACTACCAGGTCCACCATCCCGGGGCGACCGTGGTGGTGCTCGACTCGCTCGTCCCCGGCGCGGACGGCGGGCGGCTCGGTGACGAGCAGCTCGGCTGGCTCGACGGCGTGCTCGCCGCGCGACCCGACGTGCCGGCCGTCGTCTGCCTGCACCACCCGCCGGTCGAGGTCGGCATCCCGGTCGCCGACGCGATCCGGCTCGCCGACGGTGACGCCCTCGCCGAGGTGCTCGTCCGCCACCCCAACGTGGTACGCGTCGCCGCCGGGCACCTGCACCGGCCGGTGACCACGGCCTTCGCCGGCACGGTGCTCACCGTCGCCCCGAGCACCTGGCGGCAGGCCACGCTGACGATGAGCGGCGACGAGCAGATCGGCTGGGTCGCCGAGCCGACCACCCTGCTGCTGCACCGGGTGACCGATGCCGGGTGTGTCACGCACACCGTGCAGGTCAGCCACACCGCCGGCATGACCTGCGGTTTCTGATCGCTTTCCGGCGCCCTGACCCGGTCCGGCCCGCTGCTCGTGGCCACGATCGCCGTGGCCCCCGGCCGCCCCTACCCCGAACCGCTTCCCCGCTGCCGGCGCACCTCAGCGGCGGCTGCCAAACGGTACACAGTGGTCAGCGCACCACAGCCGGGGACCAGGCGTCGGGGATCAGCAGACGCGGCTGGCCGCTGCCGTGGGCCGGGGTGGGCTGTTTGGGTGCCCGCCGCGACGGCAGAGGTCGGCGCCAGAAGTCCACAGTGCTGGTCGAACGCGCGGCCAGGGCCAACCTTTCGGCCCGCCGGTCGCGGACCCGCGCCGAGCCGCACCGGCCGGACCGGCCGCCGGATCTGGGCCGGCCGGGTGCCGATGGACGGCCGCGCGGCCGTAATCGGTGGCGCGGTGTGCGCGGGTGTTCACGTTGCCGTGTCACGTCGTTAGCCTCGCTCCGTCACGCGTCGGCGTGACAGATCCGCGCCGGCTTCCCGGCGCAACAAGTGGGGGTAACACGCATGACCAGAAGGCTCCTCGGGCTCGTGGCCGCGCTCGCCGTCGCGGTGAGCGGTTCGCTGGCCGTCGCCGCCCCGGCGCACGCCGCCACCCCGGCCATCGAGATCACGAAGGTCTACTACGACTCGCCGGGTGTGGACAACCGCTCGAACAAGAGCCTCAACGCCGAGTGGGTGAGGCTGACCAACCGGCGGTCCACCACCATCAACCTGAAGAACTGGACGCTGCGCGACAAGGCCAACCACGTCTACAAGTTCAGCGGGGACTTCAAACTCGCCAAGGGCAAGAGCGTGGTCATCCACACCGGCAAGGGCACGAACACCGCCGGCCACCGTTACTGGGGCTCGGGCAACTACATCTGGAACAACACCGGCGACATCGCCTACCTGCGCAACGCCAGCGGCAAGCTGATCGACTCCTGCAAGTGGACGAAGAAGGGCAACGGCTACACCAACTGCTGAGCTGCCCGGGCCGGCCGACCCCCGCGGCCTCGGCCGGAGCAGGCGAGATCGTGCTCGATCGGGGATCGAGTGGCCTCACTGCGGTTGGCAGGCCACTCGATCCTGGATCGAGCGTGCTTCATGAGCGGAAGCCGGCCGTACCGGCGGGTGGGAAGCGATGCGGATCACTATCGTGGAGCGATGAGCGCGATGGTGGTCGCTTCGAACCTGCTCCACGTGCCGACGCGGATCGGCTGGTGGGTGTCGTGCTGAGGCGCGCGGTCCCCGTGCTGGTGGTGGCGTTGCTGCTGGCCACGCCGGTGGCGACAGCCTGGCTCGTCGGCGACCTGACCAACCGGGAGGCCCGACGGCTGGCCGCCGAGGGGGTACCGCTCGACTACTTCCTACGCCCGGTCAGCCTCGGCGCGACAGGCGACCGGGTGGTCGGCGTACTGGCCTGTGTGTTGGTGATCCTGTCGCTGGCGCTGCTGATCCGCGCCACCGCCACCCGTACGCTCGATTCGCGCTGGTGGACGGTGCTCCTGGCGTTGATGCTGTCCGGCGCCCTGATCGGCTTCGCCTGGCGGGTGATGACGGCCGGCGGGATCGGCGCCAACATCGGCGCCGGTCTCGTCGTCCTGGCCGGCGGCCCGGTGTTGCTGCTCCTCCTCATCGTCGCTGCCGTGCAGGCGTTCAGACTGCGCCGCCAACAGGCGGCGTGACAGCGACAATCGCCGTGATCGGCGCGGACTTCTAGACTTGTCGCTGTGAGGCACCCACGCCTTCGAACGTTGCAGCTCGGCTTCGGGTTCCTGCTTTGGGTCGTGGCGGGTTTCGGCCTGTGGCTCGGCTGGGCCGGGCAGGTCGTGTCGTCGCTCATGATCGCCGCAGGGCTCGTGGTCCACGGCCCGCGCCTCGTGACAGCGTGGCGCGAGAGGGGGTCGAAGCCAGCGGAACCGGCGGAGCGGGTTCTGCGGCACTATCCCAACTGGTGGTGACCGCAGCACTACTGGTCCGTCGGGGCGAACGTCTCTCGGGGCGGACCCGGCTCGACCCAGCTTCGGCCGCCGCGGAACTCGACTCCGGGCACGCCTTCGGCCACCCGACTGATGTCCGCCACGGCTCCGAGCGACGCCCCGATGCTGCCGCGCAGCTCGGCGGTCGCCGAATCGAGATCGTCAGCATGCCGTGGTCAGCCTCGGCTTGGAAGAAATGCCAGAGGGCACATCCAGCGACTGGATGTGCCCTCTTACCTCTGGTCGGGGTGGCCGGATTCGAACCGACGACCTCTTCGTCCCGAACGAAGCGCGCTACCAAGCTGCGCCACACCCCGAGGCGTGCCGACAAATAGTAGCCCACCCGTCCCGGGGGTCAAACTCGGTACCCCCGGGCGGCGGTCAGCGCGGGATCAGCGCCAGCAGGCTGGCCTCCGGCGGGCAGGCGAAGCGGACCGGGGCGGTCGGATGGGTGCCGAGGCCGGCGGAGACGTGCAGCCAGGAGTCCGAGCCGGGCCACCGGTGCAGGCCCTTCGCCATCGACCGGGGCAGCCCGCAGTTGGTCACCAGCGCCCCCACGCCGGGTACGCACACCTGGCCCCCGTGGGTGTGCCCGGCGAGCAGCAGCCCGAAGCCGTCGGCGGCCATCTCGTCGAGCAGCGCCGGCTCGGGGGAGTGGGCCAGGGCGATGGAGAGATCGGCCGAGGACGCCACCGGGCCGGCCACCGAGGCGTAGTCGTCCCGTTCGATGTGCGGGTCGTCGACCCCGACCATGTCGATCGCCCGGCCACCGGCCTTGACCGTGACCCGCCCGTTGTTCAGGTCCGTCCAGCCGGCCCCGGTGAAGACGTCGCGCAGCTCTTCGTACGGCAGCTCGATCCCCTCGGCGTACTCCCGGTCGGGCAGGAAGTAGCTGAACGGGTTCTTCCAGACCGGCCCGGTGTAGTCGTTGGAGCCGAAGACGAACGCGCCCGGGTAGTCGAGCAGTGGTTGCAGCGCCCGCAGCACACCGGGCACCGCCCCGGGGTGGGCCATGTTGTCCCCGGTGACCACGACCAGGTCGGGGTCGAGGGCGGCCAGCGACGCCACCCACTGCTGCTTGCGTAGCTGGTTGGGGGTCATGTGCAGGTCCGACAGGTGCAGTACGCGCAGCGGCTCGGTGCCGGTCGGCAGCACCGGGACGTCGAAGCGCCGGAGGGTGAACATGTTGCGCTCGACGAGCGACGCGTACGCCAGGGCGGCGGCGCCCGTCGCGACAGTGGCGGTCGCGAGCCGGAATAGTGTGCGCTTTCGCATGCCGATCAGGGTAGTTTGACCGTCCATGAGCACGCTGAAGGACCGCCTCACCGCCGACATGCGCGCCGCCCTGAAGGCCCGCGACGAGCTGACCACCTCCACCCTGCGGATGGCCCTGGCCGCCGTCGGCACCGCCGAGGTCTCCGGCAAGGCCAAACGCGAACTCAGCGACGACGAGGTGCTGGCCGTGCTGACCAAGGAGGCCAAGAAGCGCCGGGAGGCCGCGACCGCCTTCGCCGACGCGGGCCGCGCCGAGCAGGCCGCCAAGGAGACTGCCGAGGGCGAGGTGCTGGATCGCTACCTGCCGAAGCAGCTCTCCGACGACGAGCTGACCGAGCTGGTCGCGGGGGCGCTGGCCGAGGGCGGGTTCACCGACAAGGCGCAAATGGGGCCGGCGATGAAGGCGGCCCAGGCCGCGGTGGCCGGCCGGGCCGAGGGCGGTCGGGTGGCCGCCGCGGTCCGCAGCCAGCTCGGCCGCTAGGCCCGGGGTGCCGACCGGCTGGCCGAGGAGCCGGGCGAGGTGGGTGTCGCCGCCGCCTTCGCCAGCGGGCGGCAGGGCCACGGCCCGGCGTGCCAGCAGACGGGCCACTTCGAGGACGGCAGCAGCAGGGATCTCGTGCCGGGCCAGGTGGGCCTTCTGCTGTTCCTCACCCCGGTGCGGTTGAGGTCGCTGCGCCGAGTCATGGCGGTCACCGCCCGTGTGCGCGTACTCGGGTACCGGTCGGCGTATTCGGTTTCCCGCGGCATGCGAACGGGCGGGCACCCCAGGTGGGGTGCCCGCCCGTTCGGTTCGGGCTTGGCGAAGATCAGCCGCCGGGCCGGTCGTCCGGCGGGCGTCCCGGGCTGCTGGGCGGGGTGGACTGGCCGTTGCCCGGCCGGCCGTTCCCGTTGCCGTTCCCGTTGCCGTTGTCGTCGTTGCCGCCGCCGGCGCTGACCAGGATCGTCACGTAGCCGCCCTTGATGGTGCGGCCCTCAGGGCTGGTGCCGGCCGCCGTACCGGCCGGGCACTCGGAGGTGGTCCGACTGCCGGAGACGAGCGGCTGGAAACCGGCACCGGAGATGCGGGACTTCGCCCGCTCGATGTCCAGGCAGCGGACGCCCGGAATGGTGCGCTGGTCGCCGAGGGCGATCTTCTGACCCGGCGGGTCGAAGTTGATCGCCTTCTTGCCGTCCATGGCGGCCTTCAACGTCTCGTAGACCGGCGGGTTGATGCCGTCGGCCGGCTTGTGCTTCATCTTGACGTTGGTCTGCGGCCAGTCCGGGTCGGCCAGGATGCCGGCCACCGCGTACTGCTTGGTCATCGCGACCAGGGAGGCGGTCTTCTCCGCGTCGGTGGTGCCGGACTTGCCGGCGATGGGCTTGCCGACGATGTAGCGCCCCTCGGCGGCAGTGCGGCTGCCGCCGCACTTGGTGGTGGAGGAGTTGTCACCGACCGGGCAGCGGGCCACGTCCACGGCCGCCCGGGCCACCTCCGTGCTGAGCCGCTTCTCGCAGCGCGGGTTGGCCACGTCGAGCTTCTTGCCGTCCAGGTCGCGGATCTCCTGCACCGGGATCGGCTCGCAGTACTTGCCGTCGGCGGCCAGCGTGGCGTACGAGTTGGCCAGCTCCAGCGGGGTGACCTGCGAGACGCCCAGGGTGAAGGCGCCCCACTGGTGTGCGGCCTCCTTGTTGTTGGCGAACTTCGCGTCCTCGCTCTGCCGGAACTGGATGCCCAGACGCTTGGCCACGTCGACCACGTTCTCCGCGCCGACCTGCTGTTGCAGCGGGACGAAGTACGTGTTGGTCGAGGCCGAGAAGGCGCTCCACATGTCCTTCACGCCGCCGGGCTGCCGGTTGGAGTTGGTCGGGCAGTAGAGGTTGGTGCCCGGGCAGGCAGCCGGGCTGCTGCTGCTGATGATGTATTCGGACTTGAACTGCTGCGGCGCGTTGATGGTGTAGCTGAGCGGGATGCCCTTCTCCAACGCGGCCACGATGGTGAAGATCTTGAAGACCGAGCCGGCCTGGTACCCGGTGATCCCGTCACCGCCGGTCAGCAGCGGGTTCACCGTGTTCGGGTAGTTGCCGAGCTTGCCCTTGTTGCGCTGGACCGGGTCGCTGTGCGGCCGGTTCTTCGGAGCCTTCGGGTTGTCGAGCTTGTAGTTCCGGTTGGTCGACAGCGCCCGCACCCGGCCGGTGCCGGGCTCGACCACGGCGATCATCACGGCTTCCTTGGAGGTCACCGGCTTGGCCTTGCGGACCGCCTTGTCGGCGCCCTCCTGCGCCTGCTTGTCCAGCGTGGTGACGATCGTGTAGCCGCCGCTCTTGAGCCGCCGCTCCCGGTCGTACGAGGTCGAGCCGAACGTCTCCTGCGACATCCACCAGCGGTAGAAGTAGTCGCAGAAGTAGCCCCAGGCGTTCTTGTTGGCGGCGACGCAGCCGTTCGGCGCCCGCTTGCCCTTGACCACCAGCTTGACGGCCTTGGCCTTCTCGCCCTCCTCCTTGGTGATCGCGCCGGTCGTGACCATGTGGTCGATGACGTAGTCGCGTCGGGCGACCGCCTGCGGGTAACCGCTCTTGGTGGTCGGGTCGAACGACGTCGGCGCCTTGACCAGGCCGGCCAGCATGGCGGCCTCTTCGATCTTCAGGTCCTTCGGCGGCTTGTTGAAGTAGACCTGGCTCGCGGCGTAGACGCCGTACGCGCCGTTGCCGAAGGCGGCGAGGTTGAGGTAGCGCTCCAGGATCTCATCCTTGGACATTTCCTTGTCCAGTTGGATGGCGTACCGCATCTCGCGCAGCTTGCGGGCGCTGGTGTCCTCGGTGGCGGCGACCACGTCGGCCGGGTGGGTCGCCGAGTAGGCGATGGCCATCCGGACGTACTGCATGGTCAGCGTCGAGGCGCCCTGCCGGTCCTTGGTGGCGTCGCTGTTGTTGACGAAGGCCCGGGCGACGCCGTTGAGATCGACCCCGTTGTGCTTGTAGAACTGGTGGTCCTCGGCGGCAATGATCGCCTGACGCATGTAGGGCGAGATGTCGGCGAATTTCACCTCTCGCCGGTTCTCGTCGTACATGGTGGCCAGTGGTGTCTTGCCGTCCGAGGCAAGTAGATAACTGATCTGGGGTGCGCGGGCCACGGTCAGTTCCTTCGGCAGCGCGCCGAAGGTATCCGCGCCGGCCTTGGCGGCCAGGCCCGACATCGCCACCGCGGGAAATGCCGCCGCAGCCACCACCACGCCGGCCAACAGCCCACAGATGAGCAGCGATGCGGCGTTGGTCAGGACGTTATGGTCACGTTTCCGCATCCAGGTCACCTCGACAGGGTACGCGTACAGGTAGCGAGGGGCGCTGGGGCGTCTTTTCCCCATTTCCTGCGTGCGCCGGCCTCGTTGTGCTAGACGCGTGGCACTGGGTGTCCGGTTGCGTGATCCGTGTCGAGTTTCCTCCTTGCGGAGGTGGCCCGCAGCGTTTTCGCGGACTCCGGTGGGGTAAGCGGTGATCCCGAGCCCGAGAAGCCGGGAGTGTCCGGAATGATGGATTTGGCCGACAACGTTGCGTAATCGGGCAACTACAGAGCATGATGGGGGCGGCGACAGTGCCACATGTCGTCGGTGCCGCCTTTGGGGTAAGGCGCGCCGGACGACCGGGGGGAATGCCGGCTGGCCCGCGACGGCGTCGGTAGTACTGCAAGGGGGGACGTGTACAGATGGGCATGATCACTGACTGGCCGTCACTGGCGGCGTGTCAGAACGGGGACCCGGACGCGTTGTTCGTACAGGGCGCCGAACAGAACGTGGCCAAGCGGATCTGCCGGAGCTGCCCAGTCCGGTACGAGTGCCTGGCCGACGCGCTGGACAATCGGATCGAGTTCGGCGTGTGGGGTGGCATGACCGAACGGGAGCGCCGCGCGCTGTTGCGCCGCCACCCGCAGGTCACCAGCTGGCGCAAGATGTTCGAGGCGGCGATGAAGAAGAACGCCAAGGACAAGGCCGGCAAGGACAAGATCCTGGCGACCACCAGCAGTTGATCGGCGCGATCAGGAGCGGCTGATCGCCGCTGCGATCGTGCGTAGCCCGTCGACGTCGTGCACGTCGGCGGGCTGCGCCGTCACCGAGACCGTCGGCACCTGCGGGAACGCCTCGGTGAACCGCGCGGCCACCTGCTGCTCGCGTACCGCCTGCTCGGCCAGGGCGGCGTGCGCCCGCAGCACCTCGACGGTGCCCTCGTGGCCGCCGGCCGCGGCCAGCCGGTCGGCGGCGGCCCGGCTCTCCGGCGCGCCCAGCTCGGGCACCGCCGGGCGGTGCACCCGGTTGAGCACCAGGCCTGCGAGCGGCATGTTCTCCTCGCGCAGCCGGCCGGCGAAATAGGCGGCCTCTCGGACCGCGTCCGGCTCCGGCGCCGCGACCAGCAGGAACGCCGTCTCGCGCGCCTGCAGGATGCGGTACGTCTGCTCCGCGCGCTGCCGGAACCCGCCGAACATCGAGTCGAGCGCGGCCACGAAACCGGACAGGTCAGTCAGCAACTGCGCACCGATCACCTTCTGCACGATCCTGGAGAACATCCCGAAGGAGGCGGTGACGAGGCTGAACATGCTCCGTCCGCCGGTACGCGCCGGAGCCAGCAGCAGCCGCAGCATCCGCCCGTCGAGGAAGCGGGACAACCGGGCCGGTGCGTCGAGGAAGTCCAGCGCCGAGCGCGACGGCGGGGTGTCCACCACGATCAGGTCCCACTCGCCCCGGGCGTGCAGCTGGCCGAGCTTCTCCATGGCCATGTACTCCTGGGTGCCGGAGAAGGTGGAACTCATCGCCTGGTAGAAGGGGTTTGCGAAGATTTCCGCTGCCTTCGCCGGATCGGTGTGCGCGAGCACCACGTCGTCGAAGGTGCGTTTCATGTCGAGCATCATGGCGTGCAGTTCGCCGCCGCTGTCCTCGACGTCGATCCCCTTGACCCGCCTGGGCGTGTTGTCCAGCTCGGTCAGGCCGAGTGACTGGGCCAGTCGTCGGGCCGGGTCGATGGTGAGCACCACCGTCCGCCGGCCGTGCCGCTCGGCCGCGCGTAATGCGAGCGCGGCGGCCGAGGTCGTCTTGCCCACCCCACCCGCTCCGCAGCAGACCACGATCCGTACGCCCGGGTCGGCCAGGATCTGGTCGACGTCCAGCGGCGGCGCGGCGTTGTCGGAAGGCACCAATCGAGCGTATCGGGCCGACCCGGCAAACGCGCCAGGCCGAGGTCAGGTGTGAGTCAATCGCCGGGTACGAGAGCTGCGGCGAGGACGTCCAGCCCGGCGCGGTCCACCCCGTCGGGCAGGAACGGCAGCTCCACCAGGGGCACGCTCAGCTCCACCAGATCAGCGCGCAGCGAATCCTCCAACTCCCGGCGGATGACCTGGTCGCGCGCCTCCGCGTGGAGGCCGGCGACGATTCGCCGGTCGGCCGGCAGCCCGGCGGCACGCAGCCCCCGGCCCAGCTCGGCCTCGGTGACCAGCCGCCCCGCCGGCAGCGGCGGCCGGGCCCCGTTGACGATCACCCGGCGCACCCCGAAGCCCAGCGAGCTCAGTTCGTCGATCGCGTCGACCGTCTCCTGCACCGGCATCTCCTCGAGCAGGGTCACCACGTGCACCGCGGTCATCGGCGAGCGCAGCAGTGCCGCGACCCCCTCGCTCTGGGTCTTGATCGGGCCGACCTTGGCCAGCCGGGCGGTTTCGGCGGTCACGTTCAGGAAGCGGCCGATACGACCGGTGGGCGGGGCGTCCAGTACCACCGCGTCGTACACCCGCCGCTTGTCGACCGCGCGGGTGGTGGCCTCCTTGAGCTTGCCGGTGAGCAGCACATCGCGCAGCCCGGGGGCGATGGTGGTGGCGAAGTCGATCGCACCGAGCTTGCGCAGCGCCCGGCCGGCCGCGCCGAGCTTGTAGAACATGTCCAGGTATTCGAGCAACGCCTCCTCGGCGTCCACCGCGAGCGCGCACACCTCGCCGCCGCCCGGCGCGTCGGCCAGGTGCCGCTCGGCGTACGGCAGCGGCTCGGTGCCGAAGAGCTGGGCGATGCCCTGGCGTCCCTCCACCTCGACCAGCAGCGTACGCCGCCCACCGGCGGCCAGGCCCAGGGCCAGGGCGGCAGCCACGCTGGTCTTGCCCGTGCCCCCCTTGCCGGTCACCACATGCAGACGGGCGGGCCAATCGGTGCCGGCCCGGTCGGCCGGGCGCTGCGCTGCTCCCACCTGTCGAGCCTATCCAGGCAACGAGGTCAGGCGACCTCGCAGACCCACCAGCCGGTTTTGCGGATCACGGTGAAGCGCAGGTTCTGGTCGGCGATCTTCTCGTCGGCGGTGGTCACCGTCACCGTGGTGGTGACGGTGGCGCGGTCCCCGGTCTCGTTGTCCACCTTCGGGGTGTCCCAGCGGAACCGAGGGTTCTGGTAGGTCGAGGCGTATTTCTCGATCTCGGCGACCTTTGCCCGGATCTTGTCGTGGTCCCGGGAGGCGGTGCAGACCAGCTTGGCCGCCTTGGCCGCGTCCCGCTCCTGGTAGACCGCGGTGAGGAACTCGTCGACCGCCACCGACGGCTCCCGCGCGCCCTCGCCGGACTCGGTGTTGCGCAACGTCAGGAAGGCGGCCACGCCGCCACCGGCGCAGAGCAGCAGGACCACCGCCAGGGCGAGGGAGGCCATCAGGGCACCGCGTTTGGCGGGCGGGCCGGCCGGCGACTGGTACGGCGGATATCCGGGCGGGGGCGGCGGGACCGACGGACCCTGGGCGGCGTCCGGGCCGGACTGGTCCGCCGGAAGGTCCGTGGGGCCGGTCGCACCGCCGGCGGGTGGCTGGGTCATCGCGTCCCCCCGGGTGCGCCGCATCGCCGCGCGGGGCGGCGAGCGTGGGATAGGTGGCCGGGCTGAGCGCCCGTCCAGACCGGAAGGGTAGCGGTCCGGCTGCCCGGTGCGGAGGGCCCGGTGTCTCCCGCGCGGAACGGCGCGACCAGCTTCCCGCTGGTCGGGTGTCGCAAATGTGACCGAAAGCCATCGTCCGTGCGCGTCCTGTTGATGGGACCAGCGCACCGTCCTACCGTCGCTCCGGCACGCCCGGGCCGGGTCGGGTGCAGCGGCTCCGGACCGGCGGGCGGGGCCGTGACCAGGTACGACGCCCGGAGGCAGTGCATGCGCGACACGGACAACACCCCCCGAGCCCAGTTCCCGCAAGGGGCCCGAGGGGACCGCCGGACGGCCGGCGGTGACTCCCCCGGCCGGCTGCCGGTCAACGAGCGGTCGTACCGGCGGCCCGCCGAGGCGGCCAGCGCCGGAGAACCGGCCGGAGGGCGGGACGAAGAGGGCCCCGGGTACGTCATCCACCTGCCCATTCGGGTGACCAACCTGGCCGCCGCGATCGCACTGGCCGGCCGGGTGGCGACCTCGCTGAACTTCCTGCCCGAACTGGACGCCGGTGAGACCGAGGTGTCGACGGCCGACGACCAGAACAACCGGCACCGGGTCTTCTGCGACCTGCTGCTGCCCGACCGCACGCGCTGCCCCCAGCCGTACGACCACAACGGCCCCTGCGGCGAACGGCCGACCGCGCCGGAGCCGCGCCCCACGTCTGAGCAGCGTCCCGCGTCCCGACCGGCCGGTGGACCGTAGGCTGTGCCCCGAAGTGTCCACGCCACCGAGGGAGCCCTCCACCGATGCAGAAGTGGGAATACGCCACGGTCCCGCTGCTGGTCCACGCGACCAAGCAGATCCTCGACAACTGGGGTGAGGACGGCTGGGAACTCGTTTCCGTCGTCCCCGGGCCGAACCCGGAGCAGCTGGTCGCCTACCTGAAGCGGCCCAAGGCATGACCAACGGACCGCACGGAAAGTTGGCGGAACTCGGGCTGGAATTGCCGGAGGTGGTTCCGCCGGTGGCGAGCTACGTACCGGCGGTGCAGTCCGGGCAGCACGTGTACGTCTCCGGGCAGCTGCCGATGGCCGAGGGCAAGCTGCTGGCCACCGGCAAGGTCGGCGCCGGCGTCTCCGCCGAGCAGGCCAAGCAGCTCGCCCAGCGGTGCGCCCTCAACGCGCTCGCCGCGATCGATTCGCTGGTCGGTCTGGAGAACGTCGTCAAGATCGTGAAGCTGACCGGCTTCGTCGCCAGCGCACCCGGCTTCACCGGCCAGCCCGGCGTCATCAACGGCGCCTCGGACCTGTTCGGTGCCGTCTTCGGCGAGGCCGGCCGGCACGCCCGCAGCGCCGTCGGCGTCGCCGAGCTCCCGCTGGACGCCCCGGTCGAGGTCGAGGTCATCGTCGAGGTTTCCTGACCTCCCGCGATCTTGCAGTTTTCGCCCGGACGAAAGCCCCTCGGGAGGGCGAATCGGGGACCGGAACTGCAAGATCGCGGGGCCGCGCCCGTGGGGTCGTACGATCGCAGCCATGGGAGGGCATGTGACGGGGGCGGTGACCGCCCTCGCCAGCGAACTGCCGGAGTGGGTGACGTTGCTGCGCGCGCCCAATCCGGGGCCGATGACGCTGGACGGGACCAACACCTGGCTGCTGCGGGCCGCGCCCGGCGAGCCAGCCCTGGTGGTCGACCCGGGGCCGGCGGACGAGGCGCACCTTGCGGCGATCGCCGCGCAGGGGCCGGTCGGACTGGTGCTGATCACCCACGGCCACCCGGACCACACCGAGGGCTCGACCCGCCTACACGACCTGCTCGGCGGGGTTCACGTGCTGGCCGCCGACCCGGCGCACACCATCGGCGGAGAGCCGCTGTCCGAGCCCGGTGAGGAGTTCGCCGGCTTCGGCCTGGAGATCGATTTGCTCGCCACTCCCGGGCACACCGCCGACTCGGTCTGCTTCCTGGTCGAGCACGGCGACCGGCGGGTAGTGCTGACCGGCGACACCATCCTGGGCCGCGGCACCACCGTGGTCGCCCACCCGGACGGCCACCTCGGCGACTACCTGGCCAGCCTGGAACTGCTCTCGACGTACCGCGGGATTCCGGCGCTGCCTGGGCACGGCCCGGCGCTGGCCGACTGCGGTGCGGCCGCCGACTTCTACCTCGCCCACCGCCGCGCCCGGCTCGACCAGGTACGGACGGCGCTGGACGAGGGCGCGCATACCGCGGCCGAGGTGGTCGCGAAGGTCTACGCGGATGTGGACCGGTCGCTCTGGTGGGCGGCGGAGTGGTCCGTCCGCGCCCAACTGGAGTACCTGAGACGGGAATCCGACGGCGGCAGCTCGGGGTTGGACCGACCGTGACCTGCCCGGTGTGCGGAACCGTCGCCGTGCCCGGCGCCCGGTTCTGCCACAACTGCGGGGCCGCGCTGCCGGCCGCCGCCACCCTGCCCGCCGCCGAGCGTCGGGTGGTCACCGTGCTCTTCGGCGACCTGTCCGACTTCACCTCCTGGTCGGAGGACCTCGACCCGGAACGCGTCGGCGCGGTCACCGACCGGGTGCTGGCCGCCCTCGCCGGGGCGGTCAAGACCTTCGGCGGGCACGTCGACAAGCTGACCGGTGACGGGATCATGGCGGTCTTCGGTGCCCCGGTGGCGCACGAGGACGACGCCGAGCGTGCCGTCCGCGCCGCGTTGTCCATGCAGCGGGCGGTCCGCCGGGTGCTCGACGACGAGCGGGGCGGCGGCGCGCCGCTGGGCCTGCGGGTCGGGCTGAACACCGGCGACGTGATCGCCGGCATCCAGGCCGCCATCGAGTACACGGTCATCGGCGACACCGTGAACACCGCCGCCCGGCTGGCCGACGCCGCCGCCGTCGGCGCGGTGTACGCCGGTGCCCGTACCGCCGCGGCCACCCGGCACGTGGCCAGTTGGCGGGCGCTGCGCCCGTTGCGGCTCAAGGGCAAGCGCGAGCCGGTCGAGGCGTACGAACTGCTCGGCCTGCTGGACGCCCCGGGCACCCGCTCCGGCCTCGGTGACGAGGCACCGTTCGTCGGCCGGGAGACCGAGATCGGCCGGATCGCCGGCCGGCTGGCCGAGGTGATCGACCGGGGCGAGCCACGGGTGCTGCTGATGACCGCCGAGGCGGGCATCGGCAAGTCCCGGTTCGCCGCCGAGGTGGAACGCCTCGCCGCCGGTTACGACGTGGGCGCCGGGCGGTACGCCGCGCACACCGGCGCCCGGGTGCTCTCGGTACGCTGCGCCGCGTTCGGCGAGCGCCGCCGGCTCGCCCCCCTCGCCGACCTGGTACGCGCCGCCACCGGTCTGCCCAACGACGCGGCCACCGCGGTCACCCGCCCGGCGGTCGAGGAGCGGCTGCGCCGGCTCGGCCAGCGGCTCAGCCGCGCCCGCACCGACCAGCCCGCCCCGGTCGCCGTCGACCAACTGCTGGCCCTGCTCGGGTACGCCGAACTGCCCAGCCCCACCGACCCGGTCGAGTGGAGCAGCGCCCAGCCGCCGGCCGACGCCGACGCGGTGCCCAACGCCGTGGCCGACCTGCTCAGCGCGCTCGCCGCGGAGGCGCCGCTGATGGTGGTCGTGGACGACCTGCACGACGCCACCTCGGAGACCATCCGGGCGTTGGAGGTGACCCTGTCCCGACTCACCGGCCCGGTGCTGGTGCTGCTGCTCGGGCGGCCCGAGCTGGTGCGTACCGCCGGAACCCTGACCCGGGTCGCGGACGCCGAGGTGCAACCGCTGCCGCCGATGCGCGGCGCCGACGCCGCCCGGCTGCTCACCAGCTACCTCGGCGGCGGGCGGCTGCCCCAGGCCGACACCGACCGGCTGCTGGCCACCGCCCAGGGCAACCCGTTCTACCTGGCCGAACTGGTCACCCTGCTGATGGAGCGCGGCGCGCTGACTGCCGGGATGGGCAACGGCTGGCGGCTGGCGCCCGGCTCGCTCGGCAGCCGGCTGCTCTCCCGCGACCTCGCGGCGGTGCTCGCCGCCCGGATCGACGCCCTGCCCGCCGAGGCCCGTGCGGTGCTGCGGGACGCCTCGGTGGTCGGCGACACCGTGCCCGACGGCGCGCTGGAGGCGCTGCGGGAGCAGCGGGCCGGTCGGGACGGCCGGCCGGCCGCGGTGGCCGCGGTCGAGCTGGAACGGGCGGTGGACGAGCTGCTGCAACGCCGGATGCTGCACCGCACCCGCACCGGCTACGCCTTCGCCACCCCGCTGATGCGGGAGGCGGCGTACGCCGGGATCAGCAAGGCGGACCTGGCCGAACGGCACGCCGCGCTGGCCCGTTGGGCCGCGCCGGGGGACGGCGCCCCGGGCGGCTCGGGCGGCTTCACCGAGGTGGCCCGGGACGACTTCGTGGCCGGGCACGTCGAGCGGGCGACCCGGCTGGCCGACGCGGTCACGCTGCGCCCGGACGCGCCGGCCCGGGCGGTCGCACCGCTGGGCGTCGCCGCCCTCGGCCGGGCCGCGCGCCGGTCATTGCACGCGGGGGAACCGGCGCTCGCCGTCGAGTACGCCGAACGCGCCGCCGAGCTGGCCCGGGGCGACGTACCGGCCGTCGACCGGGTGGTGCACGCCCGGGCGCTGCTCCAGGTCGGCCGGGCCGCCGACGCGCTGGCCTTTGCCGAGAAGATCTCCGCGAACGCCGGGGACCAGGCGGCGACGCGGACCAGTGCCCTGCTGCTCGCCGGGCAGGCCCAGCAGGTGATGGGCGACCTGCGGCGGGCGGAGTCCTGCTGGCGGGAGGCGTTGCAGGTGGCTACCGACGCCGACCTGCCCTCGCTGCGCGCGTCGGCGATGCGCCGGTTGGGCATGGCGGACTTCCTCGCCGGCCGGCTCGGCCAGGCGAGCAGCCGGTTGGCGGCGTCGTACCAGGTCAGCTTGGCGGTGCAGGACCGCCGTGGGCAGGCGTGGTCGTTGCAGAACCTGGCCTGGGTGACCACCACCCGGGGCGACTTCGCCGGTACGGACGCGGTGCTCGGCCGGGCCGCCCGGCTCTTCGCCGAGCTGAAGGACCCGTACGGGCGGGCGTGGCTGCGCGGCACCACCGCGTTCGCCCGGCTGCTCGCCGGCCGGTTGCGCGACTCGCACCGGCTGGCCCGGATCTTCCTGCCGTTCGGCGAGCGGGTCGGCGAGGCGTGGGCGGTGGGCACCCTGCGGGCGGTCGACGCGTACGCCAACGCCGAACTGGGCGACCTGGCCGACGCCGACCGGGAGGCCCGCCGGGCGTACCGGGACTTCGCCGCCGCATCGGACGACTGGGGGCAGGGCTTCGCCCTGGTCGTCCGGGGGGTGGTCGCCCGAGGGCTGGGCGAGCCGGAGCACGCCGCAGACCTGCTCACCGACGCGCTGTCGTACGCCCACCGGACCGCCCACCCGCTGCTCACCGGGATGGCCGGCACGCTGCGCGGTTTCGTGGCGCTGGACATGGGCGACGTGGCCGCCGCCGAACGCGACGCCCGGGCGGTGCTGACCACCGTGGAGCCGCACAACCCGCAGGCGCCGGCGCAGGTGGCCCCTCGGGTGCTGCTGGCCACGGCCCGGCTGGCGGCCGGCGACTCCGGCACCGCGGTCGGGCTGCTCGCCCCGGTCGCCACTGCCGCCGCGACCACGCCCTCGCTGCTGTTCTCCCGGCGGCAGTCGATGGCGCGCTACGCCTCGGCCCTGCTCGCCCACGGGCAGTGTGAGCAGGCGCTGGACTGGGCCCGCCGGGCGGTGAACGCGCCGGCCGAGGACGTCCGTAGCCAGGTGATCGCGGCAAGCGTGCTCGCCGAGGCGTTGGCCGCCTGCGGCCAGCCGCAGGCGGCGTTGGCCAGCGCCGAGGAGGCCGTCCGCCTGGCGTACGGCACCGAGCAGCGCAGCGAGCGGGCCGCCGCCGAGGCACTGTGGGCCCGTCTCCGCAGCACCTGACCACCTCCGCCCGTCCTCTTCTCGCATCCCGGATCGACCGTGCCGTCCGGCGGGCGGTCCGCCCGATTCGTCCGCCGGTGGGGGCACCAGGGGCAGGTCTGTCGGTTTCGGGGATGTGGCCTGTCGGGGGTGGCCGCTAGCGTGGCATTTGCACGCGGAGGTCACTATGGACAGCCGTGCCGTCGAAGGGGAGGGCCCAGATGAGGCTGCCGCGTTCGGTCGCGGGTTGGACGATCGCGGTGTTCGGCGTGTTGGCGCTGGTGATGGGCGCGGTCGGGCTGCTCTGGCCGGAGGCGCTGCTGGGGATGCTCGGCTTCGAGATACCGGAAACCCGCGCACCGGGCGACTACACCGGCGTGTTCGTGACGGCGTCGTCGATGGCCTCGTTCAACATGGGTGTCTACTACCTGCTCGCCACCGCTACCGAGTGGCGCGCGTTCTATCGCTTCACGGTGGTGTTCCGGCTGGTCACGTTCACCGTGTTCACCCTCGCGGTGCTGGCGGACGTCGCACCCGGCCGGTTCTTCGGGGTGGCGGCCTGGGAGGGCGTGGGCGCGCTGGCCACCGCCGCTGGGCTCTGGTGGGACGCCCGTCGGTCGGCCCCGGCCGGCGACGGGCCGTCGGACGGTGACGCGTCGTCGGGCTCGGCCGGGAGCGCGGCGGTGGGCGGCACCGATGGCGCGGCGGGTGACGGTGACGGTCCGGTGGCCTTGGCCGGTGAGCCGGTGCCGGGCGACCGGCGTGGCACCGGGACGCGGGGCGCGGGGCCGGCCACCGATGCGGTTCACTGAGCGACCGGTCGGGTTGGGTATTTTCGAGGTTGTGACCGACACCCCGCCCGGCGCTCTGCCGACGCCCATTGTGCCCGGTCTGACCGATTTGCAGGTCTTTGCCCGAGGTGGGTACGCGACGGTTTACCGGGCCACGCAGATCTCCGTGGGCCGTGAGGTCGCGGTCAAGGTGGAGAATCGCACCCTGGCCAGCGATCGGGACCAGGCGCGCTTCCTGCGCGAGGCGCGGGCGGCCGGCCGGATGTCGTCCCACCCCCACGTGGTCGACCTGTTCGACGTGGGCGTCACCATCGACCAGCACCCCTACCTGATCATGGAGCTCTGCGACGGGTCGTACGCCGAGCGGATGCGGACCTCGCCGCTGGGGGCCGCCGAGGCCCGGGACCTCGGCGTCAAGATCGCGGATGCGCTGGCCCACTCGCACGGCGCCGGCGTGCTGCACCGCGACGTGAAGCCGGCCAACATCCTCTACTCGCACTTCAACTCGGCAGTGCTGGCCGATTTCGGGCTGGCCGTGGTCGCCGAGATGCGGGATGCCTCCGTCGCCCTGGAGGTGCTCACGCCGGCGTACGCGCCGCCGGAGATGTTCAGCCACAGCCCACCGTCGCCGGCCGTCGACGTGTACGCGCTCTGCGCCACGCTCTACGCGGTCATGCACGGGCGGCCGCCCCGCTGGCAGGCCGAGCGCAATCCCAGCCTGGTCACCGTGCTGGAGATGTTCCACCAGCCGATCCCCAGCCTGCCCGGGATCCCGGACGCCCTGGTCGACGTGCTCCGCGCCGGCATGGCCAACGACCCGGGAGACCGGCCCTCCGCCCTGGAACTGCACGACCTGCTCGCCAACCTGCCGCTGGATACTCCGGGAGCCTCGACGGGCGGGGCGACGGTCCCGGTCGGCGGTGCCACCGCCACCGGCCGGTACGACGCCGCCCGTCCGCAGCGGGCCGCCGTGCCTACCGCTGAGGCCGCCTCCGGTGGCGCCTCCGATCGTCGCTGGCGGCGGCGCTGGTTCCTCGGCGCGGCCGGTGTGGTCGCGTTGGCCGCGTCGGCCGGCGTCGGCGCCTGGGCGGCCGGTGGTGCCCCGGCGCCACAACCCACCACGCTGCCCCGCCCGGCGGCGACCGGCGTGCTCCGTCCGGGCTGCGCCACCCTGCCCGATGCGCTTCCGAACGGTGCCCAGTGCGCGGTGGAGCTGGAGTGCTTCGGGCCGGTGCAGGTGCGCGGTCAACGGGCCACGGCCAGCCGGGTGCCGTGCGACACCCGGCACACCTGGGAGAGCTACGCCGAGGGGAAGTTGCCCGCCGCCCTGGCCGGCGCCGACCACGAAGAGATCGTCGCGGATTCGACCGTGCGCCGGGTCTGCAACGAGGAGACCTTCCGGCTGGTCAGCGGGATCCGCCAGTCGGCCGGGTGGAATCTGGAGGTGCTGCCGCCGACCGACCCGGACGTCGACCCCACGTACCGGTGTCTGGCCGGGCGGGGCCTGGACGGGCTCGCCTCGCCCACCCTCACCAGTCGCTGACGACCCGGCCGTAGGCCGGCGCCGTGCTCACCGGTGGCTGTCGCCGCGGTGGTACCGCTCGCGCATCGAACGGACCGCGTCCCGGTCGCCCAGCGTCTCAAGCGTGTCCGCGTCGATGCCGGGCGGCTGGGTCTCAGGATGCCGGGAAGGCTGATCCGGATCCCGCGAGTCGTCGGCGTCACGCTGCCGGGCGGCGGTCGCCGCCACTCCGGCGACGGTGGCGAGCAGGACGCAGAGCAGGGCCATCGCCACTCCCAGCAGGTCCTGCCGGCGCCCGAGGACGAGCGTCGCGAGCAGCCAGAACGCCGAGAGTCCCGCGACCACCGCCACCATCCGCGCGTCGGGTCGGGGAAACCGTCTCATGCGTCCAGAATGTCGGAGATTGTCGATCTGTCAATAGCAGTTGCGTCGCCAGAAAGTAACAGCTGGTAATAAGAGCGTCCGGGATGAAGAGGTCGTTACATCGCCGCGCGCTTTGTTGGCTTTGGGGGGTTGTTCGGGCATCGGCCATTGCCCGACATCTCTAGAGTGGCGATGGTCGAGTGTCGACTCGACGTGTCCCATACCCCACCGGAAGGCGTCCACATGCCACGACCAATCCGGGCCCTGGCCGCAGCAGGACTCGCCGGCGTACTCCTCGCCGGGGTGGCGGTCGCACCCGCCACTGCCGCTCCCACCACGGTCGCCAGCAAGGCCCCGTACTTCTCGCACCGCACCAGCAAGCTGGAACAGAAGCGGGTCGACCGGGTGCCTACGCCCAAACTGGACTGGTACCGCTGTTACGACTACGCCGAGTGCGCCACCGTCCGGTTGCCGTTGGACTACGACAAGCCGAAGGGCGCGAAGACCGAGATCGCCGTGCTGCGGGTCAAGGCGCGGGACCAGAAGCGCAAGATCGGCAGCCTCTTCCTCAACCCGGGCGGGCCGGGTGGTTCAGGCACGAGCATCGCCCTCGCCGCGCCGTACTTCCTCGGTGACGACGTGCTCGACCGCTTCGATGTGATCGGCGTCGACCCGCGCGGCGTCAACGCCAGCGACCAGGTCAAGTGCTTCAAGTCGGTGAAGGACCAGACCCGGGCGTACGAGGGGCTCGACGTCGCCTTCCCGTACACCAAGAAGGAAGAGAAGGCGTACGTCGCCGCCTCGAAGCGGGTCGGCAAGGCCTGCTCGACCACCGGCAAGCCGCTCAGTGGTGCGATGTCGACCGCCGAGGTCGCCCGCGACATGGACGTGCTGCGCCGGGCGGTCGGCGACAAGAAGCTGACCTACCTGGGCTTCAGCTACGGCAGCGTGCTCGGGCAGTACTACGCGAACATGTTCCCCGACCGGGTACGCGCCCTGGTGATCGACGGCGTGCTGGACGCGCGGGCCTGGTTCGGCAAGGGGAAGTCCGGCAACGTCCTCCAGGAGGACCGGATGCGCAGCGCGCAGGGTGCCACCAAGGCGCTGCGCGAGATCCTGAAGCGGTGCAAGGCCGTGGGGGTGGCCGCCTGCCCGCTGGCCGACGGTGACCCGGCCGCCAAGTTCGAGCTGCTGACCAAGCGGCTGAAGGCCAAGCCGCTGGTGATCGACGACCCGGACTTCGGCCAGTTCACCGTCACCTACGCCGACTTCATCTCCTTCATCCTCGGCGGCCTGTACGGCCCGTACGGCTACTACGATGTCGCGTTCATGACGGCGGAGCTGTTGGTGCTGACCGACCCGTCGGCGAAGAAGACGGCCCGTGAGCAGGCCCGCACCTCCGTCGTCGAGCTGGCCGCCGAGGCCCGCAAGCAGGCCCGCGCCTACGACTTCCCGTACGACAACGGCCTGGAGACCTTCCTCGGGGTGGACTGCACCGACGCGAACCACCCGAAGAACGCCGGCTCGTGGCCGAGCCGGGCGGCCAAGGCCGACCAGCGCGACAAGTACTTCGGTCGGCTCTGGGCCTGGATCAGCGCGCCCTGCGCCCGGGACACCTGGACCGTGCGGGACGAGGACCGGTACACCGGCCCGTTCAACCGGCGGACCGCCAACCCGGTCCTGGTCGTCGGCAACTACTGGGACCCGGCCACCAACTACAAGGGTGCGGTCGCCTCGGCCAAGCTGCTGCCGAACAGCCGCCTGCTGTCCAGTGACAGCTGGGGGCACACCGCGTACGGCACGTCTGCCTGCACCACCCGTGCGGTCGACGCGTACCTGCTCCGGCTGACGCTGCCGAAGAAGGGCAAGGTCTGCGTCGGTGACATCCAGCCGTTCGAGGACCTGCTGGAGCCGGAGGCCGCCGTGCGGGCCGACTCGTCCAAGAGCGACCTGGCCGCTCAGGGCGCGCCGCGGCGCGGCGCACCCAAGCAGCTGCCGCCGGTGGTCGCGCCGCTGCCGGCCGTCGGCTCGCTGAACGGCCGCTGAACAACCCGGGGTACGGCGGGCGGGTGACCGCCCGCCGTACCCCGGCCCACCGGCGTGAGCCGCGCTCAGTACGACTTGTCCTGGCCGAGGACGTGTTGGGCGACGAAGTTGAGGATCATCTCGCGGCTGACCGGGGCGATCCGGCCCGCCCGTACCGCCCCGAGCAGGGTCGCCACGCCGTACTCGGTGGTCATGCCGGCGCCGCCGAGGGCCTGGACGGCGGTGTCGACGGCGAGCGCGGCGGCGTCGGCGGAGGCGTACTTGGCCATGTTGGCGGAGACGCCGGCCTCCAGGTCACGGCCGGCGTCGTAGAGCACCGCCGCCTTCTGGATCATCAGCCGGGCCAGCTCCACCTGCACCGCTGCGTGCGCCAGCGGATGCGACACGCCCTGGTGGGTACCGATCGTGCGCCCACCCCACACCGAGCGGGTCGAGGTGTACTCGGACGCCCGCTCGGTCGCGTACCGGCCGGTGCCGGCGCCCATCGCGGCGACGGTGATGCGTTCCGGGTTGAGGCCGGAGAAGAGGGCCGGGAGGCCGGCGTCCAGGGATTCGCCGACGAGGGCGTCGGCGGGCAGGCGCACCTCGTCCAGGTAGAGCAGGAACTGGTTTTCCGGGGACAGGATCTCCATGTCCAGCTTGGACCAGGTCAGCCCGGGAGCGTCGGTCGGCACGATGAACAGCGCCGGCTTCAGTTTCTGTGGCGCGGCGTCCGGTGAGCCGGCATCGCCGTCCTCGACGGCGACCCGGGCCACCACCAGGACATGGTTGGCGTTGTCGACCCCGGAGATGTAGCACTTGCGGCCGGAGATGACCCAGTCGTCGCCGTCGCGGCGGGCGACCGTGCCGAGGCGGTGGAAGTTCGAACCGGCCTCCGGCTCGGTGATCGCGAAGACGATCTTCTGCGAGCCGTCGGCCAGGCCGGGCAGGTGGCGCTTGCGCTGCTCCTCGGTGCCGTGCTTGTTGATCACGGTGGCGGCGATGGCGGGGGAGACGACGAGCAGCAGCAGCGGGCAGCCGGCGGCGGCCAGCTCCTCGCAGACGATGGCCAACTCGGTGATGCCGCCGCCTCCGCCGCCGTACTTGGTGGGGATGTTGACGCCGAGGTAGCCGAGCCGGCCCGCCTCGTGCCACAGCTCGGTGGTGTGCTCGCCGGCCTTGGCCTTCGCCACGAAGTAGCGGTGGCCGTACCGCTTGCCCAGCGACCGGACGGCGTCGCGGAGCTGGTCCTGTTCGGGGCTGAGGTCGAAGTTCATGACGATGTCTCCTCAAGAGGGTTCACCACGGCCAGCACGGCACCCGTCTCGACCTGCCCACCGGCCGGCACCGGCAGCTCGGTGACCACGCCGTCGGTCGGGGCAAGCACGGGGTGTTCCAGCTTCATCGCTTCCAGGGTCAGCAGCGGGTCACCGGCGGCGACCCGCTGGCCGACCTCGACGTGCACCCGGGTCACCGCGCCGGGCAGCGGGGCGAGCAGCGACCCGGCGGCCAGCTCCGCGGTCGGCAGGGGGAAGCGCGGCAGCTCGACCAGGCTCACCGCCCCGTCCGGGCCGTCCACGAAGACCTCCGACCCAGCCTGGTGTACGCGGTACACCCGCCGCACCCCGTCGACGTCGAGCACGACACGCTCCGGGGTGGCCTCAAGCAGGGTGACGGCCGGGGGCGGCTCGGCCTCGGTGGGCTCGCGGGCGGGGCCGGGCCCGGCGACCGGCGACGCCGACCATTCGGCGAGCGCGCCGGTGCGGTCCAGCCGGTAGCGGAGCTCGATCTCGCCATCCGGCCCGTCGAAGTGGGCGACCTGCGGGAAGGCGGGCACGTTCCGCCAACCGGAGGGCAGTCCGGCCAGCACTGGCGCGGCGGCCCGGCGGGCGTCTGCCGAGGCGAGCGCCGCCGCGAGCGCGACCACGGGGAGCTGCGCGACGGGCAGTAGTGGAGCGAAGACCTCGGGGTGCCGATCGAGGAAGCCGGTGTCGACCTCGACCGCGCCGAACTGCCGGCTGCGCAGCACCCGGACCAGCAGGTCGCGGTTGGTCGCCACGCCGTGGATCTCGGCCCGGGCCAGCGAGCTGGCCAGCATCCGGGCGGCCTCGTCCCGGGTCCGCCCCCAGGCGATCACTTTGGCCAGCATCGAGTCGTAGTGCATGCCGATCACCGAGCCGTCCGCCACGCCGGAGTCGAGCCGCACGCCCTCGACCCGGGTGAACTCGCCGGCCACCCCGGGAATCGTGAACCGGTGCAGGGTGCCGGTCGCCGGGCGGAAGCCCTGGGCCGGCTCCTCGGCGCAGAGGCGTACCTCGATCGCGTGGCCCTCGACCGGCGGTGTCGCCGCCAGCGGCAGAGGTGAACCCTCGGCGACCAGCAGTTGCAGCCGGACCAGGTCCAGCCCGGTGACCGCCTCGGTGACCGGATGCTCCACCTGGAGGCGGGTGTTCATCTCCAGGAAGTGGAACGCGCCGTCCGGGGCGAGCAGGAACTCCACCGTGCCCGCGCCGACGTAGTCGACCGCCCGGCCGGCGGCCACCGCTGCCTCGTGCAGCCGTTCCCGCAGCTCCGGCGGGACGACCGCCGGTGCCTCCTCGACGATCTTCTGGTGCCGGCGCTGGACCGAGCAGTCCCGCTCGCCGAGGGCCAGGATCGTGCCCTGCCGGTCGCCGACGATCTGCACCTCGACGTGGCGGCCCCGCTCGACGTACCGCTCGATGAAGACCGTGCCGTCGCCGAACGCCGACGCCGCCTCGCGGCGCGCGCTCGCGATCGCCTCGGCGAGCCCGGCCGCGTCCCGGACGATCCGCATGCCGCGACCGCCGCCGCCGGCCGACGCCTTCACCAGCACCGGGAAGCCGGTGACCTGCTCCTCCGCGGTCCAGGTGGGCAGCATCGGCACGCCCGCGTCGGCGAGCAGTGCCTTGGCGGCCAGCTTGTCGCCCATCGCGGCGATCGCCTTCGCCGGCGGGCCGACCCAGGTCAGGCCGGCGTCGGTCACCGCCGCGGCGAAGTCGGCGTTCTCGGCGAGAAAGCCGTAGCCCGGGTGTACGGCGTCCGCGCCGGCCTTACCGGCCGCGTCCAGGAGCGCCTCGATCCGCAGGTACGTCCCCGCGGGCGTGTTCCCCGGCAGGCGGACCGCCTGGTCGGCCTCGGCGACGAAGGGCGCGTCGGTGTCCGCGTCGGAGTGCACGGCCACCGTCTGGATGCCGAGTGCGCGGCAGGTGGCGAAGACCCGGCGGGCGATCTCCCCCCGGTTGGCCACCAGCAATCTCGTGATCATGTGAGCTGAGCCTGCCTTTCGTTCGCGACTGCGGTACTCCGCTTCGCTGCGTTCCTCGCGCTCACGGGGATCACATCCGGAAGACGCCGAAGCCGTCGGCGCCCTTGACCGGTGCGTTGTGGATGGCCGACAGGCAGAGCCCGAGGACGGTACGGGTGTCCCGGGGGTCGATCACCCCGTCGTCGTACAGCCGCCCGGAGAGGAACAGCGCACCGGACTGGGACTCGATCTGCTGCTCGACCATCATTCGCATCGCCGCGTCGGAGTCCTCGTCGAACTCGCGGCCCCGCGCGGCGGCGGCCTGCCGGGCCACGATGGACAGCACCCCGGCCAGTTGTGCCGGGCCCATCACCGCCGACTTCGCGTTCGGCCAGGTGAACAGGAACCGGGGCTCGTACGCCCGCCCGCACATGCCGTAGTTGCCCGCGCCGTACGAGGCACCCAGGTTCACCGTCAGGTGCGGCACGGTCGAGTTCGACACCGCGTTGATCATCAGGGCGCCGTGCTTGATGATGCCGCGCTGCTCGTACTCGGTGCCGACCATGTAGCCGGTGGTGTTCTGGAGGAAGATCAGCGGGGTGTCGGCGGCGTTGGCCAACTGGATGAACTGGGTGGCCTTCTGCGCCTCCTCGCTGAACAGCACGCCTCGCGCATTGGCGAGTACGCCGACCGGGTACCCGTGCAGCTCGCCCCAGCCGGTGACCAGTGCGGTGCCGTAGGCCGGCTTGAACTCGTCGAACTCGCTGCCGTCCAGCACCCGGGCGAGCACCTCGCGCGGGTCGAACGGCACCTTGAGGTCGGCGCTGACGATGCCGAGCAGCTCCTCGGGGTCGTAC